>NZ_JBNDMQ010000051.1:0-55351 GCF_050436665.1 Paraburkholderia sp. EB58 | reverse complement strand
GCGGCGCTCGGCCAGGCCGTGCGCAAGGTCAGCACGCTCTACGTGAACAACGACTACTACGCGGCCAACGTCGCGCAGCGCGAGTCGGACCTGGCACGCGCCAAGGACGATCTGCAGCGCCGTGTTGCGGTGGCCAGTACCGGCGCGGTGTCGGCCGAAGACGTCTCGCACGCCCGCGACGCGGTGGCCTCCGCTCAGGCATCGCTCGACGCCGCTCGCCAGCAGGCGCAATCGAACCATGCGCTGACCGACCGCACGTCGGTGGAACAGCATCCGGACGTGCAGGCTGCCGCCGCCAAGGTGCGCGACGCGTACCTCAACTACGCGCGCAATACGCTGCCGGCGCCGGTGACGGGTTACGTCGCGCAGCGCTCGGTGCAGGTGGGCGAGCGCGTCGGGCCGGGCACGCCGCTGATGTCGATCGTGCCACTCGACGGCGTGTGGGTCGATGCGAACTTCAAGGAAGTGCAACTGCGGCGGATGCGCATCGGCGAGCCGGTCACGATGACGGCGGATGTGTACGGTTCTAACGTCAAGTACCACGGACGGGTGATCGGCTTCTCGGCGGGAACGGGCAGCGCCTTCGCGACGTTGCCGGCGCAGAACGCGACCGGCAACTGGATCAAGATCGTGCAGCGCCTGCCGGTGCGTATCCAGTTCGATCAAAAGGAGCTGGAGGCGCATCCGCTGCGCATTGGGCTGTCGATGCAGGTCGACGCCGACACGCGCGACGATTCCGGCACGCAGCTTGGCGCGGCGGTGAACACGACCTATCACACCGATGTGTTTGCGCAGTACGGCGAACAGGCCGATGCGGAGATCGCGAAGATTATCGAGCAGAACGAAATGGAGGCACCGGTGAAGACTGCGCAGGCTAAGACCCCGCAGGCGAAGACTGCAAAGCCGGGCGCGACGAAGGTGGCGATGGCGAATTGAGCGGACGCAGCGTGACTGTCTTAAGAAGCTCTCGCTGCACTCGCCACGCCGGATGTACATGACACTTGATTCAAGGACGAACTGGAATGTCCCAAACCCCACTCACAAGTAACAAAGACGAGCTTATCGCCCGACTTATCCCCTTTCTGCAAGAGGTCAAGGACATGACCACGAGCACCGAGGTCGAGCAATGGCTGAATACGGAGCACGGCGTCGAAAGCGAGTTGTACAAGGACCTGGCGCGACTGATTGCCCTCGGCGTGAAGGATGGCTGGGCGGCTCACGTCGAAATCGCTGGCCCGCGTTATCGTCGCTCACAACTCGTTTTGCCCTCGTCTGAGACGTTTTTCTTCAGCGCCACTGCGGTGCTGATGGATAGCACGGGTACCGCGCAGAACAACCCCGAAGGCAGCTTCCGTGGTGGCTATCACTCGCATCCCTATGGCGAGATCAATCTTGTGGTGCCGCTCGATGCAGGCGCGGCGCTTGCAGGTCCGAACGGCTGGTGCTATGGCGGCTGGACGGCACCCGCGCCGGGCAGCCACCACTTTCCGGAGGTCAAGGGCGGCGCGGTCGTCTCGCTCTCTTTTCTGCCAGCAGGACGGATTGCTTTCGACGTCAAACCGTCGCAGGCTTGAAGCGCTCGAGCCGGGCCCGCAAGCCCGGCGCTAGTGTGTCCTATTTGCGGGCCTAGAACATATCCGCAGCTGCCTGGCGCCCTGCCCCTTTACCTCCGGCCTCCCGCTTCGAGCGGGACGGAATAAACGGCCCGGTGATCATGCCCGCGTAGCTTTGCCCAGGTCCCACCATCGGAAACACATCGGCGTCGTAGTCGATCATGACTTCGAGGAAAGCCGGCCCGTCAAACTCCACGAAGGCCCTGAGTTTGTCCTCGAGTTCGCTCAGCGTTTCAACGCGCTGGGCAAACTCAAACCCGTCGGCCTGCGCCGCCATGACAAAATCCTTGCGATGCAGCGACTTGTCGCTCACCATCAAGCGCCCGTCGTAAAAGAGACGCTGCCACTGCCGGATCATTCCGTCGCCGACATTGTTGAGCAGCAGTACCTTGACCGGCACGCCATAGGTGGTTGCCGTCTCCAGGTCGCCTATGTTCATGCGGATGCTGCCGTCACCATCGATGTCGATCACAAGTGCATCCGGCCGCGCCATCTGGGCGCCGATCGCCGCGGGCAGCCCGAAGCCCATCGTCCCCATACTGCCCGAGGTCAGGAAGCTGCGCGGCTCGACGAAGTCGAAAAATTGCGCGGCCCACATCTGGTGCTGGCCGACGCCGGTGGTGACGATGGCTCGGCCGCCGGTAATTTCACTGAGCTTTTCGACCACGCGCTGCGGCTGAATCAGCGGACTGTTCCGGTCATAGTTCATACCGTAGGTCTGCTTCAGTTCCCTGATATGCTCGAGCCAGTCCGAAGGAGCCTGCACAGCTGAATCGTGCTGCATCAGCGACAATAAGGTTTCCTTCGCATCGCCCACGTGCGTCCAGTCCGCCTGTTTAACCTTGTTGATCTCCACCTCATCAATGTCGATGTGCGCAACATGCTGCGCTCCCGGCGCAAATGCATGAGGGCGGCCACCGGCGACGCGGTCATCGAATCGTGCGCCCACCGCGATCAGGAAATCGCAATCTTCCACTGCGTAGTTCGCACAGGCCGCGCCGTGCATGCCCAGCATGCCGAGCCCCAGTTCGTGTTTCACGGAGAGGGTGCCGAGACCCATCAACGTGTTCACTACGGGGATGCGATAGCGCTCTGCAAACTGACGCAGCTCCGCCGTCGCGCCGGCCGTAATGATGCCGCCGCCGACATACAGCAGCGGTCGCCTGCTTTGCGCCAGCAGATCGAAAAATTCGCTGCGCTTGTCCTCTTCGAGCAGCGCGCCTTTGGCCACCTTGCGAAGACGGTCGGAGTAGCCGCGAAATTCCAATGTGCCGTGCCCACGGTAAGTGCCGATCCAGTTCTGGATGTCCTTCGGCACATCCACCACAACCGGGCCAGGACGGCCGGTGCGAGCGACTTCGAATGCAGTACGCAGTGTCTGTTCCAGCTTTTCCGGGTCAGTGACGAGAAACACCTGCTTTGCGCACGCCGACATGATGTTGAAGACCGGCGCTTCCTGGAAAGCATCGCTGCCGATCGCGGCACGCGGTACCTGTCCGCTGATGAGTACGACCGGGACCGAATCGCCGTTGCAATCGGCGATCGGCGTCACCGCATTGGTGGCCCCAGGACCTGACGTCACCATGAATACGCCAACCTTCCCGCTCGCGCGTGCATAACCCGCGGCCATAAAGCCGGCGGTCTGCTCGTTGGCAGGTACCACGAGGTTGATCTGGCGCTCGGGATTGTCCTTGTGCATTTCGTTGAAACGAAACACAGCGTCGTACGTGGGCAAGATCGCGCCGCCGCTATAACCGAATACGGTATCGACGCCCTGCTCGCTGAGTACGCGCAAGATGATGTCGGCACCCGACATCGTTTCGCCGGCAAGCGGTGGTTTCGGGAGGACTTTTAAAGCGGTGTTCGGGTTTCGGGTCATGGCTGGCTCGCATGGAAACGGCCGCTGACACTCTCAGCGGCCAAAATCAAAGGACGATTTCCCTTCCAACTCGAGAACAGCATATGTTCCGTACCAGCTCATGGGCGATTGCCTTGACGGGTTCTCCGTTCAAAGCACAGCCCATCTAGCACCCTTTTGATGTGCTTCTGGAAGAATCGTGAGAAATGCTTCTGTCCATTCTGACAACGATTGAAGCTGCGCGGGCGCGGGAGAAGGCTGTCTATGGGCCAAGATAGGCTGCATCTGGGCCAATACGACGCGACTGCCGCGCATCACTTTCTAACCACACCAAGAATCGCCGCCCGGGCACGTGGATCGTGCCCGAGCAGCGGAAATCCTTCAAAACAGCCTCATCGCGATACGCATGCGCCGTTACTGCGCGAATGCACTCGAAATGACGGCCGCCTGTCTCGTCACGAATGCCGAGTGGTAACCGGGCGCCGTTGACGCAGACGCGGGCGGCCCGGCATATTTCAGTTGCGCGCCCGCAGGCAGCATCTCACGCAACTGGGGCTCGACAAAGCTCCATGCGCCCTGGTTGCGCGCTTCCTCCTGAGCCCACACCACCGTCTTCAGGTTCGGATAGCGCGCAAACTCGGTAGCCAGTTGCTGTGACGGAAACGGATACAACTGTTCCATGCGGATGAGCGCAGTTTCGGTAACGCCGGACGTGCGGCGACGTTCGAGCAGTTCGTAGTACACCTTACCCGAAGATACGATGACGCGCTCAACGCTGGACGCCTGCGACGGCTCGACCTGCGTGTCGCCCAGGATCTCACGGAACGCGCCCGTCGCCAGGTCGTCGAACGTGCTTACCGCTTCCGGATGACGCAACAGCGACTTGGGTGTCATCACGACGAGCGGCCGGCGATCGAAGACCGTCGCTTGCATCCTCAGCAAATGGAACAGTTGCGCAGGCGTCGTCGGTTGCACGACCCGCATGTTTTCCTGCGCGCACAGTTGCAGGTATCGTTCGAGCCTCGCCGACGCGTGTTCCGGTCCTTGCCCATCCTGCCCGTGTGGCAGGAACAGGGTCAAGCCGCTCAACTGCCCCCACTTTGCGGCACCTGCTGCGATGAACTGGTCGATCACAACCTGCGCGCCGTTCGCGAAGTCCCCGTACTGGGCCTCCCAGATAACGAGCGCGTTGCGGTTCACTGTCGAGTAGCCGTATTCGAAGCCCAGTACCGCCGCCTCCGACAGAATGGAGTTGGTCACGGCAAACCGGCCTCGCCCCACGCCAACGTCATTCACGTGATCCAGCGGGATATACACGCCGTCCGAACGGCTCGTCCGTTGTTGATTGTGCAAAACGGCGTGCCGGTGACTGAACGTTCCCCGCGCGCTGTCCTGCCCGCTCAAGCGGACATCCACCCCCGCCTCGAGCAGCGAGGCGAATGCCAGGTGCTCGCCCATCCCCCAGTCAAGCGGCTTCTTTCCGGCCGCCATCTCGCGGCGCGCGGCCATCACCTTGCCGACCAGCGGATGGAGTTCATAACCGTCCGGCACAGTCGATATCTGCTGCGCGAGCGCCCGTACCTGCGCGGGCCGCGCCGGCCCATAGGTGACGGGGCCGGAATAGTTGTCGAGAAACAGCGGCCATGGCGGCATATCCTGTGACTGAACCGGCGCCGCAGGCGCCTCGCTGCTGTGTGCACGCTCGAAACCGTCGCGCGCTGCGGCGGCATACTCTTCGACCTCTACGGAAGTCACCACGCCTTCCTTGATCAACTGTTGAGCATAAACAGTCCGCGTACCCGGATGGCTGGCAATCGCGCGGTACATGAGAGGCTGCGTGATGGCGGGGGTGTCCTGTTCCTGATGTCCGTACTTGCGGAAGCAAACCAGATCGATCACTACGCTGCGCCTGAAGGCCGTGCGATAGTCGAGCGCAAGCCGCACGGCCATGGCAACCGCTTCCGGGTCGTCGCCGTTGACGTGCAGAACAGGCGCCTCGATCATCTTGGCGATGTCCGTCGTATAGAACGACGAACGCGTATCGCGCGGATCCGAGGTTGTAAACCCGACCTGATTGTTGACGACGATGTGGACCGTCCCGCCCGTACCGTGCCCGCGAGTGTACGAAAGGTTCAACGTCTCCATCACGACGCCTTGCCCGGAAATAGCCGAGTCGCCATGAATTTCGACGGGCAGCACGTCACTCCCGTCTCCTGCGTCCGAGGCATCCCCTTTGGCGCGTGCCATGCCCTGCACCACCGGGTTGACGATTTCCAGATGCGAGGGATTGAAGGCAAGCACAACCTCGACCGGCCCGTCGCTCGTCTCTGTCACACTGCTAAAGCCCTTGTGGTACTTGACGTCGCCTTCCGGAAGAGGATCCCCAGCCTTGCCGTCGAACTCATTGAAGAGCGCGCGCGCCGGCTTGCCGGCAATGTTCACCAGCACGTTCAAACGACCGCGGTGCGCCATGCCCATTACCACTGTGCCGATCTTCTTCGATGCGCCATAGCGGACGACCTCGTCCAGCAGCACGATCAACGATTCCCCACCTTCCAGAGAGAAACGCTTTTGTCCGACATAGCGGGTATGAAGATACTTCTCCAGCCCTTCGGCGGCCGTCAGGCGCTCGAGAATGCGCTTTTTCTCCGCTACGGAAAACGAAGGCTTCGCACGCGTGGACTCCAGCCTCATCTGCCACCAGCGCCGCTGGTTCGCATCGGTCAGATGCATGAACTCGGCGCCCAGCGTGCCGGAATAGGTCTGTTCGAGCGCCGAAACCATGTCGCGTAGGGTGGCGTCTTCGTCGTCATCAAAGAGAAACGTATCGGCCGTGCTGAATCGCGTAGACATGTCAGCAGCGCTCAAGCCGTAGAACGCTGGCGTGAGTTCGACCAGTGCCCGCGGGGGAGCCCACATCAGCGGGTCCAGATTTGCTGTGCGCGTGCCGACCATGCGGAACGCGGCAATCAGCGACTGCACCGCCACCTGTTTTCTGGCGATCGCAAGACCATCGTCGCGCATCATTACGGTGGCACGCGGGCGTTTGGCCAGATCGACGAAGTTCGACACGACAGGTGCGTGCGGTTCGTCATCGCGGTCGCTGCCGTCGATGGCGGGCGTTTCGCGCAGCGCGTCGAAGTAGGCGCGCCATTCGTCCTCGACCGACGCCGGGTCAGCCAGGTAGAGCTCGTATTGCTCCTCCACGTACGGGGCATTTCCCCCGAACAGGAAAGAGCTTTGAAGTTTTTGCATCAGCATGATGAACCTATCCTCGATTAGCCTCATTGATGACTTAAAGGATAGATGTCGGCACGGCAACTGGAACACGTGGATGGTGTCGTGCCTGGCCAAATGCGATGAGATTTGGGCCACCTGCTGGCAAGCCCAACGCGCGCAGCCTTCGCAGTGCGCAAGCGCGCTAGCCTTCGACGATGATCACGTCCAGGTTCTCGTCGTCGAAAGCGACAAGAAACTCTTCCGGCATCAGCCATGAATCGACGCTCACCGTATGCGCGTCAATGTCGACGTTGACCTTCGCATCCGCATCGACGCTCTTCATCGCATGCTCAATCGTTGAAACATCGTCTGAGCGGATTTCATTTTTCACTGAGAATTTCACTTGTCGCTTCTCCATTCAACAACGTTTTAATAAGGCAGCACACCTATCGATTCATCGACGCCAGTGCGTGCGCGCATTGATTGTACGCATTACCCGTTCTGCTTGCTGATGCACGCACGCACTCTGTTGAGCAAATGGAAAAGAATCGTTTCCAGCCAGGAGGGTGGTCCCGGTAGCGGGTGCGCCGTCTGGCTGGATTTGTGAATGGAATGGACTGCTACGCGAACTTTGTTGGCTGCAAGAAGCGGACCTGTCTCCTAGAATGACCACAATCCATTGCGCGGAGGCGGGGGAGCCTTCCCAATCCACCATCCCGTTCAACACTAGTAGCCTCGCGGACTCTTATGACCACCGCCACGCCAGGGACAAACGGAACGCCAGCACCGAACCCCGCACCGACGCCGGCGCCGGTTTCTGCACAGGAGACAGAGACGCCTGCGCAGCTAGCGCCCAAGGAACCCGAGCTGCCACTTCGCCTTGCTATAGGCCTGCTCGGCATGCTGCTGGCTTCGCTACTGGCCATATTGAATGAAGACGTCACCGAAGTTGGGTTGGAAGATATTCGCGGCGCGCTCTCGATTGGCAATGACGATGGGACCTGGGTGACCGCTCTCTTCGAGGCGACGAACGTCGCCACGATGGTGTTCGCTCCATGGTTCGGGATCACGTTCACGCTGAAGCGATTTACGATCGGCGCCGTGCTGGCCGTGATGCTCCTGGGATTCCTGAGTCCCCTCGCACCGAACCTGCTTAGCCTCTATGTGTTGCGGGTATTACAAGGGATAGCCGGTGGATGTCTGCCACCGATGCTGATCATCGTCGCGCTTCGGTATCTCCCGCCGAAAATCAAGTTATATGGACTCGCGGGTTACGCGTTGACTGCAACCTTTGGACCTGCGCTCAGCACGCCGCTCACGGCGCTATGGACCGAATATGTCGACTGGCAAATGGCGTTCTGGCAAATTGTGCCGCTTGGCTTATTGAGCTGTCTGGCAATCTATATGGGACTTCCGGCGGATCCCCTTAAACTCGAACGGTTCCGTTTATTCAACTGGCGCGGCGTCCTACTGGGGTATCCCGCGGTGGTCATGCTCGTGATTGGCCTTCTGCAGGCTGATCGCCTGGACTGGCTGAATTCCACGTTTATCTGCGCGATGTTTGGTGTCGGGACGCCATTGCTGGTGGCGTTCCTGATCAACGAGTGGTTTCATCCGCTGCCGTTTTTCGGGCTCAGGTTGCTTCGCCGCAGGAATTTCGCGCACGGGCTCCTGACACTGGCAGGCGCGGTTGTGCTGCTGGTTGGCGTCGCCGCCATACCGAGCCAGTTTCTCGCGCACATTCACGATTACAGGCCGCTGCAAACCACGCGGCTGTTTTTGCTGGTTGCCATTCCCCTGCTGATATCGCTTCCCCTGACCGCCGCCCTCCTGAACCTGCGGCAGATCGACCACCGGTGGGTCATGGCCGTTGGACTTTGCCTGATGGTCGCCACGTGTCTGCTGGGAAGTTATATGGACTCCGAGTGGGTTCGCGAGAACTTTTACTGGCTGCAGTCGTTACAGATCCTCGCACAACCGATGGTCATCATAGGAATCCTGATGGGTGTCACGACGGGTCTGCCACCAACCGAAGGGCCGTTCGCTTCGGCCATGTTCAACACGGTCAAAACATTTTCGGCTGCGGTTGCGACCGCTATTCTCGAAGGGGTAGGCACTGCGCGCGAGCATTTTCATTCGAGCATGCTGGTGGACCGCCTGGGCAACAACCCGCTGGTGAACCGCCTCGGCAACAACCCGTTTGCCGGCGGTCAAAATATCGAATCAGACCATGGCTTCGGAGAACTCGCGCAGCGGATTCACGAGCAGGCGGAAGTACTGACGTCGGCCGATCTCTATCTCGTGATGGCAGGTATCGCCGTCGCCCTCCTTCTCGTCATTCCGTTTTTGCCCGTGCGGATCTATCCGCCGTGGAGCACCACGCCACCCCCGTCCCGTTGAGCAACGATACCTATGTCAACCACCTCCTCATCTCGACTCAAAATCCTGGGTCTTGTCGGCTGCGTCGTCATAGTCGGCCTCGTTATATGGGCTTGCGTAGCGCTGTTTGCCGACTCACACAGCGAGACGACCAATGACGCCTATGTCGTGGCCGATTTCACGCTGGTCGCGCCGCGTATCCCCGGCCAGCTTTCGGAGGTGCTCGTCGAGGACAACCAGCAGGTCAAAACCGGGCAGTTGCTGGTGCGTATCGACGACCGCGATTTCCGCGCCGCTCTCGCCAGTGCACAAGCCGACGTAGAGGCAGGCAAGGCATCGGTTGCGAACTACGACGCCGAGATCGCACAGCAGCCCTCGCTGGTCGACCAGGCGCGGGCTACGCTACGGTCAGATGACGCGGCGATCGAGTTTGCGCGACAGAACGCTACGCGCTACCAGAATCTCTCGGTATCGGGTGCGGGAACCACGCAGGAGCAACAGCATGCGTCGAGCTCGCTCGCCGAGGAACTCGCGCAGCAGGCCCACGACCGGGCCGCACTTGTTACGACAGAGCAGAACCTCGACATTCTGCGTACCGAGCGCGCCAAGGCGGCAGGCGCCTTGGCTCATTCCGAGGCCGAACTCGAGCAGGCGAAACTCAACCTGTCCTATACAGAGATCCACGCGCCCGTCGACGGCAAAGTGGGACGACGCTCGGTGCGGGTCGGCGCGTACGTTACCGTGGGCGAGCCACTGCTCGCGATCGTTCCGCTTTCGGAAGCCTATGTCGTCGCCAACTTCCAGGAAAATCAGCTCACCCACATGCGCCCCGGCCAGACCGTGCGTATCAAGGTCGACACCTTCCCTGGCGTCGTGATCAACGGACACGTCGATAGTCTTGCCCCGGCGACAGGCTTGAGTTTCGCGCCTATCGCGCCCGACAACGCAACCGGCAACTTCACCAAGATCGTCCAGCGCGTGCCTGTCAAGATCACCATCGACCGGGGACAACAGGCTGCGTCCAGGTTGAGCGTAGGGCTGTCGGTCGAAGCGAAGGTTGCCGTCGACAGACGTGACGATACACGGATCGCAGGAGCAAACACGCCATGAATGCGAGCGAATTCCGTGAGCTAGCGCTGTATATTTTGGCGTGCTTCACGATGACGGGCTGCATGGTCGGCCCGAACTTCGAACCTCCGCAGTCGGCTACGCCTGACGTGTTTAACCGCACTCAGACTGCGCAAGCAACAAGCAAACCCGTCGAAGCCGACTTCGGTCCGCAATGGTGGACGCTGTTCAATGACCCGACGCTGGACTCGCTGGAACAACAACTGGCCGACGCGAACCTCGACGTAGCTGCGGCATCGGCGCGTCTGAGGCAAAGCCGCGCGGAGCAACGCATCGCGGGTGCAGATGAATATCCCACGCTGGACGCCGCGGCATCCTATAACCGCGAGCGCGCCAGCCCGAACGGCATTCTGGGGCTGCTGGGCGTCAGCCCGACGGGCAGTCCACTGGAGTCGGCGTCGGGCAGCGCGCCGCTCGGCGCCGCCGCCTTGCCGCCCCCTCCCTCGGGCTCGCCGGCTTATAACCTCTATCAGTTTGGTTTCGATGCCTCCTGGGAAGTCGACATCTGGGGTCGCGCACGACGCGGTGTCGAGGCCGCAACCGCTTTGTCCGATGCCTCGTACGAGGACCGCAACTCAGTGCTATTGTCGGCACGCGCCGAACTGGCGCGAGACTACATTCAGTTGCGCGATACGCAGATCCTGCTGCAGATCGCGAGACAGAACCTGCAAATCGCCCGCGACGCGACGACACTCACGGAAAAGCGGGTCCATGAAGGCGTCACCACGGATCTCGATGTAGACAATGCTGCCGCACTGGCCGAGTCAATCGAGGCCCTGATCCCGACGCTCGAATCGCGTTGCGATACTACGATCAATGCGATCGGTCTGTTACTGGCGAAGGAGCCTGGCGAACTACAACCGCTGCTCGCCGAGCCACGCGATGTGCCGGCACTGCCTGAGCAGGTGCCCATCGGGGTTCCGTCTGAACTGGTGCAACGCCGCCCCGACATTCGCAAGGCAGAGGCGCAACTGCACGCGGCCACAGCGTCGATCGGCATGGCGAAGGCTGACTTCTACCCCCGCATCTCGCTGAACGGCAGCGCCGGCTTCCAGAGCCTGCAACTATCGAATCTCGCCAACTGGGCGTCCGGCCAATACGTCGTGGGACCATCAATCACGCTGCCCATCTTCGAAGGCGGACGTCTCAAGGGCACGCTCCATTTGCGCGAGGCACAACAGCAGGAAGCGGCGATTCTCTATCAACGTACCGTTCTGGATGCCTGGCGAGAGGTGGACGATGCACTCGTTGTCTACGACGCCGAGCAGCGCCGTCGCGATCGCCTGAAAAAAGTTGTGAGCCTGAACCAGAACGCGCTGTCGATCGCGCGGCAACGGTATAAAGAAGGCGCGGTCGACTTTCTCAACGTGCTCAACGTGCAGAAGCAGTTGCTCGACTCGCAGAGCGACCTGGAGCAAAGTCAGGCCAACGCGGCCGCCAACCTGATCACGCTGTGCAAGGTGCTGGGCGGTGGCTGGGAATCGACATACGCCAGACAGGACGGCCTTCATTGACCCGCCATGCTGTTGCAAGCGCTTCAAGGCGCTCCTTGCCCGCGGGTTCCACAAACCCCGGGATGCGGAAGATCGGCTAGGATATGACGTCGGCCAACTCGCGTACCAGGCAGGTGGCAGCGCCGATCAGTCGCTGAAGGAGCAAGCGCAATGAGCAACGAGTCAACGCCGGGAGGCGACACGCCGCACGATCAGCCGGCGGAGAATGCGAGCCGTATCGACGACCCGGTGATCGTCGAAGACCCGAGCGTGCTCGACCATCCGCGGTATCAGCAGATGTTTCCTGTCCTCACGGAAGCCGAAGTCGACAGGCTGCGGCGCTTTGGCAGCGTGACGCGCCACGCTAAAGGGGAATTGCTCTATCAGGCGGGAAAGATCTCCCCGGGCGTGTTCGTCCTGCTATCGGGCAAGGTCAGGATTGATGGCCGCGACGGCCTCGGCCATGTGCGGACCGTTCACACCTACTGGAAACGCGGAGAGTTCACCTCCGACGTCACCCAGCTCTCGAAGAAACCGGCGGTTGTCGACGCGCATGTGATCGAAGACGTCGAAGCCCTGCTGATGCAGCCCGACCAGCTGAGCGCCATGATGGTCAGTGAAGCCGATCTCGGCGAAAAGATCATGCGCGCGCTGATTCTGCGGCGAACTCTCGTGATCGACCGGGGACATGGCGTCGTTCTTGTCGGCGATGCCGGTAACGCACGTCTGCTCGCGTTGCAGAATTTCCTGCGCCGCAACTCCTTTCCGAATATCGTGCTCGATGCCCAGCACGACGCCGAAGCCATCGCGCAACTCGAGCGCCTGACGCCGCAACCCGAAGATTTCCCGCTCGTCTTTTGTCCGAACGGCACGGTGCTGCGAAACCCCAACGAGGGACAGCTCGCCTCCTGTCTTGGGCTGATTCCCGAGTTCGATCCAACGCACCTCTACGATGTGGCGATCGTCGGCGCCGGCCCGGCGGGACTGGCAGCGGCCGTCTACGCGGCATCCGAAGGGCTGTCGGTTGCAGTGCTCGACTGCCGTGCGCCCGGTGGCCAGGCCGGTACGAGCGCGCGCATCGAAAACTATCTGGGCTTTCCCACCGGCATCACGGGTCAGGCGCTTGCGGGACGCGCCTTTATCCAGGCGCAGAAGTTCGGCGCGCATATCGGCATCCCGTGCGAGGTTCAGGCGTTGTTTTGCGACAGGCAACCGCCTGTGGTGGAACTGACCGATGCCCGGCGCGTCACCGCGCGTACGGTGGTCATCGCCACCGGCGCAGAGTACCGGCGCCCGGACGTTGCGGACCTCGCACGTTTCGAGCGCTGCGGCGTCTACTACTGGGCGACGCCGCTCGAGACGCGGCTATGCGGCAAGGAACCGGTACTGCTGGTTGGCGGAGGCAACTCGGCGGGACAGGCGGCGGTGTTTCTGGCATCGCAGGTCGAGCACGTGCATATGTTTATTCGCGGCAAGAGCCTCGAGCACAGCATGTCGCACTATCTGATCGAACGTGTCACGTCTCTCTCCAACGTGACGCTTCATACGCGCACCGAACTAACCGCGCTTGAAGGGGATGCGCATCTCGAACGCGTGCACTATCGCGGCGCAGGAGGCATGGAAGGCAGCATGACGGCGCGTCATCTGTTCGTATTCGTCGGCGCCGAACCGAATACCAGCTGGCTCAAGACATGCGGCGTGTCGCTCGACGAGAAAGGATTCGTATTGACGGACATCGACCTTGCCGAAGCTCGCACACGGCCGCTGCTGTTTCAGACGAGCGTCGAGAGTGTCTTCGCCATCGGCGACGTTCGTTCAGGATCCACCAAGCGTGTGGCGTCGGCAGTGGGTGAAGGCGCGGGCGTAGTGGCGCAGATTCATCGCTTCATGGCCGGGGCACGCTGAGACGCCTTGTACACTGCGGACGACCCACGACGGCATCGCCCGCATCTTTACGCTTAACGCAGCTGACGGAAGCTCACGCGAACCTCTTCCGTGAACTCCTGCGGCTGTTCCCAGGCCGCATAGTGCCCGCCTTTGGGGAGGCGGTTATAGTGAATCAGCTTCGGATACGCTTTCTCCGTCCAGCTTTGCGGGGCAGCGTAGATTTCATCCGGGAAGACGCTGACGGCAACCGGAATGGCCACGTGCTTGGGCGCAAAGAAGTTCAGCTTGTTTTCCCAATACAGACGAGCCGAAGACACTGCCGTGTTCGTGAGCCAATAGAGCGTGACGTTGTCGAGCACGTCGTCTCGCGAAAGACCCTCGGGTTGACCGTCAAACACACGGGCGATCATTGCCTGACTCGCGGCGTCGTGGTCGAGCATCCACGCGGCAAGGCCAACTGGCGAGTCTTCAATCCCGTATAGCGTCTGCGGTCGGTTCGCCATTTCCAGTGCATAGCCAAGGCCGTGCTTGTAGAAATAGTCGAGCTGATCGAACGCGTGCTTCTCATCGGGCGAAAGGCCTGCCGGCGCCGGCTGGCCCAATTTGAGTGCCTCGGCGATATCGTCCGGCACGGTAGCCGGCATGTTGGTGTGAATGCCAATCAGTTCGGGCGGTGCCAGTAGAGCCATCTGCTCCGTGACAGCATTGCCCCAATCGCCGCCCTGCGCGACATATCGCGTGTAGCCGAGACGCTTCATCAGTGCGACCCAGGCGCGTGCAACGCGCTGAGGATCCCAGCCAGTTGCGGTCGGCTTGCCCGAGAACCCGTAGCCCGGCAACGACGGAATCACGATGTCGAACGAATCCGATGCGTTTCCGCCGTGGGCCACCGGATCGGTCAGCGGACCGATGATCTTCAACTGCTCGATGATCGAACCGGGCCATCCGTGCGTGACGATCATCGGCAACGCATTGGCATTTTTCGAGCGAACGTGGATGAAGTGAATGTCGAGGCCATCGATTTCGGTGACGAATTGCGGCAGCGCGTTCAGCCGGGCTTCGACTTTGCGCCAGTCATAGTCGGTCGACCAATAACGTGCGAGTTTCTGCATGGTTGCGAGCTGCACGCCTTGCGACGCGTCGGTCACCGTTTCCCGCTCAGGCCACCGGGTGGCCTTGATGCGTCTCTTCAAGTCAATGAGTTGCGCTTCCGGTGCGTGCACATGAAGTGTACGAATGGAAGTCTTGTCACCGCCGCTCGACTTCGTGATTTCAGTAATGGATTGATTCGTGTCCGCGAATGCGAGGCGGCTCAATGAGCCCGCAACAGCGGCCGCCGCTGCCACGCTAATAAAGCGCCGACGCGACGGGATCTGGGGAAGGATATCTTCGGGCATGAAAGTCTCTGTTGAAAATTAGTACGATTAAGTGGAGCGATGAGTGCGGCAGCAACGCAATATCCTGAGAAAACACTTTCACGGTTGTCCGTTTTAGCCGTCTGTCGAGGCAGCCCGTTGGCAGGCCTCACATCGTTACCGCTTCAGCCGACCGTAAACCGCAATCGGCAGTAGTTAGAGTGATTGTGCGGAAGCAATCCCTTTGGGTAAATGCCCGGCCTAGAACAACACTTGTGTCGGTCGTGAACAAGTCCGAATTGTTTTGGATTGCTTCGCATAGCTCAATACGGTGTCCTGATTCTTGATTGGTCGATGCATACATGTTCATTGGTATCTGGTTACTGAGTGCCTACACTAATTCGTGCGGACCGGACGTTATTCAGGTTCCCTCTTCCGCGTCTTTCTTCAGGCTAGAAAAAAGGAAGCAAAAACATGAAACTGGCACAACTGACGCTGGCGCTGGTCGCCGGCGCACTGTTTTTTAGCGGCGACGCGATAGCACAGAACAACCAGCCGGAAGCGGCTGCGAATCAGGGTGCACAACCTGAAGCTGGCGCGAACCAGGAGTTCAAGATCACGCGCGTGACGCCCGCATACTGGCGCGTCACCATCGACCATCCGCCTTTCAATATCTTTGGTCCGGAATCCATACCGCAGTTGAACAGTGTGATTACCCAGATCGAGAACGATCCCGAACTGAAGGTCGTCGTGTTCGACAGCGCTGTCCCCGGCTTTTTCCTGACCCACTATGACTTTGTACCGCCCCTCGAAGCCACTACGAGCATGCCTCCCGGCCGGACAGGCTTGCCGCCGCTGCCCGATATGCTGGTTCGCCTGAGCCGCTCTCCCGTGGTGTCGATCGTGTCGATCCGCGGCCGGGCGACGGGGGTTGGCAGCGAGCTGTCCCTTGCCTCCGATATGCGCTTTGCCAGCCGCGAAAAAGCCGTGCTCTCCCAATTCGAAGTCGGCGCCGGATTCGATCCCGGCGGTGGCCCGATGGCCCGTCTTCCGCGTCTGATGGGCCGAGGCCGCGCGCTCGAAATTCTGCTGAGCGGCAACGATATCAATGGCGATCTTGCGGAACGGTATGGCTACGTCAACCGCTCGCTTCCGGATGCCGAACTCGATAAGTTCGTCGATACCCTGGCCCGGCGCATCTCGTCCTTCGACAAGCAAACCATTGGCGAGATCAAGCACTTTGTCGATATCGCCACGCTCCCGCCTGATAGCGAGTTTGCGGCTCAGTGGCAAGCGTTCACTACCTCCGTACAGCGTCCAGCGGCACAGCACGATATCAAGGCACTGATGGACCTTGGGCTGCAGAAAAAGCCTGATGTCGAAATTCATCTGCCCCGCTATACCGGCGAGGTCAATCAACCGGGCAAGTGATCCATCCCTCAATCAGGCAGCTACCGGCTGCCACGCTTACGTCGGCAACGGGGTGCCGGCCTGCTCGGCGACGATATAGTCCGCATACCAGTCGGGCCAATTTTCGTCATGCTGTCCGGTCAGCTTCTCGTGCTCGCCATGCGCGGCCGCGGCGCGTCGAAGTGCCCCAGCGAGCTCTGTTGAAGAGTTGAACGCCGTGGTTTGCGCGTCCACTCTTCCCGGGAGTCGAGTGGTCACTTCCTGGAAGACCCAACCGTTTCCGTCAGGATCGCTGAACGAGGCGAATGAACCATAGCTGCCCCGCTTCGGATGCGGGCCGCTGACGCGCCCTTCCTCACCGGCGTGATGGAACAGGCCGCCGACGTCATGGAAAACTTCGCTTACCTCAATGCCGCGCTCGACAAGCGCTGCACGAGCCGCGTCTATATCGGACACGATGAGATGGAGTCCCTGCGCCGAACCCGGCTCTTGCGTCGTGACGCCCTTGCCGAACAGGATCGAGCTTTGCGAGCCCGGGGGCGTGAAATGTACGACCCGAAACTGCTCGTCTTTCGCGATATCGACGTCGAGCTTCCACCCTAATTCAGCGTAGAACTGCTTGGCGCGATCGACATCGGAGACGGGAATGACAACGACCTCGAGCTTTATGTCGACCGTTTTCGCTGTTCCAACCGCTGTCCTGGCTTCGTTACCTGTCTGTGCATTGCTCACGTCAGACTCCTGATGTTTTGGTGATCTAAAGGCCACAACTCCGGCCTGCGAATTACAGTAAAGGCAGTCTTTGAGGGCCTACCCAAACCCTGTTTCTCGTGTAACCAGTCTTCAAGAAAGCTCGGCTTCCATAAAGCTTCAAAGAGGAAAAACAATCATGAGCACCGCTCACGAATGCCCTGCAGAGCAACTAGCTTTTCACGCTGTCAGAACGCCGGCTGATTGAAGACGTCGCCGGCGGTTCCATGCCATTAGTGGTGCGCGAACAGATCGCGCTGAACTGCGGCCACCGCACGGCTACCCGATTGCGAGCTGCCGGCCGTTACGCCACCGTATGCCTGTTGCGCCTGTTGTGCGTCAGCGCCGTTCTGGCGCTCAGCACTGATGGTTTCGGCATTTTGGCCACGTTGCGATGCAGGTGAGCCAACCGACGACCGATAGAACGGTGCCGGACCGTAGCCGCTGGCAAAAGCCGGAGTGGCGGCAATGACAGTGACAGCTGCAAGCAACGCGGCGGCAAGTTGGGGGGTCTTCATGATGTAACTCCAATAAAAGTTTCGGATGGGATAGGTGCTGTGGCTCACATATTAATCGCATACGATGTAAGCGGGTGAGACGAATAATTCCCCAACTTCGCCTCCGTGTCAAGCGTGCGCGATTAATTCGTATGCGACATATTTGTAACCAAGGTCCGCCGAAAGACCGGGCGAGTGACCAGCAAGGTATCGATCGCGGCGCTGGACCGCGTCACGAGGCCACTCGGAGCACGCCGCAACTCCAATCCGGACAAGGGACACAGGCCGCAACACGATTTGTTCCTCCGAATCACAAGTGTTTGTCCGCGCCGGGTATTTGAACTTGACGCCAACGCGCCTAAATTTGGTCCGTATCGGAGCCGCGTGCCCGATCGGCAACAGAGCCCACTCAACTGATTCGGAGGTTTTTATGAGCACGTCACAAAAGGTCATCGTCGTTACCGGCGCCTCGCAAGGCATCGGCTCAGAAGTCGTCAAGGCGTTCCGCAAGCTCGACTATCGCGTGGTCGCCACCGCGCGCAGCATCAAGCCGTCGGAGGATCCCAACATCGTGACCGTGGCTGGCGACATCGGCGACCCCGAAACCGCCCGCCGCGTGATCAGTGAAGGCGTGGCGCGCTTCGGCCGCATCGACACACTCGTCAATAACGCCGGCATCTTCGTTGCCAAGCCTTTTACCAGCTACACCGCGGAAGACTATGCAGCGGTCCTGAACGTGAACCTGAACGGCTTCTTCTACATCACTCAACTCGCCATCAAAGAGATGGAGAAGAACTCGAGCGGTCATATCGTCAGCATCAGCACCACCCTGGTCGACCACGCGGTTGATGGCGTACCTTCGGTACTCGCTTCGCTGACCAAGGGCGGCCTGAACGCGGCAACCCGGTCCCTCGCGATCGAATACGCGAAACGCGGCATTCGCGCCAACGCGGTCTCCCCCGGCATCATCAAGTCGCCGATGCACGCGCCCGAAACCCACGGCGCCCTCGGCGCGCTTCACCCGATGGGCCATATGGGCGAAATGCACGACATCGTCAACGCCATCCTGTATCTGGACTCCGCGCCGTTCGTTACGGGCGAGATCCTGCACGTCGACGGCGGCCAGAGCGCCGGCCACTAAGTGCGACCAGGCAACGCCAGATAAGGCGGACCCGTCCCATACGCCCGACCGCCGCTTCCCGGCGGCCGGTTCGTCAAGTACCGCAAAAGCAAAGGAAAACACCATGCCAATCGTCACGATCCAGGTGACCCGCGAGGGCACCAAACCGGGTGCCGACTCGGTTACCGCAGCGGAAAAAGCTGAACTCATCAAGGGCGTCAGCCACCTGCTGCTCGACGTGCTCAAAAAGCCGCTCGAAGCGACCTTCGTGGTCATCGAGGAGGTGGAAACAGAGAACTGGGGCTGGGGTGGTCTACCGACTGACGAATATCGCAAGCAGCGAGGCTTGAAATAGATTTCCGATCCCTGCATTTCCCGTTCTTCCTACGAGATAGATGATGGACCAGCTTTACATGTTGAGAGCCTTCGTTGCAGCGACGCAGCATAAAAGTTTCAGCAAGGCGGCGGCTTCGCTCGGCGTGACGACGGGGTCCATTTCGAAAGCCATTGCCAAACTCGAGGCGGCCGTGCAGACGCGTCTCCTGCATCGGACCACCAGGTCGGTGACCCTGACGGAAGAAGCACAAGCCTATTACCTGAGTTGCTGCCGGCTGCTCCAGGAACTTGATGAGGCGAATCGGCGGATCATGCAGCAACGGGAGGTCGACAGCGGCAACCTTCGTCTGGTCGTGCATCCCATGCTGGTAAATGGCACCTTCTTGAGGTTGGTGTCGGACTACCACGCGATCGCACCGAACGTGCACCTGACAGTGTCGGTACAGGAGCATGTGGTCAATCTTTACGATGGACGTTATGACATAGCCATTGTTCCGCCGCATCTTGTCGAGCAATCCGCAGTGATTCGCAGGACCTTGTCGAAGACCTCGAGCGTGCTGGTCGCTTCGCCATCCTATCTGAGCAAATACGGCATACCGGCACGCGCCGATGATCTGTCCAGACATTTTCTGCTGATCGATCCGCAGCTCCGCCAACAGGACAGCAACTTTATCGATCTGTTCGAGGACGGCCAGCCGGTGAGAGTCCTGGCGATGGCATCGATGGACGGCAGCGAGGCGCTTCTGCGCGCCGCAGCGATCACGGGTACCGGTATTGCGGCGCTGCCGGAAGCGATGGTTCACCAGGACATAGCCTATGGCCACCTGGTTCAGGTTTTGCCCGGCTGCTCGACGTCCGATAGCGAGGTCGAAATCTGTTTGTTCTATTCACATCGCGAACTTCTGCCGGCACGCTTTCGGACGTTTGTCGATTTCTGCACGGCGTTTTTCCGCGACCAGCATCTTGGCCAGCAACCGGCGGCGAACGCGGGGCGGAACAGGCAGCGTCAACGCACCACGGCTGCGTTAGCAGCTGCTTAATCGCACCCCGTAGCGCACCACGTAGCGCGCGGGCGTAGCGCACCACGTAGCGCGCGGGCGTAGCGCACCACGTAGCGCGCGGGCGCAGCGCACCGTCGCAGCACACCGTCGTAGGTCATCGGCCCATCGCGCCGAACTGCGAAGGCTGCCCATGCCGTGCCTCGACCGGCCGCCAACGGCACTCTTCCCGATAGTCCTTCGCAGGTGTTACCGTCTCTGCATCCATGGCGTCACATCGAGCCGACGATCTGAAAAACTGGGTGCAATAGTCGATGAATGTCCTGAGCCGCACCGGAAGCAGTTCCCGGTGCGAGTAGAAGAGACAGATCTCAGCCTTGCTGTCGGAGGTTGTGCACAGCGGCAAGATATGCGTGAGGCGCCTGGCCTCGATATCCCCACGCACCATGGTTTCAGGCAATGCGGCAATGCCAGTCCCCATGAGGGCCGCCGCCCTAAGCAATATTTCGTTGCCGTCCATCGACGACTTGGGACACACGCTCACGCGTGTTCCGCTTTCCAGCAGATCGACAACGTCCACACCTTTCTTCCGGGAATCCGTGTCCAGCAGGAGAAAATGATGGGTCAGCTCGGCGGCGGCCTGGGGCACACCGTACTGCTCCAGATACCCAGGCGCTGCGACGAAGATACGCGGTGACTTCGATAATGTCCGACGAATCACGGCAGTCTGCTCGACGAGATGCGGCGGAAGAATCGCCATGTCGAATCGGCCGTCATACAGGTTTGCGGCGCCCTCCTGAACGGAAACGATCAGGCTCACATTGGGGGCGATGGCGTGATAGCCCCGCACCAGGCGCGAAAAGGTTTCGCTCATCAGCATCGGGTGCACGATCAGCCGCAGCTTTCCACTGTCGACTTCACGCGCTCGTGTAATGCGACGATTCGCTTCATCGAGTTCCTCGAGCAAACGGCAGCAACTCAGATAGTAGGATTGCGCCGCTTCAGTCAGCGAAACGGATCTCGTTGTCCTAAGCAAGACCCTCGTCTGGATGCACTCTTCGAGCTTGGCGATCGCTTTGGATACCGACCCGGTAGTCACATTCAGCGATTCCGCAGCCTTGCTAAAGCTTTGATACCGCGCGGCAGCAACGAATGCACGCAACATGTAGAGCTGGTCCATCTTGCACCTCACTGATCAATGTAGAGCGGAGTATCCAGATGCCACGAATCGTCACTCACACAGCTGGCTTTTCTGTAACGGCTCAATCGCGTTCAAGGCCGATTCGAGGATCATCGCGCGGGCATTGACCGGCGTCGGTTTCGAACGGTGCGGATGAAAGATGCGGTCGCCACGCCTGATCCGTTGCCCGCTCAACGCGCATATCCCCGATACCTTGGCGCTCGCGGCTCGCCAGATCTGGGCGCCGTAGAAGCAGCTCGTCGGATCCCGCCACGCAATCGTCACCGTCGACGAGGTGGTCCGCTCAACCAGACTCACCTTCAGGTGAGGCGAGCAACTGGTACTGGGCGTCACCTGGCGCCGATAGGATGTCGCGCGTTTTGCAACGGGCGCCGGATCATCGCCGACATCTGGGTACCGGGGTTCCGATGATAAGAGTTGTATCGTCTGAACCCAGGGATCAACTTGGCAAAGCAGCATGGCCACGCTCCTTATGAATCGAAACGTGACGTTCCACTCTCAGTGAGCAGGACGCCGCGCCGGTAACAACACGTTAAGCGCGCCGGACGGATGCGCTATGACTTGAGCGCCCAGGGACGGCCGCCGTCCGCTTTACCGTAAGGTATCCAATGTTTGGCGGCGTCGCCAGTCGTTCAATCGGATGTGCGATGCACCTTATCGTTCATCCCTCTCATACTTTCGAATAGGCTCAACGCAACCGTCCCGCCGCACGCCCCGTACCTCGTCGACAGCCGCGCATATGCGCCCCTTCCTCGGCAACATCGGCACCACGCCGGCGCGCGACCTGCCGGACTCCCACAACTGTGCGGACTTCGGTCAGTACCTGGTCGGCGCGCCGCATCGTTACGCGTTGACCACTGAAGAGTTGCATGCCGCGAAGACCGACGACCATATGGACACGAACTCCGTGCGCGAGGGGTGCATTCTGATCTGCCCGGTCGAGGTGCCAGGAGCGGGCGTCTATATGGGTGACATGCACGCGCAACAGGGCAACGGCGAGATCGCGGGACATGCCACCGACGTGTCCGGCGAAACCGAACTCACCGTCGAAGTGATCAAGGGCCTGACGATCGACGGTCCCATCCTGCTGCAAAACGTGGACGATCTGCCACCCATGGCGCGTCCCATGAACGCGGCACAGCGGCAGAAAGTGGCCGAACTGGGTGTGCGCTGGGGTCAGCACGAAGTGGAACAGAGCGGTCCGATTACTTTTATCGGTAGCGGTGTGAATCTCAACGTCGCCACTGAAAACGGTTTGCGCCGCGCCGCTGCCGTTACCGGGCTAAGCTACGAAGAAATACTCAATCGCGCGACCATCACCGGTTCCATCGAAATCAGCCGCTTGCCCGGCACGGTGCGCGTCACCATTCTGTGTCCGCTTGCCATTCTCGACCGCATGGGGATCGGTCATCTGGTGCGGGAAAAGTACCAACTGTAGTGATGGATGCGCTACCTCGGCGGCGTTTCACGGGCAGCACGTCTCAGCCGTTCGAGGTAGTTTGTATCGCCGGACTCTCGGTGTCTAGGGCGCCGTCCGTCCAGTCGCGCAGGAATTCGATCCATGTTTTGATCTTCGCGTCGAGATACTGACGCGACGCATACACCGCGAAAACATTCAGCGTTTGCAACTGATAATCCGGCAGCACGCGTTTCAGCGAGCCCGCGCGCAGCAGGGACCGCACCGTGAAGGTCGGTAACGCACCAATGCCCATTCCTTCCAGCACCGCAACCGCCATGGCATCGGGAACGTTCACCTTGAAGCGGCCATCAGGCAGCATGAATTCGTGCTCTCCCCTTACATCCTCCAGAATCCAGCGGTCCGCTGGAAAAACCGGCATGGAGACCTGAAGACAGGTGTGATTCGATAAATCGTCAATCGCCTGCGGCATACCGTGTATCTCGAGATACTTTGGCGACGCGCACAGAATGCTATGGAACGTGCCGAGCCGCCGCGAGACGTAGGCCGAGTCGGGCAGCGACCCCGAGGTGACCCGCAAGGCCACGTCGTAGCTCTCTTCCAGCAGATCCGGGACGTTCTGCGAGAGCGTGAGATCTACGTTGACTTCGGGATAACGCTCCTGATAGGCCGCCGCCGCAGGGACCACATAGTTTTGTCCCAGGCTCGACAATGCGTGCACTCGCAGCGTTCCCACCGGCTTCGCATGCGCGTTAGACGCCTCAGCTTCTGCCTCCGCAACCGACGCGGTGATCACGCGGCACCGTTGCAGATACCGCTCGCCTGCCTCCGTCAGCGCAATGCGCCGCGTGGTGCGGTTGAGCAAGCGGGTACGCAGATGAGATTCGAGTTCGGCAATCGCCCGGGACACGTTGCCAGTGGTGCTGCCAAGCTGATTGGCAGCCGCCGTAAAGCTCCCCGCCTCGGCCACTTCAACGAAAATCTTCATGTTGCGGAGCGTGTCCATGCGGGGTGCCGGTAGTCTCGTTCCAGTCTATACGCTCAGGCAGCGAGACGCTTGAGCGCCTGTTGAATGTTAGCTGCCGAAGCGTAGCCCGCGCTGATCTGCCCAATCTTCCCGTCCACCTCGACAAACGCCGATGGGAAGCCCGACACGCCCAACCGGCGCGTCTGCTCGAAATCCGCACGAGCCGCCTGTATCGCTCTGTCCGATGCCCAGACGGCAAGGAACGCCTCGGCATCGACATCGAACCCCGCGGCCTTCAACGCCGATGCGCCGACCTCCGCCAAAGCCGCACCGTCCGTGGTATCGGCTCCATCTATGTAGAACGCCCGCTGAAACGCGCCGAGGACCTTCAACAGATTGACCGAAGGCTCGATCAGACGGGCCGTGACGACGGCGCGGCAGACCGGCTCGCTGTCATAGACGAAGTTCTTTCGCGCGAGCAACGCTTCACGATTGAATTGCGCGCCGCTCATCTGTTCGACGCGAGCCCAATGTGTCAGGCGGAACTGCTTGCCCGCATCATCCAGAATCTTGGTGGAACCTGCGGAAAGGCCACCCATCACTACCTGTACCTCAAGGTCGGGCATGGCTTCTACAATGGTTTTCATCTCCTGGCTAAAGCCATAGCACCAGGAGCACATCGGATCGGCTACAAGAATGAATTTCATCGTTACTTCCAGTTAAATTGCTCTGTTGTGGGTAGCATCTGTGGGCACGACTATAGGACCGAACTTTGATGCCACCAAGCTGCCTGGCCTCAATTCACTTTTTACATCGTGTAACCAAGGTCGGGGGCATACTGCGGCACCGTTACCTCGCGGCGAATTCCGGCAAAACGATACTGCCCAATTCATCGAGTATTTCGGCGTACGGACGCGGCGTGACCTTCGGATTCAGCGCAACGTGATTGACGCCTGCGTCCCTCGCTCGCGCGAGAAGATCGCGCAGCGAGCGACTGCCGATCGCAAATCCGCCTCTGATGCGCCTGAACGCACAGTGAGGATTGGGGTGAAGATAAAGAAATCCGCCAAAGGCAAGCGGCTTGCCAGTGCTGCCGTTCCCGGCATGTGGCGTCAGGTCCCGCCAATCTTTTCCAAACTCATTCAGCTTGTCTGGATCGGGGACGAAGCCGAGGTAGCCATCCATGTTATCGGCGATCCATTCCAGGCTCTGCTGCGAACGGCCCACCGCAATGGCTGGCGTGCGACCGTACGGAGGCTTGGGCAGCAGATCCAATGAGCCATCGCTCTCGCCGAAACGCGCGGAACTGAATTGTGGGAATGAACGTTCGCCGACCTTCCTGTAAACGCCGAAGGCGTCTCTAAAGCGCTCGCCCCGCGTGTCAAAATCAATGCCGAAGATCGGATACTCAGACGGGCGGTCACCGGACGACATCCCGACGACAAGCCGTCCCTCCGTCAATTGATCCAGCGAATTGACCTGCTTGGCCAGCAGCCGCGGCTCGCGCAACGGCAGCACAATGCCTGCAGTGCCGAGTGTGATATTACGTGTGGCAGCGGCCAGATGCGCAATATAGATGAGCGGATCGAAAATCTGCCCAACGTCGCCATATGCCGGGTCGAAAAATGGAATGTCCCGCGCCCACAGGGCAGCAACCCCAATTTCCTCAGCCTTGCGCGCCATCGCGACGTGATCGCGCATGGTAGGTTGCGGAGACTGCGGATGCGTCTCGAGCGGCAGAATGAGGCCAACCGTCAGTTCGTCTTCGCGGAACACGCGCTTGTATCCCGGATGTGCTTCGATACGAATGACGTTATTGGCCGGCGCTTGCTCGGTGAGGGGTAGTGACATGTCCATGGCATTTCCTTAGGGTCTCGAAGCAGAGTACTGACTTTTCCGAGCAAGTGAAATGCAGCACTGCTAAAAACACTTGATACACCGAGTCATGAATGGCGGAGCGCCGCGTGTTCGACGCGTGGCGCGGGCCCTCGAGCCCGCGCCGGAATGACACTAGCCCTGCAGGAGCTTGACCAGTTCCCTCGCAGTCGGGCCCGACGACGCGGGATTCTGACCCGTGATCAGTTTGCCGTCGACAACCGTATATACCGCCCAGTCGGGGCCTTTTTCATAGAGGCCACCCAGACGCTTCAGTTCGTCCTCTACGAGGAATGGCACAACCTTGGTGAGTTGTACGGCTTCCTCTTCGCTATTGGCAAAGCCCGTGACGCGCTTTCCCTTGACGATCGGCTGCCCCTGAAAGGTAACCTTGTTAAAGACAGCGGGGGCGTGACAGACGGCGGCGACTGGCTTGCCTGCGTTGTAGAACTCTTCGATCAGGGCGATCGATTTCTTGTCGTCCACCAGATCCCACAACGGGCCGTGGCCACCGGGGTAGAAAACCGTATCAAACCCGGCCGATGTTATTTCGGAGAGCTTGATGGTATTGGCTAGCACGTTCTGGGCTGCAGGGTCCTTTTTAAAGCGTTCCATCGAGTCGGTCTGGTTGCCCGGCTCGTCGCTTTTCGGATCGATCGGTGGCTGGCCGCCCTTGACCGAGGCCACGGTGACCTCTGCCCCGGCATCCGTGAAGACATAGTAGGGAGCGGTGAACTCTTCGAGCCAGAAGCCGGTCGGCTTGCCGGTGTTTCCAAGCACGTTGTGCGAAGTCAAAACCATCAAAATCTTCATTGTCAGTCTCCGTTCGTTGAAACGAATGCCCGAGCGGTCATCGCCGGGGGGCACTCTCGAAATCGATGTCCTCGGTTGAGACGGTTGCCGCCTTCACCGAGAGAGTTTGAGCAGACGTGAAGAACCCTACTTCGAATAGCCTCGGCAGACCATACGTATATGGGATGCCAGCAAGCGCTCTTCGGTTGGAAGACCCATACCAAGGTATAGCAGATACTGCGCGTCCGGATGGGTCCCGGCTGCATAACGAGGGTAGTCCGCTTCATCGGCGTCCTCGGGACCGCCCTTCGACCCGATGCGATATACGGTCGTATGAGTTCCACACGCTTTTTCAGAGGCAGTGCCACCCATTCGTACAATGGTTTTCAACCGCGGGACCGTTTATCCTGGTGTCATGGCGAGCGGCCGTCTCGCGCGCAGCCGACCAGGAGGGCGAGTCGTGAATGCAAGAGAAATGGCAGATCCGGTGACCAGTCTGCACGACGTCGCGCTCTCCTCAGAACCGAAGTTCCCTCAGACCGACGCCCACACAGTGAATGCACTCTCCGAGCGCGTGCTCAAAACACTCGTAGTTGTGGTCTGTGGGTGGTCGTTGATTGAAGCGCCGTTAGAGCTGGATGTATCCGACGCGTACGCGGGGGTGTTTGCCTTGGTCCTGTCGAAGCTCGTGTTGATCGGCACAGGCCTCGCGGCCGTTGCCAAAGTACGCTTCGCTCGCCAAATGTTCGCCTTTATCTGCGGTGCGAGCGTGTTGGCTATCGCACCCGGACTACCGATGGAATTCAAGCAATCCTTCGCGATAGCCATGATCTCGACGGTCGAATGCTTCACCAAGGCCGCGTGCGTGTTGGCATTCGGCGTCCTATCGTCGCGAGCAAAGCAGTCGCGCCAGCAATAGCGTCCTCAGCAGAAATCCGGTTGCACATGACGCGCCCGTTTGAGGAGGTGGATATGTCCCACGTATTGCACAACTGGATTTTTGTGGGCAGTAACGCCTATGACGAATACACCTTCGTCCCCTGGCTCAACAAGAACGTATACCGTCGGACGGTGGATCTGAGTCGTGTGTGCCTGCTGTAAATCAACCGCGTGTGAGTTCGATTCGTCAGGAGAAACGGTGTCTCGCTGTAGCGCCGGTCGCGCTGCCCGGTAAAGGTGACCTTGAAGCTTCATGAAAACAGAAAAGACTGCGCGCAATATGTAGCGATAAGTCCGAGCATTGCTTACTATACGAAAAGTATCCGCGTGAGGTTAACGTAACGAACTTTTCGAAGATCGGGCGATGAAACACGACAGCGTTGGGGCGGGAAGTGAATCATTGCGAGACTCGATCGTTTATGTGGTCGACGACGATGAGTCGATTCGAGGCTCGCTAACCACTCTGCTCATGTCAGTTGGAATTCACGTGCGGGCATTCGAGTCGGCCGACGAATTTCTGGCCGCGGAGATGCCGGACGTGCCGAGTTGTCTCATTCTTGATGTTCGCCTCCGCGGCGCGAGCGGCCTGACCTTGCAGCAAGAGCCCTTTAAAGAAAGCGTTCGATTTCCGATCATCTTTCTGACCGGGCACGGTGACATCGAAATGTCCGTCAAGGCAATGAAGGCCGGTGCTTTCGATTTCATGACAAAGCCGTTCAAGGATCAGGACCTGATCGATACCATCGCCGCTGCTCTGAAAAGGGATAACGAATTAAGGCGCCAACAAAGAATCGTTGCGAGTATCCGTCAAACTTACGACTCGCTAACTGCGCGCGAGCGGGAAGTCATCAGGTTGGTCGCCGATGGACTGTTGAACAAGCAGATAGCCGACCTCCTATGTCTGAGCGAGGTGACGGTCAAGATCCATCGGGCGCAAGCCATGCACAAGCTGAATGCGGGCTCAGTGGCCGATGTCGTCAAAAAGTTGCAGCAGGTACTGCCTGTCCAGCAAGGTGCCCGGTAGAAGTTTCCGCATTTCACCGCGCCGCAACCCCCACCTGAAGCGCCAGGAACGGCCCCGGCTAATACGAACTGTCACTAAAATCATTCGAAGGTCTTATTGTCGCGTTGTCTGCGGGCTTGTAATTTGTCTATAGGATTCACCTTTCCGAATCCTTTCGATGCTCTGCGGACTCGCGATGAAATCACAACGCTCTGCTGCAGTTATTGGGGTGGTGGACGATGACGAATCCGTCCGGATGGCGATATCCAGTTCGCTTCGTTCAGCGACCTGGAAAGTCGTTGCCTACTCGTCCGCCAGCCATCTGCTAGGTGACGCGCGCCGGTCGCAACTGAAGCTTGTTGTCGCGGATATTCACATGCCGGACGTGGACGGTTTCGGGCTGCTCGAGTCGATCAACCTATGGAAGCGGCCGGTTCCTGTCATTTTCATTACCGCCTACGCGACGCAGGAACTTCAGGAGCGGGCTCAAGCCGGCGGAGCCGCCGGTTTCTTCTCAAAGCCAGTGGACGATGCGGGACTGCTCGCGCTGATTGGCAAAATACTGCAGAAGTAGCCTGACGGCCGCGCAGTCGCGCACGTCGAAGAAACTCCGTCACGCTGCCGCTTGTTCAAAGCATCCGAACGTATTAGACGAACATGCGACTGCACAACGCATCACACCACATCGGACGATAGAATCGCGCGGCGTTCGCGCTTACCCTTCAATCCACTCTCTTCGTGTCTTTGCCTGCGAGGTGCAAGATGGATCAGCTTTACATGTTGCGTGCATTCGTTGCGGCCGCGCGGTATCAAAGTTTTAGCAAGGCCGCCGATTCCCTGAATGTGACCACCGGGTCAATATCGAAAGCGATCGCCAAGCTCGAGGGGTGCATCCAGACAAGGGTCTTGCTCAGGACAACCCGGTCCGTCTCTTTGACTGACGCGGCACAGCCCTACTATCTGAGTTGCTGCCGCTTGCTTGAAGAACTCGATGAAGCGAACCGTCGCATTTCGCAGGAGCATGAGGTCAACGGCGGCAGGCTGCGGCTTGTCGTGCATCCCATGTTGATGAGCGAAACGTTCTCCCGCCTGGTGCGGCGCTATCGCGCGATCGCCCCCAATGTGAGTCTCGTTGTTTCGGTGCAGGATTCCGCGACGAATCTGTATGACGGCCGGTTCGACATAGCGATTCTTCCGCCTCATCTTGTGGAGCAATCCGCCGTGATTCGCCGGACGCTATGCAGGTCGCCGCGCATTCTCGTCGCTTCACCCGCTTATCTGGAGCAGTACGGTATGCCCGAAACCGCTTCGCAGCTCGCCGATCACTTTCTGCTGGTCGACCCCGAGTCGAGGAAGAAGAGCGCGGATTTCATCGAACTGCATGAGGGTGGCCGCAGAGTGAGCGTGTCTCCCATGTCGTCGATGGACGGTAACGAAGTGCTGCTGCGGGCGGCGGCACTAACCGGGACCGGCATTGCCACCTTGCCTGAAACCATGGTTGGCGAAGATATCGACATGGGACATCTCGTGCACATCCTGCCGGCATGCACGACCGCGGACGGCAATGTTGAAATATGCCTCTTCTATTCGCACCGCGAACTGCTCCCGGCGCGGCTCAGGACGTTTGTCGATTTCTGCGCCGAGTTTTTCAGAGCGCCGGGACGGCCTGTCGCTCATGCGGCAATCAGGATTTCGCAACCGGTGAACCGTGATGAGGACCTCGAAACGATGTCGTGACGTGCTGTTGTTACGTGCTGTCATGACACTTCGTCAGCGTATATCGCGTTTCGCAGGATCGTTGCCCGGATGCAAGCCGTTACCTTGCGCGGGCAACGTGAACTGGAAGGTGGCGCCCCGCGGGGAGTTCGACGTCACCCATAACCGCCCGCCGTGACTCTCCACGATCGAGCGGCAGATCGGCAGTCCCATCCCCAGGCCGTTGGATTTGGTCGTGAAAAATGCCTCAAAGACGCCTTCCAGATGTTCGGCGTCGAGCCCTGGTCCAGAATCCTGCACGGTCACGCAGAGTTCGTTGGCGCCGCTCCTCGTGGTTCGGATCAGAAGCGTGCGCTCGCCGTCCTTCGTTGCGCTCATCGCTTCAAGGGCGTTGATCATCAGGTTGAGGATCACTTGCTGCAGTTGTACGCGATCCCCCTGGATCTGCGGCAATCCCTCCACCAGTTGCGTGACGAGCTCGACACCATGCCTGCTGGTTTCGCTTTGCATGAACGCGATCAGTTCAAGAATCGTTTCATTGATATCGAGGCCGTCTTTACGCCGCGGCTCCTTTTTGAAGAACGCGCGGGTTCGGTCGACGATGGTATTGGCGCGCTCGCTATCTTCGACAATCCGATTGAGCGCCTGACGCGCTTCGCCGAGATTGGGCGGATGGGCCGCCAGCCAGCGCAAGGCCGCACTGGCATAGGCAATCGTCGCGGTGATGGGTTGCTTTACTTCGTGAGCAATCGAGGCCGATAACTGCCCCATCGTCGCCACGCGGTTTGAGTGCGCCAGTTCCATCTGGAGTTCGAGATAGCGTCGTTCGCTGTCGCGCACTTCCTGTTGCGCCCGCTTCTGGTCAGTCAGGTCGATGATGAAAGCGACGCCCTGACCCACGCGGTCGCCAAACGCCGCCGGCCCGATCAGCACGGGCACCCGGCGGCCATCCTTGCGGAGATATTCTTTCTCGAAGGGCTTGGCACTTCCGGTAGCCTTCAATTCGGCCTTCGCCAGTTCGTCGCGTTCACGCCACTCAGGCGGCGTCAGATCGGGCCAGCGGATACGCCCTGAGAGGAGATCTTCGCGGCTGTAACCCACGATCCGCAGAAACGCATCGTTGGCTTCGACGACGTTGCCTTCAAAGTCCCAGATGTGGATGCCGATGATGTTGGAGTCTACGAGGCGCCGAACCTTTGCCTCGCGCTCCTGAAGATCGGCATAAAGACGGGTGTTCTCGAGCGAAATAGCCGCCTGCGACGCGAGCAGATCGAGCAGCGCCGAGCGGCGCGCGGTAAAAACATGCGAAGTGGCCGTGTTCTCGAGATACAGCAGCCCGCCGAGTTTTCCCTGTCTGACAAGAGGCAGGCAAAACAGCGAACGAGTCGCGCCGCTTGCCACGTAGCTGTCCTGAGAGAACATATTGGGCACCAAAGCGTCGTCGATAATCACGCTCTTTTGCGTGTGAATCACGTAACGCAGAATGCCGGCAGGCACAGCGGAATGGGCCAGCGGCTGCCGGCTCAACTCTATGCCGTTCCCATTGACGCGCGCCTCTGCCTCGATCCGGTAACCTTCCGGCTGCTGCGGCACGACCAGGAGGCCACGATCTGCGCCGGCGATCTGCAGCGCAATCGCCATCAGGCGCTCGATCAGCCCGGTCAGCTCAATCTCGCTGGAAAGCGCTTGAGACGCCTTGAGCAACGTCGCGGCGTCGAACTGCCGCCAATCGAAGCTGAGTGTCGACGTCGTCGTACTCGCGTCCTGATTGGCGAGGCGGGGGAACTGCTCGTCGAGCTGCGCGACTTTGCCGTCCGCGCCCCAGACGGTGAAGCAATGACGCGCGTTGCGCAAGTACGCATCAGCGCTCGTCCTGAGACCGGTGCCAAGATAGAAACGACCCGCAAGTTCGTTGGCGATGCCTTCGTGCTGTAGAAAGCCGCTTTCATGAGCGGAGTGGACCGCCTCTTCGTAGAGGCGAATGGCGTCGAGATCGCGCCCCTCCAGACGCGCGAGCTCCGCACACACCAGTGCGTAGCGGTTCTGATAGTTCTCTGGACAATGCTCGGCCCACATTTCCAACTTCTTCAGCTTCGCTGCCAAAATGCGCCCATAGACTTGCTGCTGTTCCTCGGATGCCTCGGGATACAGCGCCGTCAACGTGAGCACGTGAAAGAAGTGATAGGTCGCCTCGATCGACAGTGCCATGACAGAACTAAGGACGGCTTCCGCCCGATCCGCAGCCTCCAGCGCGTCGGCATACCGGCCGTCAAGGAAGGCAAGCATGACCTTGATGATGCGATAGACACCGATAGCACAGCCGAAATTCGATTTGATGATGGCCTCGAAGCAAGCTGTTTCGTCGAACGTATCGTCGTTCAGCCTCAACGTTTCGCTCGTCTTGCCCCGCAGACTGAGGACGAATTGCCGCTCGACGCGAATCAACTCGTAAACGGCGTCGTTATGGCTCTCGCGCATGAGCGCAGCGTACTTTTCCGCTACCGACTGCACGTCCTCGAGGGCGCCCCCTTTCTCGATGGTCTGCCAGACCGCGTTGAATGCAACGTTGCCTGCGAAAACGAAGTCGCCTACTTCCAGACACGCAGCGGTCGCCCGTTCGAGAACCGGTAGATTAGTCGCAATGTGGCAGCGCCAGAAATTGACATGGGAGCCGTACAGGTGAAGCAGCTTTCCATACAGGCGCCGATTGCCGAATTTTTCGTTCAGCTTGAGCGACATTTCGGAAAACTGCACCGCGGCGGGGATATCGCCGATCAGTGAGACCAGCATCAACGCGTAATTGCCGAAAGCAAAACTCGAGTTTTCGGTGTTGCCGTGCCGCAAAGAGAGGTTGGCCGCCTTGAGCGTGATGAGTGGATAAAACGCGGGCCGTGCGGCAAAGGCGCAGTTCATCGCCTGAAGGAGAAGATTGACGATCGCAAGGATCGCAGGATCCGTCGCGACAGGTGTCTCGACCAGTTCGCCGATGCGACGCTCACCCTGAATGGCGCGAACGTCGCGCAAGCCATCATGGAAGGCCGCCTGGATGTCCTGATCGTTCTCTGGAAAGACGATGCCGAAATCGCGCAGCGCAGTGAGCGCGACTTCGAAGCTTTCGTCATATCTTCCGGCGAGCTGATACAACTCGATGCGCAGGCTGAAAACCTTCGCACGATCGAGACTGGAGCGCGCCTCGGCGAGCATCATGTCGGCCAGCGCGTCGGCTTTCGCAAAATCGCCAACCAGATATTCGCACTCCGAAAACGCGAGATAGAGGTCGAACGTGCTGTCATAGCGCTGCGTCCACGCATCGGGCGGCAGCAGCGCGACACCCTGCGCCAGATAGCTGCGAGCCGCCGCGTAGGCCGTCGAATTCATCGCGCGCCTGCCCGCGATGAGGTTCAACGCGACGACCTGCTCACGTTCAGTCTCGGTGACGATCAGCAACGCGCCGCGATTGAGATGGTTGACGATGTCGAAGATGGCATCTTCAAGCGCTTCAGGCGCGGTCCGCGACACCAGCGCCCGGCCAATCCGCAGATGGGCGGCGGCGCGCTCGTCGGCGGGGATCAGCGCATAAGCGGCCTCCTGCACGCGATCGTGAGCGAATTCATAAGCGTTGGCCACGCGCAGAACGAGACCCGTCCGCACGGTTTCCCACAGGTTCGCGTGCATCGTCTCCTCGGACCCGCCCTGCACCCACGTCAGTGCGGTGACTTCGGCGACGTTGCCGAGACACGCTAGCTGCCCCAGTGCGTCTTGCGTCCGGCGAGGCAAGCGGCTCAGCTTCGCCGCCATCAGATCGGCGACGTTCTCGGTAAAGCCCTTCGCATGAATACGCGGCAGTTCCCAGCGCCACAGCGCGGCGCGGTGGTCGAAGGTAAGCAGGTCTTCATCGGCGAGCGCCGTCAGAAACTGGATCGTGAAGAACGGATTGCCACCCGTCTTCTCATGCACCAGTCGTGCGAGCGGCCGGGCCGTCGCGCTGTCGCAATGGAGCGAATCCGCTACGAGTTGCGTCACGCTCTCCGGCATCAGCGGCGCGAGTTCGATCTGCTGCACCTTGCCTTCGGCGCGGCTGATCGACTCGAGCGTGCGCGCAAACGGATGCGACGCATCCACCTCGTTATCCCGGTAGGCGCCAACCAGTAGAACATGCTTCACATCCGGATGCGTGACGAGGTGGGCGAGCAGGTCGAGCGTCGCCGTATCGACCCATTGCAGATCGTCGATAAACAGCGCGAGCGGATGCTCAGGTCGCGCGAATACGCCGAGAAAACGTCGAAATACCATCTGGAAGCGGTTCTGCGCATCCTGCGGCGGGAGAGCGGGCGCGCTCGGCTGCTCGCCGACAATCAGCGCAAGCTCGGGGATCAGATTCACAATCAGCTGACCATTGGGCCCGAGCGCCTCCAGAAGCGCGTGCCGCCACGGCTCGACTTCTGCGTCGCTCTTGCTCAACAGGTTGCGCACGAGCGACTGGAAGGCTTGCGCAAATGGCACATAGGGGATGTCGCGTTTGTACTGGTCGAATTTACCGGACGCAAACAGGCCGCGTGGCGGCACCAGCACCCTGTGCAACTCGTTGACGACCGACGATTTGCCGATACCGGCATAGCCGGCGATCAGCACGAGTTCAGCCCCCGCGCCGGCCACGATACGATCGAACGCCGTCACAAGCGCTTCGATCTGTGCCTCGCGTCCGTACAGTTTTTCGGGGATCAGCAGCCGGTCGGACGCGTCGTGCGCACCCAGTGGGAACGGGTCGATGCGGTGATACGCCTCCCATGTAGCAAGGCACGACCGGAGGTCCGCCTCGACACCCGCCGCGGTCTGGTAACGGTCCTCAGCGGCCTTGGCGAGCAGCTTCAGAACGATGCCCTCTACCGCCGCCGGAATCCCGGCGACGCGCTCGCCCGGCGGTCTCGGCCTGCGCGCGATGTGGCAATGAATCCATTCCATCGCATCCGACGCCGTGAACGGCAGCGTCCCGGTGAGCATCTCGTACAGCGTGACGCCGAGCGAGTAGAGATCGCTGCGCGTGTCGATCGAGCGGTTCATGCGGCCGGTCTGCTCGGGCGCCATATACGCGAAGGTCCCGGCAACGATCTCCGGCGGCGCGGGCGGCTGATGTTCGTGCGGCAGCTGCGAGGCGATGCCGAAGCCCGTGAGCCGCACGTTGCCGTTCCCGTCGACGAGCACGTTCGCCGGCTTGATGTCTTTGTGCACGAGACCGCATCGATGAACGTGGCCGACCGCCCGCGCCAGATTCGCGGCGATGCGCAAAAAACGCGTGAGCTCCAGTGGACGGCCGAGCGAGCGATGCAGAGGCTCGCCGCCATCGTCATCGAGAACGAGCATGGGCGGCTCTCTGCGGCGGTAGAGCGCGAGGGGCTGAGCCGCCCAACTGGAATCGAGCAACGGGGCCAAGCCGTATTCGTGCTCGAGGCGTGAAATGCTGTGCGAGGCCGTGCGCGTGGCGACCAGCGCGAGCACTGAGACAGGATGGCTGGGTCTTCGAGCGCGAAAAAGTGAGAAGTCGCCGTCATCGTGCAGCGGCTCCAACTCATATCCGGTGAGATCCACAATGGACTCCCCTGTCGATCGGAGTTAGTGCTTCGGCTGTCGACCAGAGTTCGCGTTTTAACGCGTTACTCTGGTCCCATGCAAAACTCTCACTCCGGTCCCATGCAAAATTTGCGGCAAAGCTAAACAGCGAACTCCATTCAGAAATTATTTACCGTGCCTCTCGCCTTTTCGGCTACCGCTCACACCGCCATTCAACAGATCATTCAGGACAACGGGTGACCCGCCATGGTGCAGGAGACGAAACCGCCGTCCCACTTATTGGATCACTGCCAGCGCTTTGCGCGCCTCGGATCCGGCGCACCTCCCGCTAATCGCCATAGGCGATGCCTGTTGAACAACAATACATGGCATTGCTCATTAAGTACACGGCGAAGTGCGATTTTTTCCAACCTACGGCTGCCTCCGTGCCTCCATCAACGCGAGGCATATGGATTGCTGTAAGTCGATTCCCAGCCGCCGCCGAGCGCCTTGCACAGCGTGATGAGATTCGCAGCAGCAGTCGCCTGGCTTTGTTCGAGGTTGCTCTGGGCGTCGAGTAGTTGCTTCTGCACGTTCAGCACGTCGAGATAATCAACCGCCCCACCCTTGTAGCGCTGCTGCGCGATCGAAAGCGCGCGCTGGTTCAGCGTAACCACCGCCGTCAGCTTATCGCGGCGCAGCTGCTCGGCATCGTAGACGACCAGCGCATCATCTACCTCACGCCAGGCCTCAAGTACGGTGTGCTTATAGTTGATCGCGGCTTCCTGTTGTTGCGCCTCGCGCAGGTGCAGTGTGCCCTTGAGGCGCCCGCCCTCGAAGATCGGCATCGTGATGGAGGGTCCGACAACAAACTGTCCGGACGCCCAGTTGGCGAGGTTCGAGAGCTGAAGACTCTGGAAACCCGCGCTGCCATTCAGGGATATGCGCGGGTAAAAGTCGGCCTTCGCCACGCCGATCGACGCCGTGGCCACATGCAACTGCGCTTCCGCCTTCCTGATATCGGGTCTGCGTTGCACGAGTTCCGACGGAAAGCCGATGGGCACCTGTGCAGGCAGCTCGGGCACGTCGTGCGGCTCGCCGAGCGTTTGCGCAAGCGCGCCCGGCTCTTCGGCGAGCAATACGCCAATCGCGTTGATCGTGGTCTCGCAGCGCGATTCGAGCGGAGGAATCAGGCTTTCGATTGATGCCACCTGTGCGGAGGCGTTGGCCACGTCCAGATCCGTCGTTACGCCTTCATGCACCCGTATCTGCGTGAGCTTCGTGGTATTGCGGGCAATCTCAAGGTTCTCTCTCGCGATCCGCAGCAGCGACTGGGTATCGCGCAACTCAATATAGTCTCGGGCGAGCTCGGCACGGGCAGACAGCAACACTGCGTTTCGATCATCGAAAGAAGCCTCGGACATGGCAGACGCGGCTTCGACCCCGCGCCGAACTCCGCCCCAGATATCGAGTTCCCAGGAAGTATCGAAGCCGGCTTGATAGAGGTTATAAGCCGGCGAACCCGTCGGGCCCGGCAACGGCGCCACGCCAAGCGGCGTTGCACCCGAAGCGGATTGCGACTGCGTTCCGGTTGGGCTCACCCCGAGCAGCCCCAGAATGCCGTTAGGACTTCCGCGCTCGCGGTCGTACGACGCAGCGCCATCTAGCGTGGGATATTCCGCCGCGCCCGCCACGCGCTGTTCGGCCCGGCTTTGGCGAAGGCGCGCCGACGCCGCGGCCACATCGAGGTTCGCATCGGCCAGTTGCTGTTCGAGCGCGTTCAAGGTGGGATCGTTAAACAGGGTCCACCAGTCTGAATTGAAACCCGTCTCGACAGCCTTGCTCGATGCCTGAGCAGCCTGGGTACGATCGAAGACCTGCGGCGGCGTGGACGTCGTTGGACGTTGAAAATCTGGCCCGACGGTGCAACCCGCCATCACAACGCACGCCAGTATCTCCACCACTAACGCGCGGATGGAAAAGCCGTTCGCATTCATTTTCCCTCTCCCCCTTCGGCCAATGCTTCGCTATGCTGACCGACGGTGACTTCCGTTTCGACCGAAAGCCCCACGCTCAACGCAGACGCTGCTTCTTGACCCCGGTCAATGGCGATCTTGACCGGTACGCGTTGGACGATCTTCGTGAAGTTGCCCGTCGCATTGTCCGGTGCGATAGGCGCAAAGGCCACGCCGGTGGCGGGAGCGAGACTATCGACACGGCCGTGAATCACCACGCCCGGAAAGCTGTCGACCTTGATCCGCACGCTTTCGCCAGGCCGCATGTGGGTGATCTGGTTCTCCTGGAAGTTGGCGACGACATAGGCCTCGGAAAGCGGTACGATCGCGAGAACCGGCGCGCCAGGCGTCACGAATGCGCCAACCCGCGCGGACCGCCGCCCAACCTTGCCGTCGACCGGTGCGCGAATCTCCGTATAGGACAGATTGAGCCCGGCCTGCTCGAGCGCCGCTTCGGCGCGTGCGAGTGCGCCGGCCGCCTTGTCGCGCTGGGTGTTCAATACGTTCAGGTTCTGCTCAGTCGAGCTCAGCACGGCTCCATCGTGAGCCTGCTGGGCGAGTTGCTCGGCGAGCGTGCTCGAAGCGTGCTGTTGCTCCTGAGTCGTTCCCGCGCCCGCTTCCGAGAGGTTCTGGTACCGCGCGGCATTCGCCCGCGCAAACTCGATCGACGCCTCGTCGGATTTGAGCGTCGCGCGCGCCTGCTCGACAAGCGAAGGCTGCCGTGCAATCTCGGCGTCGTAGTTCGCGACGGACGCCTTCGCCGCAGCCACGTCCGCTTCTGCGCTCATCAATGCGGCCTTGAAGTCGCGGTCATCGATACGCACCAGTAATTGCCCGGCTTTGACCGACTGGTTGTCCTCGACGAATACGTCGGATATCTGACCGGCGACACGCGGTGCCACGAGGGTGAAATCGGCCCCGACATAAGCATCGTTGGTTGACTCGGTATTCGAGCCGCCTGACAGTCCTGAGCAAGCCCATACGCCAACACCGACCGCGACGACCAGAGCGACCACCGGAATTATTTTGAGGGGAGATCGAGCAACGGATGACATAATTAGCGTCCCTTAACGAGAAGAGGGAGGCGTAGTGCACCACGGCGGATAAATACGCACGGGTAACACTGGCACCAGGAAAAGAGTGGCGAGGGCAATGCCCGCGATGACGCGATAGAGATCCGCCGAAGTCAGTACCACGGCCTGCTCGTGAATCCGGTGTGCAAGTTCGCCGAGACCGTGAACTGCGTCGATACTTTGGCTCGTCACGAGGGCGTGATTGCCCAACTGGTCCACGAGCATGTTCGAATGGAGACGTTCGCGATCGGTGCCCAAGCCTTCGATAAGCGCCGTCGCCACAGCCGCGGAAAACGTTTTGATCGAGTTGAACATCGCCGAAGCAAACGGACCGTCGGTCGGGGCCAGGTCCGTCGTCACGCCCATCAGGATTCCCAGGATCACCATCGGTTGCGCGACGATCTGGATCGATTGAAGCCAGTAGAAATCGTTGCGGATCCACTCGGACGTGATGAAGCTTCCCATCAGGCACGTGGTGATCATGAGGCACAATCCAATCGCCATGACCCAACGGTGATCAACCCGCCGCAGATTCAGGACGGCAGCCGTCAAAGGAAGCGCGATCAATAGCGGGATCGCCACCAGCAACGACAAGGGCGCAGTCTGCAGTGGCCGATAGGCGTGAACCCTCGCGAGATATTGGCCAGGTATCGCAGCCACGCCAACCAGCAGGATGACCGCGCCCACGAGTGTCATCAGTCCGTGCGTAAAGTTTCTGCGCGACAGCAACTGCAGCTTGAAAAAAGGCAGCGGGTGAAACCACTCGTTGACGAGAAAGGTCGCAAGCAGCAGCCCCCCTCCGACAAACATCACGCGAATGAAATCGGAATTGAGCCAGTCAAGCCGATCCCCTTGCAGAAGGCCGATCACGAGCATGGCGACGGCGGGAAAACCCGTCAGAAAGCCGGTCCAATTGAATGCCTTGAGTCGTTCGAGCTTGAGCGGATCGGGCGGCAGCCCCTGCTGGATCGCCACGCAGACTGCGAGGCCGAGCGGGACGATTTGCCAGAAGGCCATTTGCCAACCCACATATTCGGTCCACAAAGCGGCGAGCGGCGTGCCGACTGCCGGTCCAAAGGTCGCCGTAAGCGCGTACCCGGCGAGTCCGTACAGTTTCACTTTGGGCGGAAGATAGCGCAGCGCCACGATGATCAACATTGGGGGAAGGCATCCGCCAGCCATCCCCTGCAGGACGCGCAACACATAGAGCGTATGCAGGTTCGGTGCGAAGGGGCACAGGAAACCGAAGAGCATCGTCGCGATCACGGCGCCGATCGTGAATCGCTTGAGCGTGAAGGTGATCCCAAACCACGGAGCAAACACCATCGTCGTGACGTTAGCCGCTTCGAACAGCGTGGTCAGCCACGTTCCATCGTCATGCCCGATCGAGAGCGCGCCCTGAATGTCCGCCAGCGATAGGGCGGTGACCTGTTCGTTGAGGATGGCCAACAGCGATGCAAAAAGCATCCCGATGAGGCCAATGGCTAGACGAAGCGAAAGCGTGGCTTGTTTGGGCACAGGCTGTGCGGGAGTTGCTGTTCCCAGCACAGCAGCGGGTCCCGGCGACTGCGCGACATTCAGCGCTCCCGCTCCCGTTGATAAAGAGTTACCTGTAGTCATAGAGGTCCCGTTGCTACTTATGTTTGATAGGGCATCTAAACATCGTGGCTGGAGGACCCGTGCAAATCGGGGATCCTCCACCACCGATAACGCAATGCGGCCGTTTTAGGCCATCGGTTGCGCCTCTTTAAAGAATTGCGGCGCTTCCCGGCGATCGAACATTCCGTACTCGCGGACGATGCGGATATTGCGCAGGCGCGAGACATCCGGCGTCGCTGCATCGCCGAGGAATGCTTCAGCTGCTGCATGGTCGCGCCACGTCACCACCGCGATCACGTCGCCCGATGTGATCAGGTGATCGAATACGTCCCACGAAACGAGGCCAGGCGCGTTTGTATCGATGCCAAGCGCTTTCGCCACTTCTTCTGAGAGAGCCTGCTTGACCCACTCCGGCGAGAACTTCCCATCGTGCAGCGTCACCGCCGTGCCCTGCCCGACCTCGGTGACATCCAGGCGCTGCTCACGCAAGACCTGTCCCGCGGGTACCTGGGTATCGCTGACGGTCTGACCGATGCGCAAGCGATAGTCGGAAAACACGCGATCACGCGCAGCCTGCATGATCTTGTGGTGCGTTTCCTGGCTGCGCCAGCGGATGAGCGACTTCTCATCGCGCCAGCTCGACAGTGAAAGAAGCCATCCTTCGCGTGTGAGACTGGCGTAGCGATTGTTGTCGATAAACCCATCGATCTTCTCGAGTTCAGGGCGTAGCATCTTGGCCATGCCGAGATAGGCATCGACTTGTGCGGGTATTGGGTGAACTTCAAGCATGGCGGAGAACATAAGCACCTCTGTGTTTAGTCAGCCTTACGACGTGCAGTGATTGTCCAGGATAGCGCCAATGCATTGGAGTCCAAGCTGGTTGGTATTGGGCCAATGAGTGAGCGAATTTTGCCAGGCGGCCATGGAGGTCCTGATAACCATCGCTGCCTGAAAGAGTCTTTTTCGAACCGGTAACGCGGCCCTTTCCGATGTGGCAAATCTAAACAGCCAATTTCTGCTATCTGGAAAGAATCCAGCGTTGGACATTTCGTGACTTCTTTGAGCCATTCGACGACGTCAATCGCCACTATGTGGATCACAACGCATAGAATCACGGCGTGTAGCCGCCGGTGATCAGAGGGGAAGTGGAATGGACAAATTGCGTGAGATGGAGGTTTTCGTCGCTATCGTCGACCGAGGTAGCTTTACGGGTGCGGCCGAGAAAGTCGGCATGTCGGCCGCCGCGGTCTCGCGAGCGGTCCACTCGCTAGAAACCCGTCTTGCCACCCACCTGCTCGCCCGGACGACCCGATCGGTTCGTCCGACGGATGCCGGTATGGCCTACCTCGAAGCCTGCAGGAAAGTGTTGGACACCATCACGGATGCGGAAGCCAACATTGCGGCCGATCAACTCAATCCCGTCGGCACGTTGACCGTTTCTGCACCGGTTCTGTTTGGCCAACGGTATGTGGCGCCTCTCATCAACGCCTTCGCGCTGCGTTATCCGGACGTCAACGTCAACGCGGTGTACGACGATCGAACCACGCGGCTTCTGGAGGAAGGGGTGGACATTGCTATCCGCGTGGGCCACCTTGGCGACTCCTCGACGTTCGCCATTCCGTTGGGTTTTGTGCGGCGTCGCACGTACGCGGCTCCTTCTTATCTGGCCGCGCACGGAGAGCCTCTTCACCCCAAGGATCTGGCCAATCACCACTGTGTGTCCTTCACCGGTGTCTCTGTTCCGCTCGAGTGGGTGTTCAACGAGAACGGTTCGAGGTTGCCCGTCAGACTTCAGCCGCGGATGGTGGTCGACCTGGGTGTCGCTGCCGTTCTCGCCGCCGTCGACGGTGTGGGGATAACCCAGTTGCTGTCGTATCAGGCGGCTCAGGAGGTGCTCGACGGCAAGCTCCAACCTGTCCTGAGCTCATTCGAGCCCGAGTCGATCCCGGTGAGCCTGCTTCATGTCGAGCGACGCAGCAGCAGCGGCAAGATTCGCGCTTTCATGGAATTCGTTACTGAGGCACTGCGCCAGAACGCGCACCTTCAGGGCGTGGACGCTACGGCAGTGCGAACTTCCCAGTAGGCGGCCACCAGCGCATCAAGGTCGAACCCCCTGTTCAGTCCACTTGGATTGGGTACGACCCAAGCGCGCGCGCCGCCGAATGGCTCGGCTTGCAGGCCCCAGTGGATATCGCGCGTGCCGGAGATTGCCGAGAGCGCCATCTTTCCGAGGAAAACGACGTTCCTCGGAGCATATTGTTCGATCTTGCGCCGGAAGGCGTCGCCGGCCAATGCGATGTCCGATCGCGACAGCTCGGCGGCCTGAGCGGTAGCTCGCGGGACCACGGTTGTGAGACCGCAGCCATATTCAAGCACCGTGTGGTCGTCTTCGGGACGAATCAGTTTTGGAGTGAAACCAGCAAGATGCATGACCCGCCAGAACCGATTGCCTCTACCCTCGAAGTGATGACCGCTTGATGCCGCACGCATGCCTGGGTTGATGCCGCAAAATACGAACGACAAGCCCGGTTCAAGGAGATCAGGAAGCGATTGAACGGACTCAACGTCCGTCACAGACGAGACAGTCATTGCAAAGCAACCTGCTTTTGAGCACCGTTATCGACCCGTGGCTGCTTGTCTGTCTCACCGCGGAATCGTTGCCGGTATTGTTTCGGCGTGACCTCTAGCCGTCGCGAGAAAGTCGTGCGCATATGCGTGGCGCTGCGAAAGCCGCATTTAAATGCCACGGTCTTCAGCGGTGCATCGGTGTCTTCGAGCAACTTCCTCGCCGTGTCGACGCGAACCTGCTCGACAAACACGGACGGCGTCACCTTTGCATACTTCGCAAATACTCTCGAGAAGGTCCGCCGGCTCACTGAAACTGCGCTCGCGAGCTGTTCGATCGAGAGCGCATCGGTTATATGCTCAGTCACATAGCGGTGGACTTTGCCGATAATCGGATCTTCCTCCCGTCCTGCTCCAATATATGGGCTGTACTGAGACTGGCCGCCTTCGCGCTGGATATAGACCACAAGACGTTTTGCAACGCGCACCGCCAACTCGTGTCCCCAGTCCTCGGCAACAAGTGAAAGGCACAGATCGATGCCGGCCGTCACGCCCGCCGAGGTAAACAGGCGCCCGTCACGAACGAAAATCTTGTCGGGCTGCACAGATGCCTGCGGAAATTCGTGGGCGAGGCGGCCTGCATCCGCCCAATGAGTTGTCACTTCCTTGCCGTCAAGCAGTCCCGCATGGGCAAGCACGAATGCCCCATTGCAAACAGAGCCAAACCGTTTCGCGTCTCGCGCCTGGTTTTGCAGCCACGTCAGAAAGTCACTGGATGGATGAGCGTCGGGCAATTGCGGGCCGCCTGCGACCAGTAGCAGGTCCCATTGCGTGTCGAGATCCGCATAGCCAAACGGCACCGAAAGTTGCATACCGTTCGAGCACGTCACTGCCCCGGCCCGAGGTCCGATAAGGGTGACTTCGTATTTCTGCTCTGCGGAAAGGATCGTATTCGCTTCCGCGAACACGTCGAGGGGGCCTGCAACATCGAGCGCCTGCACACCATCGAATATAACAATGGCGACTTTCATGCCGTGACCTTCGTGGAGTTAATAGGCCCGATTCCGATACCGGCGATTCGATAGGCTTCACCCGAACGACTGGAGCAAGCTTACAAACCGGTATTGACGAGCGGTATCGCAGCTTACCGCAACGGCCCGGAAACAGGGACACACTAACCGGTAATTGTCTTTTGCAGCCGTGTAATAAGAAGACCGAACTGGAGCAGTGCACGGCGGACACCCCCCGGGGACGCAATTCAACGTCCCACAGTCCCGCAGCGGCGCCGTTGGCCTAAATCTCACGTTGATTGGCCAGGGACGGTGACATCCACGTGTTCCCTGTTCCGTGCCGCCTGATTAGACTGAGTTTGATCGGTACGGCTAAGGCCGCCTCTTCAAAATTCGCGGTCTGCGTTGCTACGCGACGATAACCGAGGACAGATTCACCATGTTGAAAATGCCATACCTCACACCGAGCGGTAACCGGGTGCGGTCGCAGCGGATGCGACCGCTCGTCTGCAGTGGCTTTGCGGAGTAACGGCGCATGCAAGTTGCAATGATGCTGTACGCAGGATTCCGGCTGCTCGAAGTGACCGGCCCGATGGATGTTTTCCACGAAGCAAACCGTCTGTGCGGCTCAACGCTGTACGACCAGCATCTCGTGGGGCCGTCGCCGGGGCCTGTCCTGTGCTCGAATGGCGTGGCGGTGGGCACGACGGAAAGCTTGTCGGACATGCGCACTTCATTCGATATCGTCGTAGTGCCAGGTTCTCAGGTCATCGGTTCGGGGCTTGAGCATAGCGAACTGGTGGACTGGCTCAGCGAGGCTGGACGTAGCGTGCGCAAGCTCGCGTCGGTGTCCAACGGGGCTTTTTTGGTCGCGCGCGCCGGTCTTGCCGACCATCGCACGTTGACGGTCAATTGGCGCCACGCGCAACGTCTCTCCGCCGAGTATCCCCTGGTGCACGTCATGAGTGATCAACACTGCCTGAAGGACGGCAACCTGTACTCGTCGTGCGGTGTCAGTGACGGTATGCAGCTCGCCTTGGCCCTCGTCAGGGAGGACCTTGGCGAAGATTGCGCGAGGAACATTGCGAAGTCATTGTCGAGGCAGCGCCACTGAGCCCACCATGGTCGACGAGAATTTAATTCATAAGGCACTCGCCAACCCGTTCCGACGCGAGGTCCTGAGGTGGTTGAAGACGCCGGGCGAATGCTTTGCGCAGGAATACGGCGCTCCTGGCAGCGGAATACCGGTTAATGCAATCCATGCGCGCAGTGGGCTATCCCAATCGACCGTCTCGGCCCACGTCGCGGTGTTGATCGAGGCGGGCCTGCTTGTTTCGACCCGTGTCGGTCAGTGGCTGCTTCTGGCGCGAAATGAAGAAGTCATTCAGGCCTTCGCGACCCAGGTCAGGTTGCATCTGTAGCTGGTGGGGGGCACTTACGCTAGCGCGATTACGCAGGTCGCGCTCCTTGAAATCAATGGAGTGGAGTGTGGCTCGAAACCACCTCACCAAGGGATTGTTTCGCCTTCCCAGCGCGTGAACGTCCCTGTGGGGCTGTCCGGGCCCAGCAGCGCGACGCGCACCGCCTCGCGAGCGCCCTCCTCGACCGTCTCCGTGCCCGCATAGCCGTTGAGGTTCGTACTCGTGTAGCCCGGAGAGACGGCATTGACCTTGATGCCCTCCGGTTCCAGTTCGAGTGCCATGGCGAGCGTCAAAGCGTTGAGAGCCGTCTTGGACGCCGGGTAGACCGGGCCAAAAATCGCCCGATAGGCGTAGGCCGGGTCCGAATTCGTCGTTAGCGACCCAACGCCGCTCGACACGTTGACGATGCGGGCGCCCGGCGTTCCGCGCAGAAGCGGCAGCATCGCCTGGTAAACAGAGAGGACCCCGAATACATTCGTGTCCCACACCGCGCGCATTTCATCGATGGACACGTTGCTCGGTCGAGTCGTCTTCGCATACTCCTCGACGGACTGACCAAACCGCTTCCTCGTAGTCGAAATAGCCGCGTTCTGGATGAGCACGTCGAGGCGGCCAAACTCGTTGCGCACGCGTTCCGCCGCGGCCGTGATCGACCCCTGATCCGTCACGTCGAGCTGCAGCGCGTGAGCGTCCAGCCCGACCTCCTTGGCCGCAGCCTCGCCGCGCTCGAAATTGCGCGACCCGACCAGCACAGTGAAGCGATGTGCCGCGAGATCCTTCGCGATCTGAAGACCGATTCCTTGATTCGCCCCGGTGACCAGAGCGACGGGTTTGTCTTGCATAGTCATCTCCTTTCGTATTGCCCTGTATTGCGTTGTAGCGCACAAAATCCGTTGCTGGTTTCAGTTCAGCACGGTGGCGCGCCGTTCGCTCAGCGAAGCTCGGCCGCCCAGGCTTCGGCGTCGGCGCCGGCCGGAATGTGCATCGGCGATGACGAGTCGGTCGCCGCGCGCCACACGGCTTCGGCGACGTCCTGTGCCTGGGTGGTCGGGGAAGACGTATCCAACAGCCGCGCGAAGACTTCCTTGACGAGATCGGCATAGGCCTCGTGGTCGAGGCCATGCATATGGGCGCGCGCGTTGTCTCCGAAGCGGGTGTCGGGCGCACGGCCCGGCAGCACCAGGTGCGCTCGCACGCCGAACTGTTCGAGCTCAGGCGCCATCGACTCAGTGAACGCGTTCACCGCCGCCTTGCTCGCGCGATAGGCGGCAAGCAGGGGCAGCGCCTTCAGCGTCACACTCGACGTGACGTTCACGACGACGCCGGCCCTGCGCTGGCGGAACTGAGGCAGCACCGCTTGCGTCAATGCGATCGTGCCGAAGGTGTTGGTCTCGAACAGCTCGCGTACAGTCGCCATCGGCACCAGTTCGGCTGGGGAAGCCGCGCCGAAGCCCGCGTTGTTGACGAGGACGTCGATCGGGCCCGCCGCCTCGACGGTCTCGCGAATGCTCTCCGGATTCGTGACGTCGAGCGCCAGCACGCGCAGGCGGTCTGAAGGCGGCAGCACGTCGGCACGCGGCGTGCGCATCGTGGCAACGACCTGCCAGTCGCGGGCCAGGAAGTAGCGGGCGATTTCGAGGCCGAATCCGGACGAGCAGCCGGTGATTAGCACCGTTTTCATGGAAATTCCTGTGGGGGGTGGTTTGCGTGTACCCCTACGATAGATCGCCACGACCGTACTTGCTACAATCAATCATCCGAATTTCATTTGCAGGAGTCCGGCAATGATCGATCCGTTGGCCGAAGTCGTGACGCTGCTGCAGCCAGGCGCCCGGTTCTCCAAGCTCGTCCTCGGCGCCAGCCCCTGGCGCATCAGTCGCTCGGATGCCGGCCAGCCGTTCTATTGCGTGATCCTCGAGGGTGGGTGCCATATCGCGATCGACGGACACGAGCCTATTGAGCTCCTGTCGGGTGACTTCGTCCTGATTCCGGCGGCTTACGGCGTCGCGATGTCCAGCCTCGAGCCGCCACCGCCGGGTATCGAGACGGCGGCGCCCACCCCACTGGGCAACGGTGAATACAGAATCGGTGCCCCGGACAACCCGATCGACGTGCGAATGATGGCGGGCCACTGCAGCTTCGCTTCGCCGGATGCGTCCCTGCTGGTCTCGCTGCTGCCGCAAATCGTGCATGTTCGCGGCGAACAGCGGCTGGCCACGCTCGTGGGGCTGGTGCGAGAGGAATCACGCGAGCAGCGGCCCGCGCGCGAGGTCGTGCTCTCACGACTGCTGGAAGTGCTGCTCATCGAGGCGCTGCGGTCCGTGGCAGGGACCGACGCGTCACCGGGCCTCGTGCGCGGGCTCTCCGATTCTCGGCTCGCGGCCGCAACCCGCGGGATGCACGCACGCCCGACGCACGCATGGACAGTGGCTGAACTCGCGAAGGAGGCTGCGCTCTCGCGCTCGAGCTTTTTCGAGCGCTTCAGCCGTGCGGTCGGCGTCGCTCCGATGGAATATCTGCTCACCTGGCGCATGGCGCTCGCGAAGGACCTGCTACGCCGCAATGAAGGCCGTATCGCCGAGATCGCGCAGCGCGTCGGCTACAGTTCCGCCAGCACGTTCAGCGTCGCGTTCACGCGGCATGTCGGCCGGCCGCCTACGCAATATGCGCGCGAGGAGCAGGCGGCCGCGGCTGGCGCGTAGGACGGCGCATTCACTTTGTTCACTTTGTCGCCGGGGAGCTAGCGCCGTCCAGTTTCCTGGCAGAATCAACCCGCAACGTGAACCGCGATATCCGCCAGCCCATACACCAGCACAGCGAACGCGCCGGCCACGGCGAAGGCCATCAGCGGCAGGGCTAATGGAACCTTGATATCGTCGAGATCAGCGCGATGATCTGCACTGCTACGCACACCAAGAAAGCCCCAAAACACTGTTCTAAGCGACGCGACGACTGTCATGATCAACTCCGTTCCAGACATATTTGATGCTTATCAGGTTACGCACTTGACGGAACAGGTCAGATCACAGTTGGGTTGTTTCATGAGCGATACAGTGCACGGCGGGCCGGTGCATCATGTTGACTGTTGCGCTAGTACTCGAACTACTGCACGCAATGTCGGCGAGCGGAATGAGCAGGCGCACGCGCTCACCGCCGCCATCGCACAACTTGCTTCGCAGTGCTGCGATTTCAGGTCGAACCTGCTCGACCCGATCCGGGAGTAAACGTCATCAGCGAAACAGAAAGCGAAGCTGGTGATCCAGCACCTTGACGCCGCCGTAGTCGGGAAAGCGGTCTAGCATCTTTTGCCTGAATTCCCCCGCGCTCGTCGACGACGCGAGCGCGTCCTTACCGAAATCCAGATACGTGATCATCTCGTCGTAGAGCTCCCGGCCGCCTGGTACGCCGTGTCCAGGCAACACGAGATCATAGGGAAGTTCGCGATACGTCCCGAGTGCCGAGCGCCATCCGTCAAAATCGCGCTCGCCCATAAAGAGATGCACGCGGTTATAGACGAGATCCTGAACAATCACCGCCCGCACGTCGGGCAAGCCAATCACCAAGGCATCTTCGGTCTCCGCGGCTTGGACCCTGAGGTGCTCGATGCGCACGCCATCCATGATCTCGAGCCCTTCACGGACCTCATAGTCGGGCTGTCGAGCGTGAACAGGAATGTCTTCGGGGTGTTTCTCGTGCTCCTCCGACGCCACCCTGTCTCCAGCCGCGGCGATCTTGCCGGAAACGGCCGCAAGCGTGTAAAGCGGCGCTGCGAACTCGCAGGCGCCCAGCAGATGATCGGGATGATAGTGAGTGACGTACAGGCGTGCGATTGGCTTGCCGAGCCGCTGCGCGTATGCGGCCACCTCGCGTGCGAATGGCATCGTGTACCCTTTACCGCGCCGCTCGATGGCCGGTGTGTGATGTCGCTTGAAGCAGTGGTCGTCCAAAGCCGGAGCGCGCCGCGCGCAGACAGTCGCACGAGCATCGCCGCTCTGGCTGATCAGGACTGGATCCTCAATTCGGGCGGATGCGGTTATCGCGCCGCGCTGGAGCGTGCCATGGCCAACCAGGGCCTTGGCATGCGCGTGTTCGTCGACTCTCAGGATATCGAAGAACAACTGAAGCTCGTAGCGTCCGGACTTGGACTCGGGCTCGTGCCGCACGAATTCCTGAACCTGAGCGCGAGCCACGATCAGTTGACCATCATTGAAGTGTTCGACTTCGTCTTGACCATCGACGTGTGCCTCGTTTATGGCAAGGCGCTGGGCAATCTGGGCAAGACACTCGGAACGCTCGCAGCGACTCTCGAAGAAAAATTCGGACCGTCACTGAAGGTGAGTACGGTGCCGCGGACGGCTGTTGCCTGACGTGCTGCACGAAATACGCCCTCTTCTACATTCGACTGTAATATCTTCCGACGAATGATCTGCCGATATGGCCGCTCGCTCGTCTATCCGCACGCCACCGTTCTAATTAACAAGCAATCCGCCGCCCCGTCGCATACAGTGACCGAGCGGGCCCGAAAAATGCAATCGCCCATCACGGCGCTATGCGTGGCGGATCCGCGTCGTTTCATGAATGAGCGCCGACGAGGCCCCTACACCTCACCCCGGTTACTGCTCGGCAGTCCCGTCCTTATAGAAATCCAGGAGGTCGACATCATGCAGAAGCGCGCATCATCGGACATAGGCCGTCTCCTCAGTGTTCTCTTCGCCGCTCTCGCCGGCTTGTATCTGCTGATTGGCGGGATCTGGCTTACCGCGATCGGCGGGTCGCCATACTATGTCATCGCCGGTGTCGTCATGCTGGTGACGGCCGCCCTCCTTTACCGCCGTAGAGCCATCGCGCTTGGGCTCTATGCGCTACTGCTGCTGTGCACCATCGTATGGGGCGTGTGGGAAGCCGGCTTCGACTTCTGGGCACTCACGCCACGACTCGATGTGCTGGTCGTATTCGGCATCTGGCTGCTGCTACCGTTTGTCTACCGCACTCTCGACGCCCCCGGAAAACCCGTGGCGCTGGCATTGGGCGCAACACTGATTCTCAGCGGCGTTGTGCTCGTTTATGCGTCCTTCAACGATCCACAGGAAATCAACGGGACGCTGAGCGCCAATGCCGCGGCTTCGGCAACCCCGGCCGCGAGCGGCACGGCTGGCGATTGGCCTGCCTATGGCCGCACCCAGCACGGCACCCGTTACTCGCCCCTCAAGCAGATCACCGCGGACAACGTGAAGAACCTGCAGGTTGCCTGGACTTTCCAGACCGGCGACACGAAGCGCCCGACCGACCCGGTTGAAACGACCAATGAAGTCACGCCAATCAAGGTGGGCAACATGCTCTACCTGTGTTCGCCGCACCAGATACTGTTCGCGCTGGATGCCGCGACGGGCAAGCTGGCGTGGAAATTCGACCCCGGTCTAATAACGGATCCGAGCTTTCAGCACGTGACATGTCGTGGTGTCTCATATCACGACATGCGTGACACGACGGCTGCAAGCACGGATGACAATGGTCAAACGACAGCCTCAACCGCCGCGTCCGCCCTCTGCTCGCGCCGCGTGTATCTGCCGGTCAACAACGGTCACCTGTTCGCACTGGATGCGCAAACGGGTCAACGCTGCGCGGAGTTCGGCAACAATGGCGACCTCGATCTGCAGCATGGCCAGCCGGTCACCACGGCAGGTCAATATGAACCCACGTCTCCACCCGTCATCACCGACAAGGTCATCGTCGTAGCCGGTGCAGTGACCGACAACTATTCGAGCCGCGAGCCTTCCGGCGTGATCCGCGGTTTCGATGTCAATACCGGCAAGCTGCTTTGGGCATTTGATCCGGGCAACAAGGATCCGAACGCCATTCCTGCCGAAGGCGAACACTACACGCTGAATTCGCCGAATTCGTGGGCGCCTGCTGTCTACGACGCCAAACTCGATATCGTCTACCTGCCGATGGGCGTGACGACACCGGATATCTGGGGCGGCAACCGCACGCCCGAGGAGGAGCGCTATGCAAGCGGGCTGCTCGCGCTACACGCTTCGACTGGCAAGCTCGCCTGGTTCTACCAGACGGTGCATCACGACCTGTGGGACATGGACTTGCCGGCCCAGCCTACGCTTGCCGACATCACCGACAAATCGGGCAATGTCGTGCCTGTGGTCTATGCACCTGCCAAAACAGGCAACATCTTTGTACTCGATCGTCGCACCGGCGAGCTGGTCATCCCGGCTCCGGAGCAACCGGTCCCACAAGGAGCGGCACCGGGCGATCACGTATCGCCCACCCAGCCGTTCTCCGAATTGACGTTCCGGCCGAGCCAAAAACTGACGGGCGCCGATATGTGGGGCGCCACGATGTTCGATGAGATGGTGTGCCGCGTGATGTTCCACCGCCTGAACTATGACGGCACGTTCACGCCGCCTTCGGTGAAAGGCACGCTGGTATTCCCAGGCAACCTCGGTATGTTCGAATGGGGCGGGCTGGCTGTCGACACCGATCGTCAGATCGCGATCGCCAATCCGATTGCCCTGCCCTTCGTATCGAGGCTGATGCCGCGCGGTCCGGGCAATCCGATCGAGCCGGCCGCAAGCGATGCGGGCGGCAGCGGCACCGAATCCGGTATTCAGCCGCAGTATGGCGTTCCGTTCGGTGTGACGCTAAACCCGTTCCTGTCACCGCTTGGCTTGCCCTGTAAGCAACCGGCCTGGGGTTATGTCTCGGCGATCGATCTGAAGACCAACCAGATTGTTTGGAAGAAGCGTATCGGCACCGTGCGCGACAGCTCACCGCTCCCGCTTCCGTTCAAGATGGGGATGCCGATGCTCGGCGGCCCGATGACCACCGCGGGCGATGTGTTCTTTATCGGCGCAACCGCAGACAACTATATCCGCGCCTTTAGCACCAACACAGGTGAGCAATTGTGGCAGGCGCGCTTGCCCGCGGGCGGTCAGGCCACGCCGATGAGCTATGAAGTCAACGGCAAGCAGTACGTGGTGATTGCGGCCGGCGGTCATGGCTCGTTCGGCACGAAACTGGGCGACTACGTGATTGCCTATGCATTGCCTGATGGGAGCTGAGCCGCGTGCGTAAGCGAGCGGTCTGCCCGGTTTCCGTCCTGCTCGCACTGGGCGTGAGCGCCCAGTGCACCCATGCACAAAGTTCGGTGACACTGTATGGCCTCATCGATACCAGCATCGAAATCACCAACCCGGGTTCTTCGTGGACACCACGGCTGGACTCGGGCGCCTTTCGCGGATCGCGTGTTGGCTTGCGTGGTGAGGAGCAGATCGGTTCGGATACGCGCATCCTGTTCGACCTCGAGAATGGTTTCAACTCGGCCGACGGTGCGCTTGCGACGTCGGGCACTTTGTTCAACCGCCAGGCGTGGATCGGTGTGGGTGCGCCGTGGGGCGAAGTGCGACTCGGCCGCCAGTACTCCCCCATCTACATTCCATTCAAGGGGGAGCTCGATGCATTCGGCGCGGGCACTATCGCCTCAGGACTGAACAATCTGTCGAAGATCACCCCGTACACGAATAACGGCCTCGCGTATCTCTCGCCCGATCTGCACGGCTTCACGACGACCTTGATGGTGGCATTGCCCAACAGCGGCAACGGCAACGGTCTATCCGGCAACTACGAGACTTTCGCGTACCGCAACGGGCCATTTCACATTTCGTACGCTCACCAGCAGACCACCGGCGCCACAGGGCTGCGCGCGAATCTCGGCGGCGTGTCGTACGTGCTTGGCAAGACGACCGCATTCGTCTCGTTCTTCAACGGTGACGGTGGATCGCCGCGTTATCACGACGACGGCATGTCGGTGTCGGCTCGCTATGCCGTCTCGGCACACTTCCGTGCCTCGCTGGGATACACCTATATGCGAGACCAGTCAGGCGGTGACAACAATGTCGACCAGTTCAGCGCTGCGTGCGAATATGACCTCTCGGCGAGGCTCATGCTGTACGCGAGCGCCGGCATGCTGCGCAATCATGGCAGCGCTGAATTCACGCTACGCGGTGTCGATGTGACGGGGCTCCCGCCCGCTTATCCTGGTGCGCCTGTTCGGGGCGTGCAGTTAGGGTTGATCGACCGGTTTTAGCCAAACGCCTGTCGAGGCAGCAGCTATTAAAATCCTGGCCATTTCACGCCGTTGTCATTCAACATTGTTTGAATCCCCCCCGACACCAATCAGGGGCAGCCATGCCGCTCCCCTTTTTTATCTACATCACGGGGAGATGCAATGAAGAAAGCGTGGCTCGTTTTGTCCGCTGCGGCACTGCTGTACGGGTCTACCGCCCAGGCTCAGACTTCGCGCAGCAGCTGGGTGGTGACGCAAATCTACAACTACAACCATCCTTTCGCGGCCACGGACAGCACCGACCTGGCGACCAAGATGGCGACCATGGCGGGAGACGCGTTCGACTTTTATCGCGGCACGGACCACATCTTCTACCAGGACATGCTGACCCTGCCTGCATCGAAATACACCACGACGCAGACTGGCTATACGTGGATCGGCGGCGATGCCCACATCGGCAATTTCGGCGCGTGGCAGGACAGCAGCGGCACCAATGTGTTTTCCGTAGACGACTTCGACGAGGGCTATCTCGGCCAGTATGTGTGGGATCTGCGCAGGCTGGCCACCAGCATGGTCCTCGCAGCCCGCGCCAATGGTATTGCCGATAGCGACATCACAACCGCCATCAAGACCATGGTCGGCGCCTATGTCAGCGAAATGAACACCTTCATGGGCAGCAACGCCGAACTCAGTTTTCAGCTCAAAAACGGTAATACGTCCGGTGTGGTGCAAACGACGATCAGCGACTCCAGCGGCGACAGCCGTTCCAGTCTGCTAAGTAAGTACACCCAGGTGACGAATGGTGTGCGCGGCTTCCAGAACATCGCCAATACGCTTGTCCCGGTAGACAGCACGACCTACAGCAACATCGCCGCCGCGATGAGCAGCTATATCAGCAGCATCTCTTCATCCAAGCAATACGCTGCCAGTTACTATCAGGTGAAGGATATCCACCAGAAACTGGGCTCCGGAGTCGGTAGTCTGGGCAAGCTGCGCTACTACGTTCTGATCGAAGGGCCGTCCACGTCCACCTCGGATGACGTGATTCTCGAGTTGAAGCAGGAAACCACGAGCGCCGTGGCCGAAGCAAGCAGCAGCGGGCAGACGTTGTCATCAGCGGACAACAGCGACGATGGCACTCGCGTCGCCATGACCAACAAGGCCCAAACGCTCAATGCAGACGTGCTGGTGGGTTACGCCACGATCAACGGCATGACCTTCTACTTCCACGAGAAGTCGCCGTATGAGGAAGATTTCGACTATACGCAGTTGAGCAGTGCCGGCAAGCTCAATACCGCCGCCACTTATCTGGGCCAGGCGCTGGCATCGGCTCACGCCATCTCCGACCAGGACTATAACAGCGCCATCGTCCAGTACAGCATCGACAAACAGGTCAGCAATGCTGTCACGAGCACGAGCGGACTGGAGTCGGAAATCTCGACCTTCGCTTTCAGCTATGCGGCTCAGGTCAATCTGGACTGGCAGTCGTTCGTCAGCGCTTACAACTCGGGAACGCCGCTGTACTAACGGATTGCCAGCGGCATGATTGTTGAATGGCGGACGCCTCGCCGCAGCGAAGCGGCGAGGCTAAAGCGAGTTTGCGAAACGGACTGCACGGCGCGCACGCGCTGCGTGGTCAAAGCGGCAACAACGCATAACCCGCCTGCTGCAGGGTTGTCACGGTGGTCAGTGCGGACAGCGACAGCGTCACCCTGGGATCAATCCAGTCATACTCGAAGTGGTGTTCTGCCATGGCCTGGCCACACACCGCGATCGTGATGCCATCCTTCCTGAGTATCGCAATCAACGGCAGATTGGGGTTAGGCACGCCAAACTGCGCCCGGTAGTGCGCATCGTCGAGCGCCAACGACGTGGCCGAGCCAGAAGCGACCGCGACGAATTTAAGCTTGCTCAACGGCACGCCCGACGCCACGTAGAGATTCACCGCGCGCGCCACGTGATCAAGCGCGGGACTCACCTCATTGGGGTCCTTGGCCGAATGGCACTTACTTAAGCCCGTGGCGCGTGCCCATATTTTCGGATGCGCTCGCGTGCGATGTGACGAGGCTCTTTCAGCCATGGGTAAGACTT
>NZ_JBNDMQ010000050.1:0-58222 GCF_050436665.1 Paraburkholderia sp. EB58 | reverse complement strand
GCAGAAAATTCCGGCCCTGGTCCGATCCATGTTTCAACATCCGTCAGTTCGCTACGCGGCGTGATCATGTCCGCTTACTTTGTTTCGGCTTAGTAATTCTTGTTTCAAGACTTGACCGTTTCGCAAACCCTCGAACAACTCGGCATCGAGTTTGGCGTCTGCCTCAGCGTTGCTGGCAATTTCGTCGAACGTGAAGAGCAGTTTCGCGCGGGTAGCGGGAGACGAATTGCACTGTTCAATAGCGCGGGCGAGTGCGGCGAGCTTGGCAAACCGTTCGACATTTCGCTGCGCTGCCTCCACCGCTTTATCGAGGATGCCGTCGATCAGTTGAACGCTGGCGGGTAGTTCAAGCGCTGCTGGGGTACGAGGTGTATTTTCGCTCATGATCCGATTGTCCTGGGAGAGGGTTCTAGGCGACCGTGGACACACCTGACCGCGAACCCGCTGCCGTTTTTCGACGGTAACGGAAGTATAGAGCATCGGGTATCACAGACCACACTCGCAGCCGGGCGAGAGACCGGAGCCACAATGTGCGACTTTCAAGAGGCGCGTTGGTCTGACTCGCCGGATTGACGCGAACGCCAGGCGTCGCCCGGTCCCGCTCCGCGTCATTGATAGGAAATAGTGTAGGTAAGGGCGCCTTTTACGATGCCAGGTCCAAGCGTATCCGTGCGGTAGTACTGAACAGCCAGTTGAATCGGATAGGTTCCGCCCGTCGCTGCGTTGTACGCGGTGACTGTGTTGGGAGTGCCGAGACCGACCGGATTGTTCGAGGAGTCCCTGAGGGCAAAGCCGACGCCTTTTGCACTGGAGCCCGATCCGGCGAGGAATGTCCCGTTGGCTGCAGCAATCACGCCGGCCGGTGCATCAAGTTGATAGGTGATCTGGTTCATGCCTGCGGGGCAGTTGGTGAGGGTGATTCGGAATGGCGTGTTTCCGGCAGAGGATCCTACGGTCGGAAGATCCTTCGGCCCAACGTAGGGCATTGTCAGCGACTGATCGGCCACTATCTGACAAGTGGCTGCGGTGATGCTGCCGGCCGTAGCGGCCCGCATGGTTACGACTGCCACCGTACTTTGCGCGAACGTACCGACCAGACTTCCGTCAATCGTTCCCGTCCCGACGGGCCCGGTTACGACTACTTCTATGCCGAAATACGCTGAGTTAAAGGCCCAGGTACCGGTATAGTTACCGTAGTTTGTGGGGCTGTAGTACTGACGCGATCCGGTTGCGCCCTGCGCACGGTAGAACCGCATTCCGATACCCGGCACATTAGTGGCATACGTACTGGGACTGCTGGCAACCTGGGTCCCCCCGATACGGTGTAAGACCAGCTGTCATTGCTATTACAGGACATATAAACGCCGGTCGCTGGGGTCGCTTCAGTTTGAGCCGAGTAGAGGACTGTCCCAATTGCCGCGTCGCGTGGCACCGTGAGTTGCGGGATCGTATACGTATAGCTGAGCGGACCCGCACCATTCTGCCAGGTGCAGGTGGCGTGTGCCATCGTCGTACCAAGCAGGAAAATCAGAAGTGTTTGGCAGATGAAGCGGCAAGTGCGCGACAGACTCCATGTGTGTGCCGACATCCTTGTCTTGCCCAATAGGCGCTCCACGTAGGCGGTCTGATTCATTAAGCGGTTCATTTTGCCCCTCAATTTGAGAAAGTAGTTCACGGCGAGCGCGTTGTGTCCGGCGATGAGGCATTTCGCTATTCGATCGCCAGTGTTGTCTGCATGACGAGAGCGATGAGGTCGACGAAAGCGCTGCGTTGAACAGTCGTAATTGAGCGAGCCGCGCTGTATGCCAGCGCCGGGTTTGGTGCAGATTAGTCGTTCACGACGCTATCAAATAAGGTTTCGGCATCGCTGGCATAGACAAATTCTGGCCTTCCGATGTCTCAATAAACATCGGAATATTCCGAATCGAGTGAGAAAATTCTTATAGATGGATTCGTGAAAGCCGATGCGAGGCTGAGTGACTCCCCTCACCCCATCTTCAAAACCTCTTCCCTCATCCAACTGGCAAATGCCTGCACATGCTCAAGCGCCGCGTGGCGTTGCGCCACGTCGAGCCAGTAGCCATACGGCCCGCTAACCTCGATGTCCGAGATTCGCGCGAGACTCCCATCTGCGAGTTCCTCGACGATCATGTTGCGATCCACGACCGCCAGCCCGGCGCCTTTACGCGCCGCATGAATCGCCTGCTCCAGATTCGAGAACTCGATGCCGTTTTCAGCGTAACGCGACGGCAGGGCCGCCGTCGCGAGCCAGTTCGGCCACAGATCAAGCCGTGCCTCGTTGTGCAGCACATGCAGCGCGGGCATGTGTTCGAGCACAGCCTCGAGCGGGCGCCCGAGCAGATGCGGTGCACCGACCAAAGTGTGCCGCTCGATCATCAGCAATTCGGAATGCGCATCGGGCAGCGCTTCGCGGCCGAAACGGATATTGCAGTGACAATCCTCGGTCGGCTCGGTCCGGATCGACAATTCGACATCCGGCAACTCCACCGCCAGCGAGCCGAGCCGCGGCGAAAACCACTGTGTAGCGAAGGTGGGCGGTACAGATAGCACGAGGCGCCGCCGTCCTTTGGCGGTGGTGACCTGGCGCGTGCCGCGCTCGATCGTATCGAACGCCTCCGACACGCACGGCAGCAACTGCAAACCCGCCGCCGTCAAACGGATGCCCTTGTGGTCGCGCTCGAAGAGTTTCGCGCCGAGCGACTCCTCCAGAATCTTGATCTGCCTGCTCACGGCGCCCTGCGTCACGCACAACGCGCTCGCCGCGCGGTTGAAGCTCAAATGACGTGCGGTCTCTTCGAAGAAGCGCAACGCAATCAGCGATGGCAAGCGCCGCATAACTTCACCTTCTGTCTTTTCTGGTCGTCCGGTGGCGCGCCCGGATGGCGCCTCCTACCGTCGGCAATGGTTGTCTTCGACGCCGCGTCGTCTGCAACACGCGTCATGGCGTGAATTGTCGCATTTTGGAGCGCACTTTGAGCGGGAGCAGGCAAAAAATGCGCCCGCTTGGGAGCAGGTCAAGCGGCCCGCCGGGCCAAAAGGTTTCCTGCCCCGGCTTCCGCGCAACGGCCCGACATCGCCTATCCTGAGGGGGACGCGTGTTCGTCTTGAACGCACCCCCTTTCGATGCGCGGAGCGCCCCGTGACCGTTCGCAATCTCGATGCCCTGTTTCGACCGAAATCCGTCGCTGTGATCGGCGCTTCGCGGCAGCCGCGCAGCACCGGCGCCATGGTGTGGGCGAGCGTACTAGGGGGCGGCTTCGACGGCCCGCTTTGGCCGGTGAACCCGAAATACGACGCGCTCGATGGCCATCCAGCCGTGGCGGACGCGGGCGATCTGCCCGAGGCGCCCACGGTGGCGCTGATCTGCACGCCCCCTGCGACATGGCCTGGCATCGTCCACAAGCTCGGCGGCCTCGGCACACGCGCGGCGATCATCGTCGGGGAAGTGCATAGCGATGAAGACCGTCTCGCGCTCAGGCACGCGCTTTCGGCGGCGCGGCCGAATCTGCTGCGGATTGTCGGCCCAGGAAGTCTGGGAGTGGTATCGCCCGCGCTGCGCGCGCACCTGGGTGCGCCATCGCGCCTCGTGAAGGCGGGCGGGGTGGCGTGGGTGTCGCAGTCGAATGCACTGACGAATGCAGTGCTCGGCTGGGCATATGCGCGCGGCCTGGGTTTTTCACACGCGGTGGCCCTCGGCGGCGAGGCAGATGTGGATGCGGGCGACGTGCTCGACTATCTGGCGAGCGACCCGGGCACGCGCGCGATCCTGCTCGAACTGGATACGGTCCGCGCGGCCCGCAAGTTCATGTCCGCTGCGCGCGCGGCGGCGCGCAACAAGCCAGTCCTGGCACTGCGCTCGGGCCGCGCCGATCCCGCAGACGGGCTCTACACGGCGGCGTTCCGTCGCGCCGGCATGGTGCGCGTCGACTCGCTCGACGACCTGCTCGACGAAATCGAAACCTTGGGCGTGGGCCGGGTCGCGGCCGGGGCGACGGCGACGCTGATCACCAGCGACCGCGGCGTGGCCACGCTAGCGTGTGATGCGTTCGCAGCGGCGGGTGACACGCTGGCGCAGTGGCCCCTAGAGGCTACGGACGCGGTCGCCAAGGCGCTGCCTCGTGGGGTTCCTGGTAACCCGCTGCTGCTTGGTGACGACGCGAGGGCAGAGGATTTCGGCTGTGCGTTGCGCATGCTGGCGGAATATCGGGCAACCGGCACGGCGTTCGTGGTTCACGCGTCGACGCACAACGCACCGGTCGGCGAGGTCGCGCAGGCGCTGATTGCGAATCAACGGTTCGCGTATCGTGGGCTGCTGGTGTGTTTCTTCGGTGGGGTCGACGCCGCGACGCGCGATGCGTTGCACGCGCAGGGCATTCCGGTCCACACGACGCCACAGCGGCTCGCGCGGGCCTTCGCACGTCTGGTCGATTACCGCTTGGGGCGCGAGTTGCTGATGCAGACGCCGGAGGGACTACCGGCGCAGATCCCCGCCGAAATCGACGCGGCCCAGGCACAGGCACGCGCGGCCTTGGCAGCGGGCGAGAACACGCTCACTGAAGAACCCGCGGTGAGTCTGCTCGCGCATTTCGGGTTGCGCGTCGAGTCGCGCGAGTCGACCCAGGACATGATCGTCGACATCGACGTCGAACTACACGACGACGACAACTTCGGCCCGGTGTTCCGCTTTACGACGCCGTCGGCCGATGGTGTGTCGGCGCCGCTGCGGGTCTTCGGCCTGCCGCCGCTCAATCCCATGCTGGCGCGCGATATGGTGACCCGTTCGCCTTACGCCCGCGTCGCCGCGCCCGAGCCGGTGCTGGCCGCTTTTACGGCGCTCTCGCAAGCGGTGTGCGATGTGCGCGAGATCGTCGGCTTAACGCTTGCGTTGCGCGTGTTTCGCGAGCACACCGCGGTCGTTGCGCCCTGTATCCGGCTCGGCGCCAAACGCAGCCGGCTCGCGATCATGCCGTATCCGCGCCGCTACGAAGAAACGCTCGACTGGCACGGCTTGCGCATCACGGTGCGGCCCATCCGTCCGGAAGACGAAGCCGCTCATCATGACTTTGTCGAAGCCATGACGCCCGACGACCTGCGTCTGCGATTTTTTGGCGCGGTGGGCAGCTTCGATCATTCGCAGCTCGCGCGCATGACGCAGATCGACTATGACCGGGAAATGGCGTTGATCGCGACGGTCCCGTGCGACGAGGGTTTCACGCGGACGCTGGGCGTGGTGCGCGCGGTCGCGGATCCCGATAACGAAACCGCGGAGTTCGCGGTGGCGATACGTTCGGATCAGAAGGGGCGGCAACTCGGCAGACTGCTAATGGAGAAGATCATCGCGTACGCCCGCACGCGTGGCACGCACTGGCTAGTAGGCGAAGCGTTGCGCGAGAACGCGCCGATGATCGGGCTGGCCCGTGCGTGTGGTTTCACGATCACACCGACCGAAGATCCTGGCGTAGTGGGGTTCAGGATGGCGCTGGATGAGGCGGAAGCCGCGGCGTAGCGCGGGGGGCCATCCTGTGGCGCTACGGCGCAAATCGCTGCTGCAAGGCTGCCGCAACGCGCGTCAGCAATGAGTGTGTAGGACCGTTCCGAAACGTCCGGGGCGAAGAGACGGTTGGCTGCTTCAGAAGCGACTGTCTCGCATGTCGGTTTCCCATGTCGCGCCTTTGAGAATCCTCTGAGTGTTTGCCGCGCTCGATTCCGATATATTTTTTTGCTTCATTCAGCGATGCCAATTGCAGTGCCGTCGCCCTGTTCGCGGTGTGGCTGTATCACAGGTTCAGTGCCCATTCACGTCATTGGACAAGCTCGGCTCGCTGAGCAAATCAAAAATGTTTCGACCGATATTCAAATGGATAACCTCGCTGTCTCCGATCAGTTCATTAAATCGTTACTGTTCGCGTTTTTCCTGAGTGCTGTAATCATTTTTGTCCTGCAACTGACCAATCTCATCGACCCGGATCACCTTGTGGGTCGCGAAGGGATCGCATGGCTGGTCGCTACCGTCATCTGCGTCGCCGAGCCGCTGTTGCGTCATCAAGGCGTCCTGAAGGGAGCCATCGAAAGCCGGATCGGGGAGTTCACCAAAGCGAGCGCACTCGGCCGTCTGATCGGCGCGCCAGCAGGCTGCCTGTTTGCCTGGGCCATTGCGATAGTCGGGTCTTAAGTCGAATTTTTGTGCGCATTTGCAAAATATCGTCAAGGATTCCAGATTAATTCGAGATGGGTCAACGGCCTGCACGGGCAGCCGTTAAACACACGACCACTACCAGGTCGCCCATTCAATCATGGCTTTTTTCAGGAAATACAAACAATGAACAAACAGATCACCATCGCCGCCCTCGCAGGACTGTTTTCGCTCAGCGCATTCGCGCAGGCATCGGCACCCGTCGCTGCGCCCGCACAAGAGCAGACCGCCGCCCCGGCCGACGCAGCGTCCACGGCGAAGCACCACCACAAGCATCACAAACACCACAAGCACCACGCGTCGGCAGCGACCGAGGCATCTGCCGCAGTGCCGGCCTCCGCTCCGGTCATGAAGCCCTAAGTCTCGCTTCGGTCCGTGTCCGCGCTTCGCCAACCGGGAAAGACCATGTATCCGTGCGCTCCCTCTCGCTGGCGGCTTCTGCTGCTCTGCGCCACGCTGACAACACTCACGGGTTGCGTAAGCGCGCATCGCCCGGCGGCCTCGAACGAGGCCACCGCGGCGCAAGCGTCTTCCGCTTCGACGGCAGCAGATGCATTGGTGCCTGTCGAAGCGGGCTTTTACCGCGTCAACGCCGGCGACACATTGGTGAGTATCGCGAAGTCCTTCGGACGCGCGCCAACGGCGGTTGCGCGCTGGAACAAGATGTCGGCGACCGACGCGATTTCGGCCGGACAGATACTGCGAGTTGCGCCACCGGAGAGTGTCGCGCCTAAGTCGGTGGCGGTCCCAACGGCTAAACCCGCGGCAAGCGCGAAACTCGGCGCCGCTCCCGCTCCCGCTCCCGCTCCCGCTCCCGCTTCTGCTTCTGCTTCTGCTTCTGCGTCGGCGGAGGCAAGCCGCTTCAAATGGCCCGTTCCCGGTCCAGTCACAGCGAAGTTCGTCACAGGGCGCTCCAACGGCGTAGAGCTGGGCGGCCGCGTGGGCGAACCGGTCAAGGCTGCCGCAGGCGGCCGGGTGGTCTACGCAGGAGCACGCGTCAAGCCTTATGGTCGTTTGATTGTCATCAAGCACGATGGCCATTTCGTGACGGCCTACGGCAACATCCGAAAGCTGCTGGTCGAGGAAGGCACTGTCGTTACACAAGGGCAGACCATCGCCGAGATGGGCGCCGACGCCAGCGGCAATGGCTCCCTCAAGTTTGAAGTCCGCAAGGATGGCAAGCCGGTCGATCCGTCGATCTATTCGCCTAAACGTCCCGGCTAACCACTCGCGACTGGCGTCGGCGCAAGAGCGCCGAGCGCTTGCGTCATCACCTGATCATCGCGCGCCACCGCGGCGCTGCCGAGCTCATCTCATCAGGCACATTTTTTTGAAAGCATATTGTTTCTATAGAAACCTTGGAATTCTGTTGTCCTTAGCGTTGTTGGCGGGATGTATGCAGCCGCCCGGCATAACCGGGCAGGCCAGTTACGACGTGCCACACAAGGAAGAATCAAGGACTGTCGCGGCGACGAGGCCGTTTGGCACCGAGGACTCGCCGCTCTTATCGAGACCGTCGGAACAGGAGCAGGAACAGCTACGGCCGCAGACCGGGACCGCATCATCCCAGGACGAGAGTGCGGACGTGTCCTCCTTCTGGCAATCCGGGCTAGCGTCCTACTATGGCAACAAGTTTCAGGGCCACCGCACCGCAAGCGGTGAGCGCTATAACTCGCACGCGCTGACCGCAGCGCACCGAACGTTGCCGCTAGGTTCCTATGTGCGCGTGACGGCCGTGTCGAGCGCGCGCTCGGTGATCGTGCGGATCAACGACCGTGGACCTTATACGCACGGCCGGGTGATCGACCTGTCCTATGCCGCAGCGGCAGCGCTCGATCTGCCACGCACCGGCACCCTGCTTGTCAAAATCGAGACCGTGACGAAGCAGGAAGCCGGCGCGTAGTACTGGTAGGCGGGGCTATTTACTACGGTTGCGGTGAAATGGCACGCGCTCAGGCAGCCAGCTTGGCCGCCGCTTCATCCACCTGGCCGCGCGTCACGGACAACTCTTCGAGCCACGTATCTGCGTAGATGGCGCCCGTCTCACGTTCGAGTCGCGCGATGGTTGCCGCGCAACGCGGGGCGTCCTTCGGCGTCGCGATGAAGTCCTTTACCGATTGACCTGCCTTGAACGCGTCGAACAGCGGCACGCGGATATCGTCGGGCAACGCGCGGGTCCACTGGTACGGCTTGCCGTTGTAGGTGAACGACGGCGGCAGTACGCGCTCCTTCTTCGCGGCCGGGATCAGGCCATAAGTGCGTGCGGCGTCGCCGATCTGTTCCGGCGAAAACAGCTCGTCCGGGCTGATGTCGAACTGCTGGATATAGGCTTCCATAGCCTGCATGGCCGCTGCGCGATCGTCGCGCTTTTGCTGTGCGCGGGCCACGATGTCGCGCAGTTCGTCAGCTTCCTCGGTGGTGATCGTGAAGCTTGCCTGCTTCTGCTGGAGTTCGGAAAAACGCTGGAATTCGGAATCGGTCAGAAGTTTCGCCATGAGGTATCGATAGCGCGCGCAGGACGATACCCACGCCGCGACATTTTTAAGAGGGTCGCCATTCTAAACCATGCGAGCGCGGAGACTGCTAGCCGGTCCCCTCGCGAAACATCGACAACGCCTCGACCGTCTCGCGCAGCAGCACGGTCACTGCGTCGAGGGTCGGCGCGACGTATTCGTCGATGCGCCGCAGATACGGACACGTCAGCGCGGCGATCGCCTGCCCGGATGGACCGAGAAGTGGGAAGGTCAAATCCGTGACGCCGAAAATCTGTTGGCTGTCTTTCTGCGAAAACCCTGCCGTGCGGATCTGCTCGCAGGTTTGTTCGAGCGCGTCGCGGTCGATCGTGACCTCGCCCTTCACCTTGGTATGTTCGGCAAGCATGTGAGCGCGTTGCTCGGGGGTTTGAAAGGCCAGCATGACGCGGCCTGAACCGGTGTCGATCAGCCCGACCCGCGAGCCGAGCCGCACTGACATCCCCCACGTGCCCGGACCGTCGACCTGCGCAATCACCAGCAGATTGCCGCGGTCGTACACCACCAGGTGACACGACTGCTCCGCGCGGTCCGAGAACCGCTGCATCAACGGCAGGGCTTCGTAGATCAGCCGGTTCATCGGCGGATGGCGATGTGCCAGCGCATACAGCTTCAGACTCAGCGAGTAACGGTCACCCCCCGCCGAGCGCACCACGTATTGCCGCGCGACCAGACGCTCGAGCATCCGGTACATCTCGCTCGCATTGCGCCCCAGCAGCTTGGTGATCTCAGCGCGCGTCAGTCCGTCTTTCTGCTCGGCGAGCAGTTCGAGGATATCGAGGCCTTTGTCCAGCGCGGGTGCGCGGTAACGGTCGGCGTCGTCTTTTTCTTCCGCTTCCATCATGAGTGGTTCCCCGTTGTCGACCGGAGTTAGCGCTTTAGTGGTTACTCCGGTCCCATGCAAAGCTGCAGATCTCATTGTCATCCGGCGCCTGAGTGTAGAGCGTAGTTGACCACACGTGGCCAGGGAAAGTCCGGACGGATGGTGCAGCGAACAATCCTTGACTTAAGAAAGTCCGTATATGAATAATACGTTCATTGGTGAATGAACGCACCACCAATATTCATAAGAAAGCGCAGGACGATGTTCCGGCTCCACGGGGCGCCGGTTCAGGTAGTTCAACAACGCATCAGGAGACAAGCTATGACCTTCGCAAAGGGGCCGCGTGCGGCCCGCCGTTTCATTCAGGGCGCTTTATCCGTCGGGGTCGCCGCCGCATGCGTGGCCGGCCTTGTGACCAGCGGCGTTGCCCGCGCTGCCGATACCGGCAAGATCGGCCTCGATCTGCCGTTGCTGACCTCGCCGTTCTGGCAGTCGTACAACAACTATCTGCCGGTGTACGCGAAGCAGATGGGGCTCGACATCCTCGCGCCCGTCAATTCGAACAACGATCCTGCCCAGCAGATCACCGACATGAACAACATCCTCAACCTGGGCGCGAGGGGCATCGTCGTGGGTCCGCTGGACTCAGCCGCGATCAGCCGTGCGCTCGACGCGGCGTCCGGGAAAAACGTCCCGGTCGTAGCGGTGGATGTCGCGCCGACTCAGGGCAAGGTGGCCATGGTGGTGCGTGCCGACAACCATGCGTATGGCGAGATGGCCTGCAAGTACATCGGCGAGCATGTGAAGTCCGGCAAGGTCGTGCAGATCATGGGTGATCTGGCGTCGGTGAATGGACGCGACCGTTCGGAAGCGTTCCGCGCGTGCCTGAAGCAGTACCCGTCGCTTTCGCTGCTAGAGATTCCGGCCGGCTGGAAGGGTGAGGTCGCCGCGACCGCGCTGGACAGCTTGCTGACTGCCAATCCGGACGTGAAGGCGATCTACATGCAGGCAGGCGGGGTGTACCTGTCGCCGACGCTGCAGACACTGCGCCGCAAGCAGATGCTGGTTCCGGTGGGCGACCCGAAACACGTTGTGATCGTCAGCAACGACGGCATTCCGCAGGAATTCGACGCAATCCGTAAGGGCGAAATCGACGCCACAGTGTCGCAGCCTGCCGATCTGTACGCGAAGTACGGCCTGTTCTATATCAAGGCCGCGCTCGCCGGACAGACCTTCAAACCGGGTCCGACCGATCACGGCAGCAATATTGTCCAGCTTTCGCCGGGCGTTCTCGAAGACCAGTTGCCTGCGCCGCTCGTGACCAAGGCGAACGTCGACGATAAGAGCCTGTGGGGCAACACGGTCAAATGAGCGAGCCCATGCACACGCCTGGCGTTGCGGCGGCGGTTGTTTCGCCCGGAATTCCTCCGGTCGTTGAAGCGCAGGACGTCACCAAGCGCTTCGGTTCCACGGCCGCACTGAAAGACGTGAGCATCCGTGTGATGCCCGGCGAGTCGCATGCACTTGTCGGGCGTAACGGGGCCGGCAAATCGACACTGGTATCGATTCTCACCGGCCTGCGCATGCCGGACACCGGCGAGGTGCGCTTCGGCGGCGCACTTGCGCCCTCAATCGCAGACCGTGACGCGTGGCGCGAACGCGTGGCCTGCGTCTATCAGCATTCGACCATCATTCGTGATCTCACGGTCGCGGAGAATCTGTTCATCAACCGGCAGCCGGAAAGGCGCGGCGTGATCGACTGGCGCGCCATGCGCCGCGATGCGCGCGAATTGCTCGATCACTGGAAGATCGATGTGCGCGAGGATGCGCGCGCCGGTGATCTGAGCGTCGAGGCGCGTCAGCTTGTGGAAATCGCGCGGGCGCTGTCGTATGGCGCGCGTTTCATCATTCTCGACGAGCCCACTGCCCAACTCGACGGTGACGAAATCAAACGGCTGTTTCGCCGCATCACTGAGTTGCAGCGTGAAGGCGTGACGTTTCTGTTTATCTCGCACCATTTGCAGGAGGTATACGAGATCTGTCAGGCCGTGACGGTGCTTCGCGATGCGCGGCATATCGTCAGCGCGCCGGTTTCTGCGTTGCCGCGCGAGCAGTTGATCGAGGCCATGACCGGAGAGCGCGGCGGCCTCGCCGTCGCCGACGCTGCCGCACGCGCGCCGCTGCCGGCCGATACGAAAGTGGCGCTGGAAGTCGCCGGTCTCGGCGGCGCCGATTATGAAGACGTGTCGTTCACGGTGAAACGCGGCGAAGTCATCGGCTTGACCGGCGCCACCAGCAGTGGCCGCACCAGCGTGGCGGAAGCCATCGCCGGTCTGCGTTCGCCCAAGCGCGGCGACATTCGCGTGGCCGGCAAATCGCTTCCGCGCGGCGATGTGCCCGCGGCGCTGGCAGCCGGCATTGGCTGCGTGCCGAAGGACCGGCATCACGAGGGCCTGGTGCTGACGCAATCGGTCGCGGAAAACGCGTCCATGACGATCACGCGTTTGCTCGGCAAGTTCGGCCTTACGCCACCGGCAAAGAAGAACGCATTCGGCCAGAAGATGATCGACGCGCTCGGCATCGTGGCGCCAGGGCCGGAGCACGTGGTGTCGGGACTGTCCGGCGGCAACCAGCAAAAAGTGGTGATGGCGCGCGCGTTGGCGACGGATCCGAACGTGCTCGTCCTGATTGACCCGACCGCCGGCGTCGACGTCAAATCGAAAGAGGCGCTGTTGTCCGTAGTGGACCGCGTGCGCGAAGAAGGCAAGGCGGTGCTGGTGGTCTCTGGTGAACTGGATGACCTGCGCACCTGTGACCGTGTGCTGGTCATGTTCCGTGGCCGCGTCGCGGCCGAATTTCCCGCGGGTTGGCAGGACCACGACCTGATCGCATCCGTTGAAGGAGTCAGTCTCCATGAAGAATAGTGTGCCAAGCCCTGCATTCGCCGCGGCCCAAGGACAGGCTGGCGCGCAAGCCGCGCGCGGCCGTCGGGTGCGGATCGAATTCGCCCGGCTGCGCGATCTTGCGCTGGTGCCCGCGCTCGCCCTGTTGATTGTGATCGGCGCGTTTGTGAGCCCGAGCTTTCTGACCAAGGCTAACCTGATCAGCGTGCTCGGTGCGTCCGCGGCGCTCGCGCTGGTGGTGCTCGCCGAATCTCTAATTGTGCTGACCGGCAAGTTCGATCTGTCGCTCGAGTCCACCGTAGGCATTGCGCCTGCGGTCGGCGCGATGCTGGTGATGCCGGCGGCTTCGGCAGGCTTTGGCTGGCAATGGCCGGCTGCAGCGGGCTTGCTCGCGATCCTCGTAGTCGGCGCGGTGATTGGTTTCATCAACGGCTTCCTGGTGGTTCGGCTCCGGCTGAACGCCTTCATCGTCACGCTCGCCATGCTGATTGTGCTGCGCGGCATGCTGGTGGGCGCAACCAAGGGCGGCACGCTGTTCGATATGCCGCCGTCGTTCTTCACGCTTGCCACCACCATTGTGCTGGGGCTACCGTTGTCGGTGTGGCTCGCAGCGGTGGCGTTCGCGGTGGCTGCTTTTATGCTGCGCTACCATCGTCTTGGGCGCGCGCTGTATGCGATCGGCGGGAATCCCGAGGCGGCGCGCGCCGCTGGGATTCGCGTCGAGCGAATCACGTGGGGCGTATTTGTGCTCGGCAGCGTGCTGGCGTCGATTGGCGGCCTGATCGTCACCGGCTACGTTGGCGCGATCAACGCCAATCAGGGCAACGGCATGATCTTCACGGTGTTCGCGGCGGCGGTGATCGGCGGCATTTCGCTCGACGGCGGCAAGGGCACGATGCTTGGCGCGCTTTCCGGGGTATTGCTGCTCGGCGTGGTGCAGAATCTGTTGACGCTGGCACAGGTGCCGTCGTTCTGGATTCAGGCCATCTACGGCGCGATCATCCTCGGTTCGCTGATGGTGGCACGCCTCGCGAGCGGCGAAGGTCAGAATTGATATGGGGTACCGCGCGATCTATTACGGAGACCTATCTTGAGTAGTCCATTGCATACCGATGCCCGCCTGATCCTGCTAAGCCCGCAGGACAACTGCCTGATTGCGGCGGCGCGGCTCGAAGCCGGCACCGAGGTTGAGATTGAAGGTGAGAGCGTGACGCTCAGCAAGGCGATCGACCTCGGACACAAGGTCGCACGCGGCCCGCTGGCGAAAGACGACAAGGTGCTGCGCTATGGCGCGGTGATCGGCCATGTGACGGAACCTGTCGCGCGTGGCGAGCATTTGCACACCCACAACCTCGAAAGCGATTACCTGCCCACGTATACCCACGATGCAGGCCACGAATTCGTGCATCATTGACGCGGTGTGATACCGCGCTGGAACGATCATGACTGACACTTCCGAAGCAACGATCCCGTCGGCTGCCGGCCCGCAGCCGATGCTGCAAGGCTATCTGCGCAGCGACGGCCGCAAAGGCATACGCAATGTGGTTGCGGTCGCGTACCTCGTCGAATGCGCGCATCACGTCGCGCGCGAGATCGTGACGCAGTTTCGCGAGCCGCTTGACGCGTTCGACGATCCCAATACGGAACGCGAGCCGCCCGTGCATCTAATCGGCTTCCCTGGCTGCTATCCGAACAGCTACGCGGAGAAGATGCTCGAACAGCTCACCACGCATCCGAATGTCGGCGCGGTGCTTTTCGTGTCGCTCGGCTGCGAGAGCATGAACAAGCACTACCTGGTCGACGTGGTGCGTGCAAGCGGGCGGCCCGTCGAAGTGCTGACGATCCAGGAAAAAGGCGGCACGCGCAGCACGATTCAGTACGGCATGGACTGGGTACGCGACGCGCGCAAGCAACTGGCAGCGCAGCAGCGCGTGCCAATGGGCCTCGACGAACTGGTGATCGGCACGATCTGCGGTGGCTCGGATGGCACCAGCGGCATCACCGCGAATCCGGCCGTGGGCCGAGCGTTCGATCATCTGATCGATGCCGGCGCAACCTGCATCTTCGAAGAGACGGGCGAGCTGGTCGGCTGCGAGTTCCATATGAAAACGCGTGCGGCGCGGCCGGAACTGGGCGACGAAATCGTCGCGTGCGTAGCCAAGGCGGCACGCTATTACTCGATTCTCGGTCACGGCAGCTTCGCGGTGGGCAATGCGGACGGCGGCCTGACCACGCAGGAAGAAAAGTCGCTTGGCGCGTATGCAAAGAGCGGGGCGTCGCCGATTGTCGGCATCATCAAACCGGGCGATGTGCCGCCGACCGGCGGACTGTATCTGCTCGACGTCGTGCCCGATGGCGAGCCGCGCTTCGGCTTCCCGAACATCAGCGATAACGCGGAAATCGGCGAGCTGATCGCGTGCGGTGCGCACGTGATCCTGTTCACGACCGGACGCGGTTCCGTGGTGGGCTCGGCGATTTCGCCGGTCATCAAGGTGTGTGCAAATCCTGCCACCTATCGCAATCTTGCTGGCGATATGGATGTCGACGCCGGCCGGATTCTCGAAGGCCGCGGCACGCTGGAAGAGGTGGGCCGCGAAGTGTTCGACCAGACGTTGGCGGTGGCGCAAGGCGCTGCGTCGAAGTCGGAGACGCTTGGGCATCAGGAGTTTATTCTTACGTATAAGACCTTCGAGCCGGTGGGACCGTCGTGCCTGCCTTCGAACGCGGCGCCGAAGCATCGGGTGGTCGAAGTCGCTTCGCATTGATTGAAGCTCATAAACAATCGCAACCACGTTGCATGGAGACTTCGGCATGACACAGGCGATTCATTCAAAAGTCGCGCAGCGCCGCACGATCGGCCGGCGCGGGTTGCAGGTCACGGGACTCGGCTTGGGCACCGCACCGCTCGGCGGCCTGTACAGCGATCTGTCCGACGAACAGGCGTTGGCCACGGTGGCCGCCGCCATGGAGGCAGGCGTCCGCTTTTTCGACACGGCGCCGCACTACGGCCATACGAAAGCCGAGCATCGTTTGGGCGATGCACTGCGCCGCTATTCGCGTGACCAGTATGTGCTGTCCACCAAAACCGGCCGGCACTTCGTGCCGCGCACCACGCCGTACGACGGCAGCGAAGGGTGGCAAGACCCGCTGCCGTTTCAGGCCATCTTCGACTACACGCACGACGGCATTCTGCGTTCCTTCGAGGACAGCCAGCAGCGGCTCGGCATCGTCGAGATCGACATTCTGCTGATCCACGACATCGGCCGTGTCACACACGGCGAGAAGAATCCGCACTATTGGAAGCAACTGACCGAAGGCGGCGGTTTTCGCGCGCTCGACGAATTGCGCTCGGCGGGCGTGGTCAAGGCCGTGGGCCTAGGGGTTAACGAAGGGGCGGCGATTCTCGAGGTGATGGCCGATTTCGACATTGACTGTGCGCTGCTGGCAGGCCGCTACACACTGCTGGAGCAGGCCACGCTGGACGACCTGTTGCCGGCATGCGAAGCGAAGGGCGTAAGTCTCCTGTTGGGTGGCGCGTTTAACTCGGGAATCCTGGCGCGTGGCGTGCAAGGGGACTTGAAGTTCAACTATGTTGCCGCGCCCAAAGAGGTGATCGAACGTGTGGCCCGGCTGGAAGCGGTATGCCGCGAGTACGACGTGCCGCTGGCGGCCGCCGCGTTGCAGTTCCCGTATGCCCATCCGGCTGTCGCAACGGTGCTGACCGGCGCGCGTAGTGTCGAAGAATTGCGCGAGAACGTCGCATCGTTCGAACGCCCGATTCCCGCAGAGTTATGGACGGCATTGCGCGACAAAGGTCTGCTGGATCCGCGAGCACCCGTGCCGAAGGACTGACGGAACATGCACATCGATGCCCATCAGCATTACTGGGACCCGGCTCGCGGCGATTACGGCTGGCTGACGCCGGACCTGGACGCGCTGTACCGGACCTTCGGGCCGGCCGATCTCGCACCACTGCGCGAGCGCGCCGATGTGCAGCGTACGGTGTTGGTGCAGGCGGCGCCCACGGTCCAGGAAACCCGCTATCTGCTGGATCTGGCGCAGGACGATGCGTCGGTTGCGGGCGTGGTCGGTTGGGTGCCGATGCTCTCGCGCGACGCTCCCGAGTTGATCGCCGAGCTCGCACGCCATCCGAAATTCAAGGGCATTCGCCCGATGCTGCAAGACTTACCCGACGACGACTGGATCGCCAATCCTGACCTTGCGCCCGCCGTCGAAGCGCTGATCGCGCACGACCTCGCGTTCGATGCGCTGATTTTTGCGCGCCACGTGGATGCTCTCGAAACCTTCGTCACGCGTTTTCCGACGCTGCGCATCGTGATCGATCACGGCGCGAAGCCGCCGATCCGCGACGGCCGCAGCGGCTGGCAAAGCTGGGCTGACGGCATCACGCGTCTTGCGAGCCTGCCGCATGTGCAGTGCAAGCTATCCGGGCTGGCGACGGAAGCCGCACCCGGCTGGACCGAAGCGACGCTGCAGCCGTATGTCGATCATCTGCTGCAGTCGTTCGGCCCGGCACGCCTGATGTGGGGCAGCGACTGGCCGGTACTCAACCTGAACGGCGACTACCTGCTGTGGCATTCGGTGGCGAATACCTTGCTCGCCGGGTTATCCGACTCGGAGCGTGTGGCGGTGTTCGGCGCAAACGCCACTGCGTTCTACCGTCTGTGAAGCGCATGCAATCTTTCAACTCGAAGCACACCGCCCACACCCTGACGAGAGGCGCTGAAACGCCGTTAAAAGCGCGCTGTTGTGCGCATGTTGCGATATCCGGTATGACTCAACTGCCATTTCCATTTCAACTGGAGCCGTAGATGACACAAAGACTGGCCGGGAAGACGGCCGTGATTACCGCCGCCGGACAAGGTATCGGTCTCGCGACCGCGGAGCTGTTCGCAAGCGAAGGCGCGCGTGTGATTGCGACCGACATCCGTATCGATTCGCTCGCCGGAAAACCGGTCGAAGCGCGCAAGCTCGACGTGCGCGATGCAGCCGCGATCAACGCGCTCGCTGCCGAACTCGGCGCGATCGATGTGCTGTTCAACTGCGCGGGCTACGTGCACGCCGGTTCGATTCTCGAAGCGACGGAAGAAGATTGGGACTTCGCGTTCGATCTGAACGCGAAAGCGATGTACCGGACGATTCGCGCGTTTCTGCCTGCGATGCTGGAGAAGGGCGGTGGGTCGATCATCAATATGTCGTCGGCGGCGTCGAGCGTAAAGGGCGTGCCGAACCGCTTTGTTTATGGCGCATCGAAGGCTGCGGTGATCGGTCTGACGAAGGCCGTAGCTGCAGACTTCGTCGCACGTGGTGTACGCTGTAACGCGATCTGCCCGGGCACGGTGGCCTCACCGTCGCTCGAACAGCGGATTGCGGCGCAGGCTCAGGCGCAAGGTGCGACCATCGACGCGGTGCAAGCGGCCTTTGTCGCGCGCCAGCCAATGGGCCGCGTCGGCAAGCCCGAAGAGATCGCGGCGCTGGCGCTGTATCTGGCCTCCGACGAGTCGGGGTTTACCACCGGCCAGGCGCATGTGATCGACGGCGGCTGGTCGAACTGATCAGCAGGGCGTGGTGCGTGTAAAAGGACTCGCCTGTTTTTTTTCACTGGACACTCTGGATAGATAGGGAAGTGCAACGATGAAACTGCTTCGTTATGGACCGAAAGGTCAGGAAAAGCCCGGCCTGCTCGACGCGCAAGGCAAGATTCGCGATCTGTCAGGCGTAGTGGGCGATATCGACGGCGCCACGCTGACCGATGCCAGTCTCGCCAAACTGCGCGCGCTCGATCCGGCGTCGCTGCCGGTGGTCGAAGGCAATCCGCGCCTCGGGCCGGCCGTCGGCAAGATCGGCAAGTTCATCTGCATTGGCTTGAACTACGCTGACCACGCGGCGGAATCGAACCTGCCCGTGCCGACCGAGCCGGTGGTGTTCAACAAATGGAATAGCGCGATCAGCGGCCCGAACGACGACGTTGAAATCCCGCGCGGTTCGAAGAAGACTGACTGGGAAGTCGAACTCGGCGTGGTGATCGGCAAGCCGGCCAAGTACATCGACGAAGCCAACGCACTCGATTACGTCGCCGGTTACTGCGTGATCAACGACGTCTCTGAACGCGAATGGCAGATCGAACGCGGCGGCACGTGGGACAAGGGCAAGGGTTTCGACACCTTCGGCCCGATCGGCCCGTGGGTGGTCACGCGCGACGAAGTGGCCGATCCGCAGAACCTGAACCTGTGGCTCGAAGTGGACGGCCATCGCTATCAGAACGGCTCGACCAAGACGATGGTGTTCGGTGTTGCCAAGTTGGTGTCGTATCTGTCGACCTGCATGAGCCTGCAACCGGGCGACGTGATTTCGACGGGCACGCCGCCGGGTGTTGGCATGGGCGTGAAGCCGAATCCGGTTTACCTGAAGCCGGGTCAGACGATCCGTCTCGGCATCGAAGGGCTGGGCGAGCAGAAGCAGAAGACTTACGCGGCGGAGTAATGTTGTGGGGCTTGCGGCGCTAACGGCTCCGTGAGCACTACGGTTGAACGAAGGTCGTTCCTGTTTTGTCGGGAACGACATTTTTTGTTGTGCGGCGCCGATCCACGGCGTTGCTCAGCATAGGTGTGGGCCGCTGGTGGTCAGCGTGGTTCGCCGCCCCCTCATCCTTAACCCGCCGGCACGCTCTCGCCGCCATCGCCGATCCGGTTGATGGTCCCTTGCGCGACAGCGACAAGCCGCTCGCGGTCGCCGTCCATCACGAAGATATTGCACTGACAGGTCGCCTGGTGCCGTCCGGCATAGACGACCTGCGCCCGCGCGACCAGCGTGCCGTTCATGGCGGGCCGCAAATAGTTGATCTTGTATTCGCCTGTGACGACCCGTGGTCCGAGCGCCAGTGCCCCGGCGAAGGTGAGCGCATTGTCGGCAAGGTAACTGATTACTCCCCCATGGACGAAGCCATGCTGTTGCCGCAACTCATCGCGAATCGGCAGGCACAGCGTCAGCTCGGTGGCGCTCGCTTGCATCAGTTCGGCGCCAAGCAGCATGCTGAACGGCTGGGCGTGGAGTGCGCCGCGCGCCCGGTCCAGTAGATCGGTCATTGTTGAGTCCTTCGGGGCGATGCCCGTGGTGGCGTCCCTACCCACTCTAGGAAGCGTCAACGCGCTGCGTCAAGGTGAATCACAAAAATGATGCCTGCATTGTTGTGTAAAACGGAGTAAATAGAGCGATTGCACGACGAAAGCACGCGTAAGGCAGGTTTTCCGGTGTTTTTCTCAAGAAAACGTTTGCTTTGCCGTAAACACGCCCGTAGCTCCCGTCGTTCATTGCAATTCAGGTAATTCAAGATGTTTAGCAAGATCAAGGTCGCATCCGGCCTGTTGTGTGTTCTGGCCGCTTTCTGCGTGCTGCAAGTGGTGACTGAGGGGTTGGGGTTCTGGTCCCTGACGCGGACTCATGATGACGTCGGCGATCTGTCGAACGTGGCGCTCAAGCAGGTCGACGCGGTGAATCAAACCACCCAGTCGCTGATGGACGCGCGCATCAACCTGTCGCGCGCCGGCACGCGGATGGTGAAGGGCGGCGCCGAGCCTGCCGACATCGTCCAGCACGCCCGCGATCAATTGGCCGCGGCGGACCAGTCCTTCGCTGCCTTCTCCAGTGCTCCCAAGACGAGCGACGAAAACAGCGCGCGTGCGGCCGCGCTTGCCGAGCGCTATCAGAAACTGCATGCGGCGCTGGGCGAACTGGCGCAAGACCTGGACGCGGGCAATATCCAGGCCTTCCTTGACCAGCCGACCCAATCCTTCCAGGACGCTTACCTCGCCGAATTGCATAACTTCGTGCAGTTTGGCGATGCCGCGAGCCGTGCTTCGCTCGATTCGATCGATAGCCGCCTCGCGTTGTTCCGCACCGTTGGCATCGCGATCCTGTTGTTGCTGCTGGGCGGCACGGTAGCGGTCTACGTGGGGCTCAAGCGTGGCGTGGTCGCCCCGCTGGAAGAAGCGGGCCGTCATTTTGACCGCATCGCGCAAGGCCGGCTTGACCAGCCTATCGCGTCGCGTGGCACGAACGAAATCGGTCGTCTGTTTTCCGGGCTGGCAAGGATGCAGGCAAGCGTGGCGCGCACGGTGAAGACGGTACGCGAATCGGCCGATTCGATTCACCTCGGCGCCAACGAAATCGCCACGGGCAACGCAGATTTGTCGGCGCGTACGGAGAATCAGGCGGCTTCGCTGGAAGAAACCGCTTCGAGCATGGAAGAGTTGACCGCAACCGTGCGTCAAAACGCCGATCACGCCCGTGAGGCGAACGCGCTGGCGCAGACTGCTTTGGACGCCACCTCGCGGGGCAGCGAAGTCGTCAACCAGGTGGTCGAGAAGATGCACGGGATCGCGCAAAGCTCGGACAAGATCGCTGAAATCATCTCGGTGATCGACGGCATCGCCTTCCAGACCAACATCCTCGCCCTGAACGCGGCCGTCGAAGCCGCGCGCGCGGGCGAGCAGGGGCGCGGCTTCGCGGTGGTGGCAGGCGAGGTGCGCGGGTTGGCGCAGCGTAGCGCGCAGTCGGCCAAGGAGATCAAGACGCTCATCAGCGAATCGGTCGCGGAGATCAAGGGCGGCTCGACGCTCGTCGAGCATGCAGGCGACGCCATGCGCAACGTGTCGGCGTCGATCTCGCGCGTGACGCAGATGATGACGGAGATCAGCGCGTCGTCGCTCGAACAGAGCACAGGCATCGAGCAGGTCAATCAGGCAGTCGTGCAGATGGACGAGATGACGCAGCAGAACGCCGCACTCGTCGAAGAGGCTGCGGCGGCTGCGGCTTCTTTGCATCAGCAGACCCAGCAGCTGAAGGAGGCTGTCTCGGTGTTCGAGATTTCCGACGCGGTATTGAGGACGCAGCAGTTCGGTGCGGTCCATCCGCATGAGCAGGAGTTCTCGCTGGGCGCGGGGTCGGCTGCTTAGTTCACTTCATAGCGGCTGGGCGGCGCAAGAGGCGGTGCGCAGCCTCGTTTTGCCCCGCACACCGGCGGCGCGCGACGCCACCACTCAGGCTGGCAATGCAGCGTAAGCCGTGGCGAGATGGTACGGCGTCGTCGAGGGCATGTCGGCGCGCGACACCTCGCCGGCAGCCGTCTTGCACTCGTACCAGCCTCGAGTGTGTAGAAAGCGTTGCTGGAAGCGCTCGATCTGCCCGGGCAACACGGCACGCGCGGCGTCGTCGTCACGCGTGGCGAGCGCGCGCAGATATTCGCTTTGCGCCCAGATGCGTTGAGTCGCGTGTTTGACGCGGCCGGTTTCGTCAAGCGACGCACAGACCCCGCCCGTGACCGGATCGACGCCGTACTGCTGCGCGAACCCGAAGGCCCGCGAGAGCGCCTCGTCGAGACCCGATCCGTCCAGCAGCGCACCCGCCTGCTTGACCAGCCAGAACCATTCGAACTGATGACCGGGCTCCAGACGATTGTCGTCCGCGCCCAGCGGCAGTTCCGCGATGCAGCCGGTCGGCGCATGTACGAAGGTGCGCTCGATGGCATCGGCCAGCTTGCGCAGCGCGGCATCGAACGCGCTGTCTTGGGTCGCAGCGCGCGCGGCGAGCCAGGCTTCCGTGAGGTGCATCATCGGGTTCTGTACCGGCATGCCGGTCACGGTCGAAAAATCCGCATCGAGTGCGGCATTGAATAGGCCGTGTTGCGCTGCAAAGCGGTTTTCGATCAGCGCGGAAGTGCCGCGAACGATGTCCAGTGCATCGGGATTTCCCGAGCGCGCGCCATATTCGGCACACGCGAAGACCAGGAACGCGTGCGTATAGAGGTCCTTCGTCGTATCCAGCGGCGCGCCTTTTGCGTCGACGCTAAAGAACCATCCGCCGCGTTGCTTGTCCTGAAAGTAGTGCACAAGGGCATCGAACAGTACCTGGGCGTGAGCAGTAGCGCCCGCCTGGGAGAAGACGAACAACTGGCGGGCACACGCCATTGCGCGGTAGCGTTCAGCAGGCAGCGGATGGTGGTCTTCGGCGCTGACTGCCTCGTAGGGGAGCTTCAGGGCCGTATTGAAGCCCGGCCCGCGCCAGATTGGCAGAACGACGCGTGCGAAATGATCGCGTAGCGTGGCGGCAAGGGTGATCGCGGAGGCGGGTGTGTTCATGCTGTGCGGTGAATCGGCTTCAGTAAGATCGTAAAAAAGTAAGCGCCAGAGCCGGCAACGGCGGCGCGCGCGACCAAGCATAAAGCAAACCGCTGGCGATGGCACGCCGCCCCGTGGCCAACTGCGCTACTAAAAATTCGGATAAGGAGGAACAGACGTGCTCGGAAATCTCGAACTCATCGCGCGACTAGTATTGGCGGCTGCGCTCGGCAGCGTTATCGGCGTCGAGCGTGAGCGTTTGTCGTGGGCCGCGGGGTTGCGCACGCACATGCTGGTATGCGTCGGCTCGGCGCTCATCATGATCGTGTCGGCGTTCGGCTTTGCCGACGTGCTGGGCACCCAGAATGTCGTGCTCGACCCATCACGGATGGCCGCGCAGGTGGTCTCCGGCATCGGCTTTCTGGGCGCGGGCTCGATCCTGATGCGCGGCGAGATCGTGCGAGGGCTCACGACCGCGGCGAGCCTGTGGTCGGTGGCGGCGATCGGGCTGGCGGTGGGCGGCGGCATGTACACGGCGTCGATTGCGGCGACCATCATCATCCTGATCATCCTGGCGGGGATCAAGCCGCTCGAGCGGCGTTTCATCACGATCAAGCAGCGGCGGCAGATGACGTTGCTGGTCGAACGCGGCGCGCTGACGTTTCACTCGCTGCATGACGCGCTCGGCGCGGCAAGCCCGCGGGTCAAGCAGTTCGTCATGCAGCAGAGCGACGATGCACCCGATTGCGACGTGGTGATGATCACGCTGCACCGCGTCTCGACGACCGAATATGCGGCAATTCGCGACCGCCTGCGTCAATTACCCTGCGTGAAGGAATTCCGCGAAGACGATTCGACGTCTTAAATCGGCGAATGCCTTCAGCGGGCGCGCGTGGCCATGAGACAATGCGGTCTCGAAAAAAACCAATGGCATCTTGTAGCGGTGTACGGCGCCCGGTGGCCGGCGACGACCGCTTCTTTCTCTATGGCAGATACCGCAGCATCCACGCAGTCCCGTACGACCCGCGCCAGCTCGACGAAGCGGCGCGCGAACACCGTCTCCACCGAGACCGAAAACAAACTGGCGCGCGCAGCCCGCTCGGCACAGCGCCTCGCCCAACTGAGCGATGCGTCGCGCGACGACAGCACGCTTGATATGTTCCCCGACGATCCGACGCGCGCAACGCTGGAGGCGATGAATATCGACATCCGGCAAGGTACGCTGCATGGCTTTGAATTGCCGGATGTTGTGCTGGCCGCGGTGGGCGGAACCACTAGCCTGGAAGCGGCGGTAAGCGCCTCGTCCGATACAAGGGCTGCGCGTCGCGCTCCGCGTGAGAAGGTTGAGCCGGCTTATGCCGCGGTGCCGCTGGACGGCTTTGAACGTTTCGAGCCGACACAGAAGGTCAGTGTGCCTAAGGACGAGCCTTCCAATGCTGTGGGTTTGAGCGGTGCGGCGCTGGAAGCGACGAATGGCCCGGCGACGAAGCGCGATGTGCAGACCACATCGTTGCCGGTTAGCCTTGGGCTCGTTTCGCCGTCGATGGCGGCGGCGAGTCTCGTACGCAGCGTGACCGCGCGGCGTCAGGTGGCCGATCCTTTGACTGAGCCGACCACCGCTGGCAAACCGGGCGGCGTGCCGCCGCAGCGAGTTGCCGAGACTTTGGACAAGGCCGCGATGGCTTCGCGTGAGGGTGTTGCGGTGAGCGGCGAGGCATTGGATGGAGCGGCGGCTGCTTCTGCGACTGCGGCTGTCAAGCCGGCGTTGGACGATGGGGTGCGAGGGGACAAGGCGAAGGCGGGTGAGGCCAAGGCGTCTGCGGGCGTGTCCGCGGCGACGTTAGGTGTGGCCGGCGTGACTGGCGTTGCGGGAGCCTCTACGGTCTCGGGGATCACAGGTTCGGCGGCAACGGCCGGTGCGGCAACTACGGCTCGCGTGAACGCGCCATCTGTGGCACCCGCCTCGACCGTATCAACCCCATCAGGCGCCTCGACCGCATCAGGCTCATCGACTCCCTCCTCAATGGCAGCGAAAGCCGAGGCGGCACGGGCCCCAACGGCCGCTGCCCGCCCGAACGCGCCGTTTGCCACGCCGCTGCAAGACACGGCGCCCACGGTCCCCGAACTCGACCGTGCCCGGGCGACGGCATTTGCCGATACCGTCGACGCACTGTACGGCGTGATCTCCGATCAGCGCCGGGCAGCGACCGATCATTCGCGCCGGATGAAATGGATGCTGTCGATCGTAGTCGGCGCGCTGCTCGCGACCGTTGCGATCGGCATTACGCAGACCGTCCTGCTGATGCGTCTGACACGCGAAACCACTGCGCAGCAGCACCGCATCGAACAGTTGATGCAGAACCAGCAGGCGGCGATGACGAGCCTGCTCGACGCCCACCTGGCCGTGGCGAATGCGGCTGCCAATGCGCCTTCCGCCGCGCCGTCAGGCGCCTCCGCACCGGTTGTGGCACCTCGTGCCCCCGCCATAGCCACCGCTGCTTCGCCCGCCAGCAAGCACAAAGCGCACGCGCACGCCCACAAGCCCAAAGCGGCGCCCACTCACTGATCGACCGGGCCGGCCGCGAGTTCGCGCGCCGGTCTTCGGCTCAGCCGGTTCTCCCCACGTTTCGCGAAAATCGACATACCGCGTCGGTTCGGTCCGGCGCGGCGCGTTGGTGCGCGCCTGACTGATCCAGCTGTTGCCGCGCGCCACGGTATCCAGGAAGGTCACTGGGCACTGAATGCAGCAGGCTGTGGTGATACGAAGAGGGTGATAGGGCCGAAACGCTCAGTGCCGGAGACCGCCCTCGGATAACCTTGTCTGTTGTAATGACGCAACGCAACATTCCGCTGTAGCCATGCGACAAGGGACCACACCTAAAAAATGCTGCGTCGCACTAGCTTTTGCCTAGGGAAAACCCTATAATGCTTCTTAAGGGAAAACCCTAGCACCAAATTAACCGGGAGTCGCCATGAGCGTTATCTTTGCATTGTTCCAAAAGGTCAGCGACCTCTTCGCGTCGCCGCATCTTCCGATGGATTCGGACTACTCGTACGAAGCGCGTCACCGCGAAGCAGAGCGTCAGCGTCTCGCGCAATCTACGCTGTTCGGTATCAAGCTGAGCGACTAACTCGTTTGGCGTTGGCGCGGTTCGCCGCGCTGGCTGCACGCCGTAGGGCGCGCGATGCTGTATTTAAGCCACGGTCTTGCCGTGGCTTTTGTTCGTTTACAGCTTGGCGCGGCCTTGGTGCGCTGTGCGCGGCGTGGCTCTTCGGTCGCCGCACTACACATTGCGTCAGGTGCGTCCATTTTCCGATCACGCTTCCGGCAGCCACTTCTTCGGTCTTGGGGGTGCTGTCGGCAACCGTCCAACGAAAGTGGAATGCCGAGACCGATTTCTGAATATTTCCTGGCCGAAATGAATGTAACAGCGGCTGACAGCTATGGTTCGTCGGGTCGGCCCGGCGGCCTTCGCTAAGCCGCCATTAAGCTTGCGCTTCCTCTACGGGCAGGGGTGTGCATCGTTCCCCGATTTCTGAAACTTCCTCTTACAAGCGCTCACGTCTTTAAGCATTCAGGGCCGCTAAAGTCATTCTCAAGCGCCGGTGCTGGACAGTGATTTCCGTCATTCGGTCCGGCGACATCAATCTTGAAAGGGAGGTCCCAACATGAAAACGTTGAATAAGACATCGCGTTCGATTCTCGCAACCTTGCTGGCTGGCGGCGCGTTGCTGACCGCAAGCAGCGCATTTGCCCAGGCAGACCGTATGGTCATTTCTGCGCCGGGTCCGGTTGTAACCTACGGTCAGCCGCAGATGATGCCGGTAGGGGTGCAGATTGACATCGGCTGGCATGGTGACCGGTATTGGGACGGCCACCGTTATTGGGCGCATGACGACTGGATGCATCGTCACCCGCACGATCCGGATCCGCGTCACCACGACGACCACCGTCAAAACCACTATTGATGTAGTCGTAGCGACGCAACGCGTCGTGAGATCTGACGAGGCCGGTCTTCCCGAAAAGGGGGACCGGCCTCGTTGCTTTAGCCTGCGTCAAACCGCGCTGCAGCTATCGCCCGTAGGAGCAAATTGCTAAACTATACGTAAATAGCGTATATTTAGAGATGAGAGCAATCTTTGTCGAGCTGGCCCCATTCCGGAAATATCGAAGCGACTACCTGACGGATGACGAATATCGGCTTCTGCAAGAAGAGATGCTTGCCAAGCCGGATGCCGGCGATCTGATCCAGGGAACCGGCGGTTTGCGTAAGCTTCGTTTTGCCGACAAACGGCGAAACAAGGGCAAGCGCGGTGGCCTCCGAGTGATCTACTACTATTGGGGCGGTGGTCTCCAGTTCTGGATGTTCACGCTCTACGATAAAGACGAGATGAGCGATCTGACGAGCGACGAGCGCAAAATTTTGGCGCGCATGCTCGACGCCGAAATTGCGCAAAGGAGTGCACGATGAAAAGGAACCTGTTTGCCGAACTGAAAGAAGGTATGGCTGAACTTGCCGCCGAGCGCGAAGGCAAGCTGACGTTGCGGAAAGTGGAGGTCGAAGTTCCGGAGGTACTTGATATATCGCCCGACGAAATCAGGACTGTACGGGAAGCCTTGCATGCATCTCAGGCGGTGATGGCTCGACGTCTGCGCGTCAATCAGCGTACCTATCAGAATTGGGAGCAGGGAAAGGCAAAGCCAAATGCTCAGGCGGCGGTTCTCATCAAGCTGGTCGAGAAGCATCCAGAGACACTCAGCTTGCTCGCCGCGCTGTGATAAGCGCCAGCGCTTAAGTTGCCTTCGGGCGCTATTAATTTCCATCTGACGGCCTTGCTTGGCGATGATGCCATTATTGTCAGTAATATCAGCGGCTTTATGCCGGATCAGTCTTCCGACATGAACGACACATACTTCTACGACCCGGCCAAAGGCCACGCTCTCAAGCACGATCCGTTCAAGGCCATTGTTGCGCCGCGCCTGATTGGCTGGATCTCGACGCGCAGCACCGACGGTCACCTCAATCTGGCGCCATATAGTTTCTTCGGCGCTTTCGCGACGTTCCCAGCCATCATTGGTTTCTGCAGCGAAGGCCGCAAAGACAGCATCAGCAACATCGAAGCAACGGGCGAATTCGTCTGGAATCTCGCGACGAAGCCGCTCGCCGAGCAGATGAACCGCAGCTCCGCACCGGTTGCGCCCGATGTCGACGAGTTCGAACTTGCCGGACTCACTCCCGCGCCTGGCCGCAGCGTCTCGGTGCCACACGTGGGCGAATCGCCCGCGGCGCTCGAATGCAAGCTGCTGCAGATCGTGCGGCTGAACAACCTCGATGGCGACCCAATGGATAACTACCTCGCACTCGGCCAGGTGGTCGGCGTGCACATCCAGAGCGCGTATATCAAGGATGGTCTGTTCGACACGCATGCGGCCCAGCCCATCATGCGTGCGGGCTATCGCGCTGACTATGCGCAGATTGGCGAGATGTTCCAGATGTTCCGGCCAACCGCCTGAAAAACTGCCAAAACCACTTAACCTCCGCTCCGCCAGGCTGGAACACTTGATGCTTGAAAACGGCGCTCACCGTGCCGTTTTCCTTGCCCGTTCATCCTTCTGGAGCGCGATCATGTCTACCGAATTCGCCACGCAGTTCTCGCATGTCCGTCCGCAAGACACTTCGTATGAGGACCAGGGGCTGCGCGACTTCTTTCTCTATCGCGATCTGGGCATCGCGCAGGCGACGGGTGGCAAGGTGCTGGCCCAGCTCGTAAAGGCGAACCATGCACCAGAGCAAGGCACCGGCTGGCACCGTCATGAGGCCGACTTCCACATTGTGATCATGTTGAAGGGCTGGGCGCGCTTCATGTACGGCGATAAAGAAACGCTGGTCGCCGCCGGCGATTGCGTGCATCAGGCACCCGGTATTGTTCACTATCTGTTCGACTACTCCGAAGATATGGAGTACATCGAAATTGTTTCGCCGGCCGACTTCAAGTCGATCGATGTTGAGGGACCGTGCGACGTCCCGGCGGTCACGCCATGGAAGAGCGTTACAGCATGACGTATCTTCAAGCCACGTTGCTCTGATGCGGCGGAATTGCCTCGCCGGTGGATGAGGCTGCTGCGGCATTGGCCGTCACAGCCGAAGCCGCCGGAGCGGCGATCGGCGCCAGCGCCACCGGCACGCCTGGCCTGATTGCCTGCGCGCGTGAGCTCACCGCTACCGCGCGCGGCTCGTTGTCGTAGATCACCGCGCGCACGCGCGGATAGATATGCCGCTCCCATCGGTGACCGTTAAACACGCCGTAGTGCCCAACGCCGGTCTGCACATGGTGGGTTTTCAGATAAGGCCGCAGCTTGTCGCACATGTCCTGTGCGGCGAGCGTTTGCCCGACCGCGCAGATATCGTCCTTTTCGCCTTCAACGGTCAACAGCGCCGTGCGGCGGATTTTTGACGGCTCGATCAGGCGTCCGCCCACCTCCAGTTCATGCAGCGGCAGCGCATGACGCTGGAACACGGTTTCGACCGTTTCCAGATAGAAGTCGGCGGTCAGGTCCATCGTCGCGAAGTACTCCTCGTAAAAGACCCGGATCGTGTCCGCCTTGGCTGGATCGCCTTTGGCGCGCTCGTGGTACATCGTTTCAAAGGAGTCGAGGTGACGGCCGAGATTCATCGCCATGAACGCGTTGAGCTGCATGAAACCGGGATACACGCGGCGATGCGCTCCGGCGAAGCCGAACGGCACGGCGCTGATCAGGTTGCGTTCGAACCACTCGATCGGCTTACTCTTGGCGAGCGCGTTCACCTTGGTCGGGTTGATGCGCGTGTCGAGCGGGCCCGCCATCAGCGTCATGCTGGCCGGTTGCGCGGGATGGTCGTCCGCTGCCATCAATGCAACCGCCGCGAGGGCCGTGACGGTGGGTTGGCACACCGCCAGCAGATGGGTGCCGGGGCCGATTTTCGCGGTGAAATCGATCACGTGCTGGACGAACTCGTCAAAGCCGAAGCGTCCTTGCGACAGCGGCACGTCGCGCGGGTTATGCCAGTCGGTGATGTAGACGTCGTGCTCGGCGAGCATCGTCTTCACCGTGCCGCGCAGCAGCGTCGCGAAGTGGCCGGACATCGGTGCGATCACCAGCACGCGCGGCTGAGCCGGTGAGGGCGCCGTCTCCTTGCGAAAATGCAGCAGCGAGCAAAATGGCGTGTGTGCGGCGACTTCCTCGACGAGCTTGATGGGCTTGCCGTCTACGTCGATCTCATCCAACTCGAACGGTGGTCGTGTGTGAGTGAGGCCTGCCAAGGTAATCAGATCGCACGACGCGCGCAGCGAGCGTCCTTGCGGCGTGTCGCCGATCGCTGGCCATGCATCCAGCGATCGATTGACGAGCGCAGCGCTATGCCGGGCCGGCAGCATCAGGTCGGCGAACGCCTGGTATGCGGGATATGCGAACAGGTTCATAGCCTTCGCACGAATGCCCAAAAGGAAGGAGCCCGAATAGAGGCAATACATGTGCCAACGCTAAAACGGAGCGTCTGGCACTGGCGTGCGCTGGCATAGCATTTGCGCTGTTCCGCTCAGGGTGCTGGTTTTGCCGTGATTTGGTGCGCTTACGCACCAGAGCGTGCATGCGGCGGCTCCGGTACACCGTGTTGCACAAACGTGCGCCGCGCTCAGGAGGAGATTCGTATGGCGAATACAACGCTTACCCTTAGCAGCAAGAACTATTCGTCATGGTCGCTGCGAGGCTGGCTGCTGACGAAGTTCAGCGGGTTGCCTTTCGAAGAGATCGTGATGCCGGTCGACGATCCCAGCGCACGCGCCGAACTGCTGTTGCTCTCACCATCGATACTCGTGCCTTGCCTGTTCCACGACGGCATCAAGGTCTGGGACACGCTGGCGATTGCCGAGTATCTGAACGAGGTGCAGCCCGATGCCAAACTGCTGCCGCAAGACCGACGTGCACGCGCGCATTGCCGGGCGATCAGCGGCGAAATGCATTCTGGCTTCGGCTCGCTACGCTCGGCACTCCCGATGAACCTGAAGGCGCATTTTCCGGGCTTTAAGGTCTGGGCGCGCGCGCAATCGGATATCGACCGGATCGTCGCGATCTGGCGTGAATGTCTGGAACAGTATGGAGGACCGTATCTGTTCGGCGAACGCAGTGTTGCCGATGCGATGTATGCGCCGGTGGTGACGCGCTTCGTCACTTACGACGTCAAGCTCGACCCGGACATCGTCGAATACGGACAGCGCATTCTCGCGCTGCCGGAGATGCAGCAATGGATGGCGGACGCGCAGCAGGAAGTGGACGAGATCGATGAACTGGACGTCGAATTCTGAGGGGCGGGCGGCGGTTAGTGAATCCGCTCGCGTCAACCCGGCGCTCATCCTGCTGCGGTCATTAGGCCGCTAGCCGGTCAATCCCACCGCCCTGCATCCAGCTTGAACACGCTCACGACCTCGGCGAGCCGGGCGGCGTGATCCCGTAGTTCCGCGGCGGCGTGTTCTGCGTCGCCGACAATCGTCGCGTTTTGCTGGGTCGCCTCGCCAATCTGTGTGACGGCGAGGTTCACCTGTTCGATGCCACCCGACTGCTCGCGCGATGCGACGCTGATCTCGCCCATGATCGCGCGCACCTGACCGACCCGTTCGACGATGCTGTGCATCGTCGCGCTCGCTTCTTCGGCAATCTTGAAACCGCCTTCGACCCGCGCCGTCGATTCGCCAATCAGCGTTTCGATTTCCTTCACCGACGCCGCACTGCGTTGCGCGAGTGCGCGTACTTCCGAGGCCACGACCGCGAACCCTCTGCCGTGCTCGCCGGCGCGCGCGGCCTCGACGGCTGCATTCAACGCGAGGATGTTGGTCTGAAACGCGATGCTTTCGATCACGCTGGTGATGTCGGAGATCTTTTGAGAAGAGCGGCTGATATCACCCATCGTCGAAACGACGCGCTCCACGGCGCGGCCGCCTTCCATGGCCGCCTCGGATGCGCTCGTCACGAGCGTATTGGCCTGTGCAGCGTGGTCCGCATTCTGTTGCACGGTCGAGGTGATCTGCTCCATGCTCGCAGCGGTTTCTTCGAGGCTGCTCGCCTGTGTTGCGATGCGCGAGGCAATGTCGCCGCTGCCGGCGGCAATTTTCTCGGTGCCTTGCGTCATGTCGGACGATGCATTGCGCACCTGGGTCACGATACGCGCAAGCCCTTCGCCGATGCCGTCGATGGCCTGCATCAAGCGGCCGATTTCGTCGGCGCGGTGGCTATGGCCATTCGTAAGCCGTACGCTCAGGTCGCCCGCTGCGAGACGCTCGGACGCCTTCGCGGCTTCCTCGAGCGGACGGCTCACCAGCCGCCGCACGGCGATCAGGAACAGCACGGCGAAGCCGGCCACCAGCACGAAACCGATGAGGAGGAAGCGATTGCGGGTGGCGGTGATCTCGGTCATCACCTCGTCGCGCGGCGCGACACCGCCTACCAGCCAATGCCATTCCGGCACCGTGGTGAACGACACGTATTTGTCGCGCGCGAAGGCTTCGCCCAGCGAGGCGTCGGCGGAGCGGTATTCGAGCTGGCCTTGCTGCATGTCGAGCATCTGCTTGTAGGGCGCGTTGGTATCGTCGGCGAGCTGGCCGGTAGCGGCCGGATGCACGATGAATTTGCCGCGGTCCGCGCCATTCGCCGCATTGAGCACGAAGTAGTAACCGCTGTCGCCGATCTTGAGCTGGCTGATGCCGTCCTGGACCGACTGGATCTGCGCGCCCACATCGACGCCCACGAAAAGCGCGCCGATGACCCGGCCGCTCGCGTCCGCGATGGGCCGGTACTGTGTGATGTAACGCTTGCCGAACAAAGCGGCGAGCCCCGTGTACGGCTTGCCTGCGAGGATTGGAGCGTAGGCCGGGCCGTTGCGGTCGAGCAGGGTGCCAATCGCGCGGCTGCCGTCCTGCTTCTTCAGCGACGTGGTGACGCGCACGAAGTCGTCGCCGGTGCGTGCGAAGACGGTGGCGATGGCGCCGCTGTTTTGCAGAAACTGGTCGGGGATCGAGAAGTCCATGTTGAGGACTTTGTCGCCGGCTTTGATGGTGGGCGTGGCGACGCCATTGATGTCGACTTTCTGGGTTTCGTCGAGCGTGTAAGTGGCTGGCAGGAGGCTCGCGAACAGCGTCATGGAGCGGCCGACTTCAGCCGAAAGCCCCTTGTCGAACAAGGCGATCATCGCGGCGATCGAGCGGTCCTTTTCGACGATGCGTGCCAGCATCTGCTCGCTCACCTGCGCGCCAGCCGAGCGGGTGAGGGCCCATGTAAAGGCGGCGAAGATCAGCGCTACCAGCGCGCACGAAAGCATGGCGAGCCTGGCGCCGACGCTGGCGCGACGCAAAGAGAAGATTTCCATGGGGTTTCTGCGTGTAAGGATGAGAGAGATAGGGCTGTCCGTACGTCGTGGCGGACCGCGCTATTGCTCCATTTACGGCAGATTTCCCGAATTCTTGAGATCGGAAACGTTTGCAGGCGGAACTTGTTCTCTCCTCAACTAGTGCGCTTCGCCCCTCGCCACGTGCGCAGCAAGAGCGCATTGGTGACGACGCTGACGCTTGAAAACGCCATCGCCGCGCCCGCTAGCATCGGATTCAGCAGGCCGAAGGCGGCGAGCGGAATGCCGATCAGGTTGTACACAAACGCCCAGAACAGGTTCTGCTGGATCTTGCGCCAGGTGCGGCGTGAGATATCGATGGCGTCGGCGACGAGCGCGGGGTCACCGCGCATCAGCGTGATGCCGGCCGCGTGCATGGCGACGTCGGTGCCCGTCGCCATCGCGATGCCGAGGTCGGCGGCGGCGAGTGCAGGAGCGTCGTTGATGCCGTCGCCCGCCATGGCGACGATGCCGGTGGTGCGGATCTTCAGATCGCGGATGACGCGGGCTTTGTCTTCCGGCAGCACTTGAGCGTGGAATTCCTCGATGCCGAGCGCCGCAGCGACGCTAGCCGCGCTGCCGTGGTTGTCGCCGGTTACGAGGACGCTGCGGATGCCCATGTGTTTGAGGCGATCGATTGCGGCGCGTGCGGTCGGCTTGACGGTGTCGCCGAAGGCGAGCAATGCGAGTGCGGTCGACGGCGTGGCTTTACCGCTCGTGCCGTCCTCCACGCTCATCAGCCATGAAACTGTGTTGCCGGCGCTTTCGAGTTGCTGCGCGCGGGCGGTCAGGTCGGGAGGCAACACGATGCCCAGTTCGTTCAGCCAGCGGGTGCTGCCGATCGCCAGCGTGCGGCCGTCGATCTCCGCTTCGACACCTCGCCCTGGCACGGCACGCGCGCTGGAGGCCGCTCCCGTGAGGGGGCTGCCGTAAGAGGTACCTTCGGGCTGCGACTTGGAGCTTGCCACCATGGCAAGGCCCTTCGCATGGGTGGCCATCACCGCAGTGTCCGAGCCCTCCGCGTCGCCGGACGTAGCGGCTTCGCCATCGTTCATTTCCAGCGTCATCGCCTCGTCATACGCTCTTACCACAGCCCGTGCGAGCGGATGATCGCTCTGCCGCTGCACGGCCGCAGCGAGCGCCAACGCCTCGCCGCGCTCGATCCCGATCGGCTCGAAAGCGGTCAGCGACGGTTGACCTACGGTCAGCGTGCCGGTCTTGTCGAAGGCAACAATGTTGATGCGGTGTGCAATCTCCAGCGCCTCCGCGTCCTTGATCAGCACCCCGTGGCGTGCAGCGACACCCGTGCCGGCCATGATTGCGGCAGGCGTCGCGAGACCAAGCGCGCACGGGCAGGCAATCACCAGCACGGCGACCGCGTTGAGAATGGCGGTCTCGCCACCCGCCCCGGCGATCAGCCAGCCGGCCAGCGTAAGCAAGGCGATCACCAGAATCGCAGGCACAAAAATCTCGCTCACCCGGTCGACCAGCCGCTGGATCGGCGCCTTCTCAGCTTGTGCCGTTTCGACGAGGCGAATGATCCGGGCAAGCGTCGTTTCCGCGCCGATAGCCTTCGTCGTCACGGTAATCGCCCCTTCGCCGTTGATCGAACCCGCCGTGACCGGATCGTCCGGTTGCTTTGGCACTGGCAGACTCTCGCCGGTGATCAGCGATTCATCAATGTGAGTGCGGCCTTCGAGCACCGCACCGTCCACGGGCACGCGCTCGCCAGGCCGTACGACCACGATCATGCCGACCCGGACCTGCGCGAGCGGCAACTCGTGTTCCTCGTTGCCGACACGAATGCGCGCGCGCTCCGGTCGCAGCGCGTTGAGCGCGCGGATCGCGTCGGTGGTCTGACGCTTGGCACGTGCTTCGAGCCACTTGCCGAAGCGCACCAGCGTGATCACTACCGCCGATGCCTCGAAGTACAGATGCATCGGGTCGCCCGGATGCATGATGAGCTCGTAGACGCTGATGCCGTACGCCGCCGAGGTGCCGAGTGCGACCAGTAGATCCATATTGCCCGCGCCGGCCCGCACGGCACGGTACGCCGCCTTGTAGAAGCGCGCGCCGAAGATGACCTGGACGAGCGTGGCGAGCCCGAACTGCAGCCATGGCGGCACGACCTCGCTCATGCTGTGTGAGCCGAAAGCGCCGCCGAAACCTTCGCTGACCATCGGCAACACGAGCGGCAGAGTCAGCAGCGCGCAGATCACGACGGCTGCGAGCTCGCGGCGGGTCTGGTGTTGGAGCTGCACCGCACCGGATGGCGCTGCAGCCGGCGCGGCGTCGGAGACGATCGGCGTTGCCTGATAGCCAGCCTTGGTCACCGCCGCAACGAGCGCATCGATACCGGTGGTCGCATCGGTCAGGTTGACGGTCGCCTTTTCGGTCGCAAGATTGACGGACACATTGCCGACGCCGGGCAGCTTCGCCAGCGCTTTTTCGACGCGCATGGCGCACGCAGCGCACGTCATGCCGCCGATCGCGAGCTCGGCGACCTGCTCCGATGCCGCGTCAGCATGCACGACTGGCGTCGCGTCGTACCCTGCCTTGCGAACGGCATTGAGCAGTGCGTCGGTCTGAACCGACGGATCGGCGTCGACGCTGGCCTTTTCCGTGGCGAGGTTAACCGAGGCGCGCGTGACGCCCGGCACTTTGGCGAGCGCCTTTTCGACGCGCATCGCGCACGAGGCACAGGTCATCCCGCTGATATCGAGTTCGGCGCTGGCCTGCGCCACGCGTTCGGGAGTGGAAAGATCGGTCATGGTGATATTGGCTCGGGGCGGCGTGAGGCCGCATCATGATTCCAGTATTCACCTTCCCATGATGGGAAGGTCAAGGACTCATGCAGCGCAGGATGAAATAGCTGAAATGCGAGGTGAAATCCGCCCGCCGCGCGCGTTGACTGGCGCTGCAACGGCGAGCCGCATCGGCCGACGCGGGATTAGCGCCAGATCACGACCCGGTTGGAACCGGATCGCAGCCGGATCGGAAGCCGCCCGGCGCTCACGCTAACCAAATGCAAACTAGATGGGGCCATAACGCGCATCACGCTCAAACGCCCGCTCGCTACCTCACTCAAAACGCCGGCGGCGCATTCAACATCGCCTCCGCGACGGCCTCCTGAACCTCGCTTCCCCCTGCCAGCAATCCCTCCGCTGCACCGCGGCGATCGCGGGCCTCCTTGTTCTGCCCCAGCTTCCACTTGCCGACCAGCCGTGTTACTTCAATCTCGATGCCGACGATCGCCCCCAGCATCTGGGAGATATAGTCGGCCGGCGCATCGCCCATCTTCCACGGCTTCGGTTCATTGGCTTCCATCGTGCGGGTGAGCCGCGCGACGAGGCCGCGCAAGAACGCCTCTTCTTCGTGCACAACGATCCTGCCGTGTGCGTGAACCACCATGTAGTTGTAGGTCGGCACCTGACGATGCGTCTCGTGCTTGCTCGGATACCAGGTCGGCGAAATATAGGCCGCCGGCCCTTGAAAGATCACTAGCGTGTCCGGATTCTCGGCCACTTCTTGCCAGACCGGATTGGCGCGCGCGACATGCGCCCGCAACGTGCCAATCGGCCCCACGTCCGCGGCGAATTCAAAAGGCAAATGATTCGCATCGAGACCGTTGGGACCGGTTGTGACGAGCGTGCCGAACGGCTGGTCGACGATCAGTTGGTGAAGAACCTCGGGACGGTTCTCTTCGAAATGGGCTGGGACGTACATGGGGCACTCCGGGTGCGAGAGGGCGGCGAGTCGTGCAAAAGGTACGTTTGTGCCTTTGCGCTTGCTAGCTGTCAAGGATACGATACAACCCGTTGTTGTCGGGATAGAGATACGCGGCACGTTCGCGGTGGGCTTGGGGGCCACGCGGGCAGAGCCGCTGCTGACCGACGCATCTCCCTGGACCGAACGTTCTGCCCTCTGAACGAATGATAAAAAATCGCCGAGAACTGTTTTCGCTTCACTGGACCTGCGCGTCGTTCGCAGGGCTCGCGTTTCTCGCCGGCTGCGCCTCGACAGCCGTCGACACACCCAAGCCAACCGGCTGGATCAAGGACGAGGTGGCCGATTCCTACGTGTTCGGCTACCCGCTCGTGCTGATGGAAACGGCGCGCGACGCTGCTGTCGGCACCGACCCCGGGCAGGCGCCGCTCAATACCTTGCGGCACGCGCAGGCGTTGCCGCCGGTCGGCTCGGCCAATCCGCCCACGCCGAGTCTCGATACGTTCGATTCGAGCGGCTGGCTCGACCTTGGCGCGGAGCCGGTCATCCTTTCGCTGCCCGATTCGCACGGCCGTTATGTCGATGCGCGTGCACTCGACATGTGGACCAACGTGGTCTGGTCGACCAGTGCGCAAACCGGACCGCGTGCCAACGGTATCAAGGAGCAGGCGGTGGCCTTCGTCGGCCCAGGCTGGCAGGGGGACTTGCCGAAGAATGTTAAACGCGTCGACGTGCCGTCCCGCAATGCGTGGGTGACGGTGCGGATCCAGTCGAACGGCGGCCATGACGTGACCTTGATCCGCAAGCTGCAGCGCGGCCTTCGCCTGGTACCGCTGAGCGTCTACACGAGCGATGCGCGCTCGGCCTCGATCGCACCGGGCGGCAACGCCGCGGCGGCAGCGGCGTTGGCGGCATCTGGCTCGCCGACCGCGCAGGTGGCCGCGCTCGATGCGAGCGGCTTCTTCAGCCGCCTTGCGGAGGGACTGCAGGACAACCCACCGGTGCCCGACGATCCTCACGCCTTGAAGATCCTCGCTGACCTTGGCGTGAAACCAGGCGAGCCGGTCAAACTGCCGGACGCCAGCGACGCGATCACCGCGGGCCTGAGCGATGGCCGCGAGCGTGTGGTTACGCCGCCGCCCAATCTGCTGAGTGTCAATGGCTGGACCTGGTTCGGCGACGGGGTCGGCAACTACGGACCTGATTATGCGCTACGTGCCTACGCGGCGTATGCACAGCCCGGCATTGGCACGCGGGACGACGAAGTGCGCGCCACGCTGACGCTGGATAGCGAAGGCCACGCGCTGAACGGCGCGAACCGCTACGTGATCCATTTCACGCCGAACCAGTTGCCGCCGGTACGCGGCTTTTGGACCATCACCGCTTATACGAAAGACGGCGCGCTCGGCGAAAGCGCGCCGGCGCGGCTTGCCGTGGGCGAGCGCAACGGCGCGCGCCGCAATCGTGACGGCTCGCTCGATGTGGTGGTGTCGTCGGCGCGAGTGCGGGCGGCGAACTGGCTGCCGGCGCCGCATACCGACCTCCAGCTCGTGCTGCGTCTCTATGCGCCGAAGCCGCCAGCCACTGACGGCACCTGGCAACCGCCGGCGGTGGTGCGTCAGTGATGCAAGGGTGTGTGTCGCGTCTATGCGGCGCGCATACTGACTGGCGGGCGCAACACCCGCCAGTCGATTGTTTCTGAACCTGAAGTGCAGGTTCGCGGCATTGCAGCGAGCGTCACAAACCGCGTGATCCCGCTCGTTTCACACTAGGTTCATGCAATTCGGGTGATTGTTTCCTTTCGGCTTACATTCCTATCCCGCACTCGCCCCAAGACATATACTTGCCCGAGGCAGGACCTTAGTTACGCGGCGGGCTTGCCGCCGCATCACCCATGACCGAGCATGGCAAGCCTCAATAAAGCTACCCTGACATCTTCCCTGCAGGCCGTGCGCGGAGTCGCGCAGGCACGTCGTACGCGACGGATTGTGATCGGCCTGCTGATCTTCCTCGTGGTGTTCGGTCTGCTCGGCTTTTTTGCAGCGCCGCCGCTGATTCGCCATATTGCCGAGCAACAGCTCAGCAAACAGCTCGACCGGCCAGCTACGATCGGCCGTATCGCGCTCAACCCCTACACGCTGAGGTTCGAAGCCGACCGCATCCATATCGGCGGGCGCGCCGGGGAGGGGGATTTCATTGATATCTCCCGGCTGATCTTGCAGCCGTCGTGGAGCTCGGTCTTTCGCGGCGCGCCGATCGTCGACGAAGTGCAGATCGACTCGCCGCGCTTCAACATCATTCGCTACGACGCGCAGCGCTTCAATTTCACCGATCTGATCGAGAAGTTCGCGAAGCAACCGTCCAAGCCCGATAGCAAGCCCACTTTGTTTTCGGTGTCGAATATCCGGCTCGAAAACGGCCAGATTACCTTCGATGATCGACTGCTTGGCGTGAAGCACGTGATCGACCAGTGGAAGCTTGGCATTCCGTTTATCGCCACGTTGCCGTCGAAGACAGATATCTTCGTCGAACCACTGTTGCGCGCGCGAATCGACGGCAGCCCGCTCGCCATCGACGGCAAGACCAAGCCGTTTGCCGCGTCGCGCGAGTCGGCAGTGTCGCTGCGTTTCGACGGGCTCGATGTGCCGCACATCCTGTCGTATGCGCCCACAAAGTTGCCGGTGACCGTGCAGACGGCCAAGCTGTCGACGGATCTGAAGCTCAATTTCGTCATGTCCGACAACGCGCCTTCGCTGCGCGTGACTGGGACCGTCGATCTGAACGATGTCGACGTGCTCGATGAGAACAAGCAGCCGTTCTTCGCGGCGCACGCGTTGCATGTCGCGGCGGCGATGCTCGAACCGTTGAAGAGCGTGTATCACTTCGACGATATCCGCGTCGACACGCCTACGGTCAATCTGGCGCGCGACAAGGACGGCGTGTTGAGCGTCGAGCGCACGTTTACGCCGGCGGCAGGTCCGGTGCCGGCAAGCGCGGCTGCATCGGCAAGCGAGGCGGCATCCGCGAGTGTTGCGCAAGGCGCGGCGAGCGCGCCCGAGGCTGCGTCATCCGCGGCGAGTCCAGCAAAGGCACCGGCGCCGCTCGATCTGGCGATCAAACGCTTTGCGCTCAACGACGGTGCCGTCAACGTTCAGGATGACGCGGCGGCGAGGCCCGTGGCGCTGGGTTTGAAGAGCCTGGCAGTTTCGCTCGCGGACTTCTCGACGATTGCAGCGGCGCCTGCGCATTACACGGTGAGCACACAGTTCAAGGACAGCCCCGGCTCGCTTGATGCGGCGGGTTCGCTTGGCCTTGTGGCGAAGAGCGCGGATTCGAAGATTGATCTCAAGTCGCTGTCGCTGCCGATGTTGCAACCGTATCTCGACAGCATGACCGCCGCTCAGGTGACCGATGGCGCGCTCTCCGCGACGGCCAACGTCAGCGCGAACTGGTCGAAATCGCCGCCGGACATTCAGGTCGGCGAAAGCCAATTGGACCTGCAATCGCTGAAGCTGGCGGCTCACGGCAGCAAGGAGCCGGTCGTGGCGCTCGCGCAGGGGCAGGTGAACGTGAAGGCGGTTGACGTGTCCGGCCGCAACGCGGATATCACCGGCGTCGACACCACGGGCCTCGTCATCAATGCCCAGCGTCTGAAGGACGGCAGCATCGACCTCGCCGCGCTTGCCGGACCGCATCAGGAGGCCCAGCAACGCACTGCCATCCATGCGGTCAAGAAGGCGCAGGAACAGGGGCCTGCCTGGCACTACAAGATCGGCGAACTCAGCCTGAAGGATGCGACGGCCAACTTCACCGATAACTCGACGCCGCATCCGGTCAAACTCAACATCACGCCGCTGCAACTGAAGGTACAGCAGATCAGCGACGATCTGAGCCGGCCATTGCCGATCGATCTGCAGGCAACGCTTAATCGCAAAGGCACGCTCGGGGTCACAGGCGACGTTACTGCGACACCGCTCAAACTCGCGCTGAGAGTGGATGCGAACCGACTCGACGCGGCGGCGTTCGAACCGTACTTTGGTGGCAAACTCAACGCGACGATTGCCAGCGCGCTGCTGAACATGAAGGGCGATGTGGCGCTGTCGCAGGAAGCGAAAGCATTGAAGGCGTCCTATCGCGGCAACGCGGCGCTGGTTGACGTGCGCATGCTCGACAAGGCGACCTCAGACTCGTTCGCAGGATGGGGCTCGCTCGCGCTGACGAACCTGAAGGCCATTTATGACGAGCATGGCACCGACGTGGATGCCGGGCGCGTGACGTTCTCGAATTTCTACGGTCGGGTGCTGCTGGATCCACAGGGCAAGCTGAATCTCACGGACGTCGTCGCGCATGAAACCGGCGGCCCGCAGTCGCTGACGCGCAGCAAGAGCAAAACGGAGCCGGTGCCGTTGACGCCGGGTACGGCCGGTGCCGAGTCTGAGTCGGCGGCGCCTGCTACCGCCGGGGTTGCGGCTGTGGTGCCGGCCTCGACGACTGCGGTTGCGTCAGCGACGGTGCCGGCATCCGCGGTCGTGCCTAGGTCCACGGCAACGACGAATGCGGCATCCGCGACGGCTTCCGGCACAGTGACCGCGGCTACGCCGCCATCCAGCCCCGTAAAGCTGCACTTCGGTCAACTTGTACTGCAGCAGGGCCGCGTGACGTACACCGACAACTTCATCAAGCCGAACTTCACGGCGAACCTGGTGGGCATTCAGGGGACGATCGGAGCGTTCGGCACACAATCGACCACGTCCGCGCCAGTGGATGTCGCCGCCAAGCTCGCGGCGAACGGCCCGCTGTCGATCAAAGGCACGGTGAATCCGCTGATCGCCAAGCCGGCGCTCGATCTGACGGCGAGCGCGCATGACATCGAGTTGACCAACCTCACGCCGTACTCGGCGAAGTACGCGGGCTATCCGATCACGAAGGGCAAGCTCAACGTCGACCTGCACTACAAGCTCGATAACGACCAGTTGACTGCGAACAATCACATCTTCATCGATCAACTGACGTTCGGCGACCACGTGGACAACAACACGGCGACCAGGCTGCCGGTGCGCTTTGCGATTTCGCTGCTGAAGAACTCAAAAGGCGAGATCGACGTGAACATTCCGGTGTCCGGCTCGCTGTCGAATCCGGAATTCAGTATTGGCGGTCTGATCTGGCACGCGGTGCTGAATCTGCTGGAGAAGGCGGTGACCGCGCCGTTCTCGCTGCTCGCGAATGCGTTTGGCGGTAGCGGCGAAGAGATGGGCTATGTCGAATTCGACGCGGGGTCCGCAAAACTCTCGGATGCTGCGGACAAGAAGCTCGACACGATTGCGAAGGCACTGACGGATAAATCGTCGATTCGCATTGACTTGATCGGGCGTGTCGATCCGGCGGTCGATACGCCGGCATTGCGCACGGCGTACGTTGAGAAACTGGTCAAGCAGGAGAAGATCAAGGATGTGGTCGGCAATGGGGAAAGCGTCGATCTGTCGACGGTGACGGTCGATCCAAAGGACTACGACAAGTATCTGACCAAGGCCTACAAAGATGCGGACTTCAAAAAGCCGCGCAATTTTGTGGGTCTCACGAAGTCGCTGCCCGAGGATGACATGAAGAGCGCGCTGGCCGAACATGCGCCCGTCGACGACGCCAGCTTGCGTGAACTCGCGCAGCAGCGTGCGCAGAGCGTGCAGCAATACTTCGACGGGAAGATCGACAGCAGCCGTGTGTTTATCGTTGCACCGAAGCTTGATGCACAGGGGATCAAGGATAAGGGAGCGACGACGCGGGTGGACTTTGGGTTGAAGTGAGGCGTGAGCGCCGCGCGAGCCTGATACATGGCAAATCGCGAGCCGTGAGCCAAGGTTAAGGTGCCTGATTCTCGCAGTTCGGGAGGCTGCTTTCTTTCTGCCCGTCATGCGACAAGAAGTGCTGCTGCAGGGCCGCGGCGACTCGCGCCAGCACTTCATCCCAATTGCCGCGCCGCGACTGCGTGAAGACGCGCAAGCTGGGATACCAGGGGCTGTCGTCTCTATTCTGCAGCCAGCGCCAGCAACCCGCGAAGCGGTTGAGCAACCAGACGGGCTTGCCCATCGCTGCCGCAAGGTGTGCCACTGAGGTGTCGACCGAGATCACAAGGTCGAGGTTCTCGATCAGCGCGGCGGTGTCTGCGAAGTCTGTGAACTCGTCCGTCCAGTCTTTCAGCCTGGCATTGCTTGCCGCATCGGCTCGCTTTTCCGGGTCATCGGTCTTTTGCAGGCTGATCCAGCGGACGTGCGGCAAGGCGAGCAACGGTGCCATTTGCGCGGCCGTCAGGCTGCGCACCCGGTCGGCCGCCCAGCCTGAATGACCACCTGCCCACACAACGCCCACACGTGGCAGTTCGGGGTTCGGCAACTCAGCCAGCTTTGCTCGCCATGGGGCAGCGCATTCGGGATCGGCATACAGATACGGCGTCGCCGCCGGAATGTTGTCGAGCCGGGTGCCGAACGCCATCGGTAACGACATCAAAGGGCAATACCAGTCAAAATCGTTCAGGTCGGTGGGTACTGCGTCGAGCAGCACGAGGGCCGGCCAGCGCGAACACAACGATTGTTCGTACAGGCGTCGCAGGGATGGCGGACAGATGTAGCCGACCTGCGCGAAGCGTTCGAGTGCCAACGGCAGATAGCGAACAAACTGCAGGCTGTCGCCATAGCCCTGTTCGTGAACGACGAGCAGGCGTATTCCGCGTGCGTGCGGTCTCTCCACGCGATTTGCTGCACCGGGACCTTCGCCTTTCCATTGCGGCAGTGGCAGTTGCGGGCGCACTGGTTGGGGTCGCCCTTCGGCATCCTTGAAACTGGCCCAGCGGTCTTCGAAATAGGGCCACGCTTCTTCATAGCGGCCCGTGGCGAGCAAGGCATTGCCCAGATTGTTGCGAGCGACGAGATTGGTCGGTCCGAGCGTGACGGCGTGCCTGTAGTGCCGCTCGGCGTCATCCCATGCGCCGAGATTCTTGTAGACGAGGCCCAGGTTGTTGTGTGCCGCCGAGTTGTCCGGCTGGAGTTCAAGCGTCCGGCGGTAGCTGATGGCTGCCTCCTCAAGACGTTCCTCATGCTGTAGTGTCAGCGCCAGGTTGTAGTGAAGCACCGGAAAGGCGGGGTGGAGTGCCAGACCTTGGCGGATGGTTTGAACGGCGCTGTCGAAGTCGTTCAATCTCAGGTAGATGGCGTATAGGGTATTGAAGAAGATCGGCTCGGGCTGAATCCTGATCGCGCGCTCAACCCAGCTTTGTGCCGCTTCGATCTGGTTCGACACCAGTGCCAGCAGCCCGCGCAAGTGCAGGCAGCCCGCATGTCCCGGGTCCCGGGCAAGAATGCGGTCAACGAGCGCCGCCGCCACGTCAAAGTGCCGCGCCTGATAGGCGTCCACGGCGTCGTCGTACCAGGTTGAAGTGTCATCAGGCCGCAGGTGGGAAGGGGATTGCATGATCGGAGAACGAAGAGCCGCTGAGAGGTCCGTCCGACGGCCATAAGCACTTAAATCGAGTCGGCACGTTGGGACGCGAGGATAAGATAGACGCTCGGCCAGATATGCGAAACACGGCGCGGTGTGCGAGTTCTACTCCACGCCGATTATGCGTGTTGAAAGGCAGTCGGTCTGTAGGATCGTCCCGAAACGGTTCACGACGCTCGCCATGAGGAATGAAACACTCCGCCAAAGCTGCCGCCACCCTAGTCAACACAGCATCCGAGTCGCCTCGCTGCGGCAAGATGGGCCGCCGAGGTCGGTGGAGATCACCAGGTCGAGGCTCTCGATCAGCCCAGCAGTGTCCGCAAAGTCCGTGACTTCATCCATCCAGTCGGTTAGCCATGGTTCGTTTGCCGCATCCGCGTGCTTTGCCGGAGAGCCTTTCGCGCTCATCTATTCAGGCTAGTTGATTAGTTAGTTAAATTAGCGAGGGAAGTTCGGACATGCGAAATAGATCAAATCGCTCGCTCGTCCGACGACACTCTAAGAATCTTCCCATTCCAGGCCTAGAGGCGCCCCTCCATACTCAACGCTTCTTACAGAATGAATGCGTTTTAACGCAGGGAAGCGATGAAATTTCAGCTAACGATGGTGGCGTGTGCACTGGCTTTAACGGGCTGCGCGAGCCAGGCCGAACGCGACCGACTGGGCATTGAAGACCCAACGGTTCTCCAGACCGGTATCGGAACAGCTCAGGACACAGCCGCCGGTGCGGTCACGCCGCAATGGCTGAGCACCTATTCGCAGATCACGAGCGGCGGCGAGGCGCTTGCTGCTCTCCAGCAGCGGCTCGACAAATTGCCCGGCGACAAGAACACCTATTTCCACACGAAGGCCCAATGCTGGATCGATGCAGGGCAAGCGGAATGGAGCGCGCACGACCAGTGGGGCTTCGTCGAGGAAGCGATCGGCCAGGCCGCCATGATCACTTTCGGTTTGGAAAACAGCACACCGCTGTCCGCTGCCAATCCAGAACTGCGCACTGTATCGACAGTCCGTCCGGACTTGTGGAAGATCGTCAACGTCATCAAGAGCGATCCGGCCACCGCGCGCTGCCCGGACGCGCAAGCGCCGCTCGCCTGCGCCGAAGTCGAACTGATGCTGGCTGGCCACCACGCATGGACGCGTAACTTCGCGGCTGCCGAGAAGGCGATGCCTGGTATCCAGGGCAACTTGCGAAAGTCGGCGGAGGCGGCGCTGCAATGCGCGACGCCGAGCTCGCCAGTGCCCTCGTCCGCACCAGCTCCGGCGCACGCCGCAGCGCCGCGGATCACGCTGCGAGCCGACTCGGCGTTCCGCTTCAACGGTGGCGACGTATCTGCGCTGCTGCCGGGCGGCAAAGGACAACTCAATGCCGTGGTGGCCGGTCTGCAACGGGCAAAGGGCATCCGCCAACTGAACATCAGTGGCTACACGGATCGTCTGGGCGGCGACGCCTACAACCAGAAGCTTTCGCTGCAGCGTGCGCTGACCGTGAAAGCCTATTTGGTCAAACGCGGGGTGACGTTGCCCATTACCGTGACGGGACGCGGCAAAACGAACCCAATGGTGGAATGTACGCAAACAAAGCGCGACGAACTCGTGCAGTGTCTCGCGCCGAACCGGCGCGTCGAGATCGATTTCTTGCGCGATGCCGGCTGATCGCAACACAACGGAACGGACGCGGCTGCCTGCAAATCAGGCGACGCGCCAATACAGCTGGCACGCGCTTTTGCCGGCGCACGACACAGATACGCCTCTTACAAGAATTTCGTTAGGATAACAACGCAATGACTACTATCCTGGTTGTGGACGACCACCCCGCATTTCGCCTGGTCATCAAGATGCATCTTATGCAACTGCTCGGCGTCGTCGAGGTTCTGGAGGCGGAGAACGGGCAAACCGCGGTCGAAGTGGCACGGCAAAGTACGCCGGATCTCGCCATCCTCGACCTCGATATTCCGCGTATCAACGGGCTGGAGGTCATCCCGCGTCTGAAGTTGGCGCATGCGTCGGTCCGCGTGCTGGTTTTGTCGGGCCAGGATCCGGCTACCTTCGCGCCACGAGCTATGCGCTCGGGTGCCCAGGGTTTCGTGGGGAAATCTCAGGAGATGAGGGAGATTATGCGCGGCGTGGAGGCCGTGATGGCGGGTTACACCGTCTTCCCTATGAGTTCCGGTGGCGCCGGCAAGGGCGCATCCGCCAACGATGCCGGCGAGGAAGACAAGCTCAAGTTGCTGTCCGATAAGGAACTGATGATCCTGCAAATGCTGTCCAAAGGGATGTCGAACAAGGTGATCGGGGACGCGCTGTTCATGAGCGACAAAACCGTCAGTACGTACAAGAGTCGCATTCAGGAAAAGCTGGGTTTGTCGTCGCTCGCCGCGCTCATAGAATTTGCGTCGCTGCAAAAGCTGATCGATTGAGCTGGGCCGAGTATGGACATGATGAGCCTGCCTGGCTTCCGGGCACTCGCGCAGGACCGCGCTCGCAGCATTTCGCACTCGGCACGCGCGGCCTCGATCCGCTACGCAACCGCGTTTGGCAGCATCTTGGCGTTCGTGATGTTGTGCGTTCTGTCGGTGCGTGCCAATGCCGCGCCGGTGGTCAATGAGGGCGCGGGCGCGCAGTACGCGCGCGGGCCGCGCGCAGTCGCAGCGCTTAGCGCGCGCGACGCGCTGGCGACACGCGTCCAACCGGAAGAGAATCCTTATTCTCGCGATGCGACCGGCATCGCTTGCGACTCCGAGGTCATTCCCGCCGCTGAAGCCGGTCTGTTGCAACATCAGGTTGCAATGGGGGCTCATCGTGCGGTTATGGTGTGGCACGGGTTGCTGATATCCCTGCTAGCTCTGGCGGCACTCACGCTCGTCGCGCTTGGCGGCTGGTGTCGCGCGCGCGTCGCCCTTAAGCGTGCAGCCGAGAAGCTGCGTGGGACGGAGAGTGAATGGCAGCGCCGGTATATCGCGGTTGAAGAGCGCGAACAGGCCGAGCGCGCAGTTGCCGCGAGGCAAGCTGCCGCTGCTGTTCAGGAGCGCGAACGAATCCTTATGTCCATGCGCCATTTTGTGGGTGGTCCGCTGTCCGCGCTGTCCGGTTTGTTCGAAGCGCTTGATAGCAGCTCCATGTCTTCGTCCCAACGGCCTGTGGTCGGCAAAATCCAGTCCGCAGTGCGCACGTGCGCGCGCGCACTGGAAGACATGCTGGCGCCCGCGCCCGTCGAAGCGCGTACCGTTGTTCTCGACGAAAACCTGACGGACCTGCGCGAACTCATCGATGGCGTCGTTGCGTTGTTTTCACCTGCTGCGGCGCAGAAAGGCCTGTATCTGAGCGTGAGTATCGACCGGTCGGTGGCTGCGCGCATCCTGGCGGACAGTGCCCGACTCGGTCAGATTGTTTTCCATTTGTTGAGTGATGCTGTCCGGTTGACCGGGCGCGGGCAGATTACGGTAGCCGCACGTGCAGAGTCTCTGAACGCTGGCTCACAGCGCATTTTCATCTGGGTGCGCGATGTCAGTGCCGCGGCAGCTTTCCCTGAAGCCCCAATCCAGGTGCAGCTTCCTTGCCTGTTTGCCACTGGCACGCCGGCCGAAGCGGCGAGTGACCATGGCGATCCCAACTTCGCACTCTGCCAGCAACTCGCGCATCACATGCGTGGCGAACTCACGGTGCGCAGTGAGCCGGGCTTCGGTACAAGCAGGATGTTCAGTGCGCCGTTCGCAATCGAACCGCAGTACTCATCCGTTGAACCGGCGCATTGCGATAGTCGCGCGGCTGCGCAGGAGCCTGCCGCACAGCCCGTGGAACCCCCGTCGGCCGCTTTAGCCGAAACCTTTGATCCGTGGTATCTCGTCGCGCTGTCGGACGAAGGTATCGATCTTCGCGCGTTCGCGCGTGGTTGGCGCAAGTCGATGATCGACGACCTGGAACAGATGCGCGGTGTGCTCGACCGGGGCGATATCGGCGGATTGCGCGCTTCGCTGCACCGGTTGAGCGGCGCCGTGGGATTGGTCGGGGCGCGCGGTTTGATGGAGGCGTTGCGGCGCGCGAGCGTGGTCCAGCCCGAACCTGAAGCGGGCGCGATCGATGCGCTCGCATACCGTATAGAAGGGCTAATGAAGGATCTCGACATAGCGATCGAAACACAACGGAGCAACCTACCATGACTCGACCGCTAGCCTTGATCGAGGGCGATCTGACGATTCCGCTGCCTCGCCCGTTCGACGGTTTGCCGCCGCCGTTCGGCTCGCGCCGGAATGTGCTGCGCGAAGCGGTGCAGCGAGCCGTGCGTGAACCTGCCGGACCGGCGCGGGCTAGCTTGTTTCCTCCCGGCGTCAAGCACGTGCTGTTCTACAAGGCGCCGCCGCAACGCGTGGCGACTCATGATATCGACGAGATGATGGCGGAAGCGAAACGCTATCTCGAGATGGGTAAGGTTCGTCCCCGTTCGTCGCGCTCGGATCATGCGCTGGCCGCCGCTATCTTTGCTGGTTGCACCATCGCGCTATCGTGGCTGCTGGTTACGTACTCAATGAAGGATGCGGAGAAGGCAAAAACGGCGGCGCCGACGGTGCTGGCGTCTGCAAGCTCGCGTGGCGATCGTTCGAAACCTGCCGCCAAGCCGGTTGTTGGTGATACGCACGCAGAAACGGTCGCGGTTGCGAAGCCGGCTTCGCCGACGATTGACGAAGGCACACATACCGCGGCGAATCAGGCGACCCCTGGTACGCCGCTGGTCGCCCTCGCCGTGTCGGCAGCGCCTGCGGCGCCTGCGGCGCCGAACCCCGTCGCGCAAGTTGCGGCTGCGCCCTCTAGTGTGGCGAAGGAGGCGGCGCAGGTGACACCGTTGTCTTCCACCGCGCCGAATCAGGTTTCACAAGCGGCGCCGGTGCGTTCCTCGGCACCCGAGCAAGTCACCCAGGCCAAGCCGTTGTCCTTTGCTGTGCCAAAGCAAGTCGCACCTAAGCAGTCCGTGCGCGTTGCGGCCCGTGAGGAAGACAGTTCAACGCAGCCAGCGAAACCAGTCAAGCGGGTCAAGGTTGCCACTCTGAGCGAAACGCACGTCAACGAACGGGTCGCATTGAGCCGCGCAACGCATCCTGCGACGCAACCTGTGCCGTCGACGCAACCCGAATGGGCTGCCAAAATGCCGCACGACGACGCTAAGGCGAACAACGACGCCCCGTGGCTCAACTGGTCGGCGCAGCAGCAGCGTCCGACCATGCGCGCCGCCGTGCCGGTGGCGGGCGACAACAATTGGAACGACCACATGACGCAGCGCCGGATTACCGACGATCCAAGCGCTTTCCATACTGATCGCGACGGCCAATGACAACATATGCACTGTCTGGCTTGGCCGGCTTTGATCTGTGATCCGCACGCACGAGTGTGTGTCGACGTTACGGTCGAACCGGCGGTCTGCAGGGGGTATCCGCGAGTTTACAAAATGCACGATTCAACGATGTTTAACCAACAAAATCTCTCCGCGAACGAAGACCTGACGCTGACAAGCCGTGCGCCGAAGACGTCTGTCGATGCAAGTGAACGGCTGGACGCGGACACATTCAGGTCAGATGCCAATGCCATCTCTGCCCTTCAGATCGGGGCAATCGAATTGCAAAAGGGCAATTTGACCGAAGCAGAGATCGCATACCGTCGCGCCCTGAAGCTCAAGCCGGATTTTGCAGAGGTTCTCAATAACCTGGGCATTTTGTTTGCAGCGACGAAGCGCTTTGTCGAAGCGGAATTCGCATACCGACGCGCTTTGGAGATCAAACCTGATTTCGTTGAAGTGCTAAACAATCTGGGAATACTGCTTTGGGAATCAAAGCGATGGGTCGAGGCTGAAACCACTTATCGCCGCGTGCTAGAAATCAAGCCAGATTTCGTAGAAGCTCACAACAATTTGGGTAATCTTCTTAGGGATGCAGGGAGAGTCGTCGAGGCTGAGTTCGCTTACCGTTGTGCACTGGAAGCGAAACCAGACTGGGTGGAAGTGCAGAACAATCTTGGGAAGCTACTTAAGGAGATTGGGCGACCTGTCGAAGCCGAAGTTGCTTTTCGTCGTGCGTTGGAACTCAAGCCAGACTCTGCAGACGTGCGCCACAATCTGGCCTGCTTTCTCCTTGGATCAGGGCGTTACGCTGAAGCTTGGGAGCATTATGAATCGCGTTACGATCCTAGCCTTAAAGATGGGGTCGCTGTAGCGCCCAACCATCTGCCTTTTCCGCGTTGGCAAGGAGAGCGTCTCGCCAACAAGTCGCTGGTCATATGGGCTGAAGAGGGTTTTGGCGACCAGATTCAATTTGCCCGATACATACCGCTACTCAAGCGTCGTGGCGTCTCTCGCATCATTCTGGTTTGCAACGACGCGCTCAAACCTTTGCTGGAAACGGTTGAAGGCGTGGACGCCGTACTCACCAATCCAAACACGGTACCTCTGCACGATTACTGGTCGCTGTTCATGAGCTTGCCGCTGCACTTTGCCACGACCGTGCAAACCGTCCCAGCCCGCGTTCCTTATGTTTTCCCCTTGCGTGAACGAATCGAACGTTGGCGAAAGAAGCTGCCCTGCGATGGCTTACGCGTGGGGCTTGTCTGGAAGGGAAGCGTCTTGCACTCCAACGACGCCAAGAGATCTTTGCCGGCGATTTCCGCGTTATCGCCGCTATGGTCAGTTCCAGGTGTGACGTTCATTAGCCTGCAGAAGGGGCAAGGAGAGGATGAAGCCATTCGACCACCCGCTGGACAACCCCTTATTCCGCTGGGGCGAGACATTCAAGACTTCGCCGATACGGCGGCCATTGTGTCGCAACTGGACCTGACCATTTGTATTGATACTTCGGTCGCCCATGTTGCGGGCGCGCTCGGGAAGCCTTGCTGGGTGTTGCTGCCTTACGTCAGTGATTGGCGCTGGCTGCAAGATCGGTCAGATTCACCTTGGTACCCAAAAGGGATGCGCCTGTTCAGGCAACCGAAGTCCGATGGTTGGACTGACGTCATTGATGAAGTCACTGTCGCCCTGAAGAACTGGGCACTGACACATCCGTGTGCCCAATCCGATCGCAGTGAGTAGGGTTTAACGCGACCCTCCTCGCCAATCATAAGGGACGCTCGGCCGCAGTCACGACGGGTACCGGAAAAGGGGCGCGGGCGTGTCTTGTTGCGCAGGTAGAGCGGCACCGTCAACCGTCTCTGCGTGGGCGCCATCCCTGATTTAACGAAATGCATGATGCCACAATGCTTAACCAACAAAAGATATCAGTGAGCGAAGACCCAATACTGGATACGTTCGCACCCCATACGTTTGTCGAATCAGAGGAACAGCAAGGCGCGGATTCACGCACTTCGGATGCGGATGCCATCTTTGCGTGTCAGATCGGTGCAATCGAATCGGCAAAGGGCAACATATCCGAAGCAGAAGTTGCTTACCGCCGCGCGCTGAAACTCAAACCGGATTTCGCAGAAGCCTTCAACAATTTGGGTATTCTGCTGGTACGGGCGAAGCGCTTTTTCGAAGCGGAAGCCGCTTACCGCCGCGCGCTGGAACTTAAACCTGACTTCCTGGAAGCCCGTAACAATCTGGGTAATCTGCTCGCACACACCAATCGGTTTGTCGAAGCGGAGGCCGCTTATCTTCGCGCGCTGGAACTCGAACCGGATTCCGCTGAAACGCTCAACAATCTTGGAAGCCTGTATACAGACACCAAGCGGATCGTTGAAGCGGAGGCCGCTTACCGTCGGGCGCTGGAACTCAACCCGGAATTCGCCGATCTCCATAACAATCGGGGTGTTTTGCTTGCGCATTCGCAGCGGTATGTTGAAGCGGAAGCCGCCTATCGTCGCGCGCTGGAACTCAAACCTGATTTCACAGATGTCCAATACAACCTCGGTTGTCTACTCCTTGGTTTGGGGCGGTATGCCGAGGCTTGGAATTGCTACGAATTACGCTACAGTCCAAGACTAAAGAAGCCGGCCACGGGGATACCCCACTATCTGCCCTACCCGCAATGGCACGGAGAATGCGTTGCCGGGAAGTCGATTGTGATATGGATCGAACAAGGTTTGGGCGACCAGGTCCAGTTCGTGCGATACGCATCACTGCTAAAGCGTCGTGGCGCTTCTCGCGTCACTCTGGTCTGTCGCCCAGCACTCAAGCCTTTGCTGGAAACTGTTGAGGGCGTGGACGCCGTATTCACCAATCCAAACACGGTACCTCTGCACGACTACTGGTCGCTGTTCATGAGCCTGCCGCTGCGCTTTGCCACGACCGTGCAAACGATCCCAGCCCGCGTTCCTTATGTTTTCCCCTTGCGTGAACGAATCGAACGTTGGCGAAAGAAGCTGCCCCGCGATGGCTTGCGCGTGGGGCTTGTCTGGAAGGGAAACGCCGCACACAGTAACGACGCCAGTAGGTCTTTGCCGGCAATTTCCGTGTTATCGCCGCTATGGTCAGTTCCAGGCGTGACGTTTATTAGCCTGCAGAAGGGGCAAGGAGAGGATGAAGCCATTCGACCACCGGCTGGACAACCCCTTATTCCGCTGGGACAAGGCATTCAAGACTTCGCCGATACGGCGGCCATTGTGTCGCAACTGGACCTGACCATTTGCGTGGATACTTCGGTCGCCCATGTTGCGGGTGCGCTCGGGAAGCCTTGTTGGGTCATGCTACCGTCCTTCAACACTGACTGGCGCTGGCTGACCGACCAGACGGATTCGCCTTGGTATCCGAAGGGGATACGCCTGTTCAGACAAGCGAAGTTCGACGACTGGACTGGCGTCATCGACGAAGTCACCACCGCTCTCAAAAGCTGGGCGATGACACACCCACGCGCTAAATCCAAAGCCGAGTAGGGTTTAACTAAGCTCGACACTTAAAAAAAGCCCGACCAAAGTCGGGCTTCCAAAGTCGGCTGCGTCCTAACGGACGCAGCACCTGCAAAACAGCTTAGCTCTACTGCGTGCGTAGTCGCTAGCCTTAAGCAGCCAGCAGCGAACGCAGCACAAACGGCAGAATCCCGCCGTGCTTGTAGTAGTCGACTTCGATCGGCGTATCGATACGCAGCAGAACCGGCACGCGCTTCTCCTTGCCGTCCTTACCGCGAATCACCAGCGTGACTTCCTGCTGCGGCTTGAAGTCGTCACCAAGGCCTTCGACGTCATACGTTTCTTCGCCGGTAATACCGAGCGACTGCACGCTATCCGAGCCCTTGAACTGCAGCGGCAGCACGCCCATACCCACCAGGTTCGAACGGTGGATCCGTTCGAAGCTGCGTGCGACCACAGCCTTCACGCCCAGCAGTTGCGTACCCTTCGCCGCCCAGTCACGCGACGAACCCGTACCGTACTCTTCACCCGCGAACACAACGGTCGGCGTACCCGCGTCGATGTACTTCATCGCTGCGTCATAGATCGACTCTTGTTCGCCGCTTGGCTGGTGAATCGTCAAGCCGCCTTCCACGCGCGTACCGTCTGCCTTCACCGGGATCATCAGGTTCTTGATCCGGACGTTGGCGAACGTGCCACGCATCATCACGTCGTGGTTGCCGCGGCGCGAGCCGTAGCTGTTGAAGTCGGCCTTTTGCACGCCGTTTGCCTTCAGCCACTTGCCTGCCGGGGAGTCTTCCTTGATCGAACCTGCCGGGCTGATGTGGTCGGTCGTGACCGAGTCACCGAAGATGCCCAGCGCGCGTGCGTTCTTGACGGCGGCGATGCTGTCTGCCGGCGTCATCGAGAAGTCCTTGCCGAAGAACGGCGGCTCAGCGATGTAGGTCGACTTCGGCCAGTCGTAGACCTGGCCTTCTTCGCCTTCAATCTTGCTCCACAGGTCGCCCTTCTTGGTGAGCTGTGCGTAGTTCTTGCGGAACGCTTCTGCGTCCAGCGCGAACTTGAGCAGGTCGTTAACTTCGTCGCTGGTCGGCCAAATGTCGCCCAGGTAGATGTCCTTGCCGCCCTTGCCCTTGCCAACCGGCTCGGTCATCAGGTCGCGCGTGATGTTGCCTGCGATTGCGTAGGCTACGACCAGCGGCGGCGATGCCAGGAAGTTCGCACGGATGTTCGGGTGAATACGCGCTTCGAAGTTACGGTTGCCCGACAGCACTGCCGCAGCAACGATGTCGTTCTTCGTGATCGCTTCGTTCAGTTCCGGCGTCAGGTCGCCCGCGTTACCGATACAGGTCGTGCAACCATAAGCAGCGAGTTCGAAGCCGAGCTTCGACAGGAACGGCATCAGGCCGGTCTTCGTCAGGTACTCGGTGACGATACGCGATCCCGGAGCCAGCGAGGTCTTGATGTGCGGAGCGACCGTCAGGCCAGCTTCCACAGCCTTCTTCGCCAGCAGACCGGCGGCCAGCAGCACGCTCGGGTTCGACGTGTTCGTGCACGACGTGATGGCAGCGATCAGGATGTCGCCGTTCTTCACGTTCACGCCGTTCGACGTCGTGTATTGCGCGTCCAGATCAGCAGCCTTCTTCGCAAAGCCGTTTTCGCCGACCGGCTTCGAGAACAGGTCGCCGAAGGTCGACTTCACGTGACCGATTTCGATACGGTCTTGCGGGCGCTTCGGACCTGCCAGCGACGGCGTCACGGTGCCGAGGTCGAGCTTGACGACCTTGGTGTAGTCGATGTCGCCAGCCTTCGGAATACCGAACAGGCCTTGCGCCTTGAAGTAGTTTTCGAAAGCTGAGATTTCGGCGTCGGTGCGGCCCGTGCCCTTGAAGTAGTCGATGGTCTTTTCGTCGACCGGGAAGAAGCCCATCGTTGCGCCGTATTCCGGCGCCATGTTGCCGATCGTTGCACGGTCCGGCAGCGACAGCGACTTCGTGCCTTCACCGAAGAACTCGACAAACTTGCCGACTACCTTTTCCTTACGCAGCAGTTCGGTAACGGTCAGCACCAGGTCGGTCGCTGTCAGGCCTTCGCGCAGCTTGCCCTTCAGTTCGACGCCCACCACGTCCGGCGTCAGGAAGTACACCGGCTGGCCGAGCATGCCCGCTTCCGCTTCGATGCCGCCTACGCCCCAGCCCACCACGCCAATGCCGTTGATCATCGTCGTGTGGCTGTCTGTGCCAACGAGCGTGTCCGGGTAGTACACGGTGTCGCTGCCGTCAGTCTTCTTGTGCACGCCGCGTGCGAGGTACTCGAGGTTCACCTGGTGAACGATACCCACGCCCGGCGGCACGACCTTGAACGTGTCGAATGCCTGCATGCCCCACTTCATGAACTGGTAGCGCTCGTTGTTGCGCTGGAATTCCAGTTTCATGTTCAGGTCGAGTGCATCCTTTTGACGGAAATAATCGATCTGCACCGAGTGGTCGACCACCAGGTCAACCGGGACCAGCGGTTCGATCGACTTCGGGTTCTTGCCGGCGCGTTGCGCGACGCCGCGCATCGCTGCGATGTCGGCGAGCAGCGGCACGCCGGTGAAGTCTTGCAGCACGACGCGCGAGACGACAAACGGGATTTCATCGACGCGCGAGGCGGTCGGCTTCCAGTTTGCTAGTTGCGTGATGTGTTCTTCGGCGATCTTCTTGCCGTCGTAGTTACGCAGCACCGACTCCAGCACGATACGGATCGAAACCGGCAGGCGGTCGATCTTGATGTTCAGTGCCTTGCCGAGTTGCGGCAGCGAATAGAACTTGCCTTTGCCGGAACCGCTGTCGAATTCCTTGAGCGTTTTGTGGAGGTTGTGGGCCATGGTGTTTTCCTTGGTTTGATCGCGGAACTACAGTACTGAACTAGATGACATACAGATCGACGTATTCATTGACCGGCATGGCTTCGAGCCTTGCCTGATCGAGCGACACATCGAGAATCGCTTGTTGCTGCTTGACCGGAAACTTGCGCGCGAGGTTGGTCCTGAACTTCTCGACCAACAACGGAATACCGTCTGCACGGCGGCGCTTGTGACCGATCGGGTATTCGACTACTACTTCGTCGAATGTCGACCCGTCGTTGAATTCGACCGTCAGTGCATTGGCGATCGAACGCTTCTCCGGATCGTGATAATCCTTGGTGAACTGCGGGTCTTCCACGCAGCTCATGGTGTCGCGCAGCGCGTCGATGCGCGGATCCTGTGCGACGGAATCTTCGTAGTCCGCGGCCGTCAGGCGGCCGTAGATCAGCGGCACGGCGATCATGTACTGGATGCAGTGATCGCGGTCGGCCGGGTTGTTAAGCAGCCCTTGCTTGTCGATGATACGGATCGCGGCTTCGTGCGTGCGAATCGTGATCCGCTTGATATCTTCCACTGTCTTGCCCACTGCGCGCAATTGCGCATGCAGCGTCATGGCTGCTTCCACCGCGGTTTGCGAATGAAACTCGGCCGGGAACGAAATCTTGAACAGCACGTTTTCCATCACGTACGAGCCGTACGGGCGCTGGAACTTGAACTCATGGCCCTTGAACAGCACGTCGTAGAAGCCCCACGTCTTCGCGGTCAGCACCGACGGATAGCCCATCTCGCCGGTCTTCGCGATCAGCGCGAGACGCACGGCGCGCGAGGTGGCGTCGCCTGCAGCCCACGATTTGCGCGAGCCGGTGTTTGGCGCGTGGCGGTAGGTACGCAGCGCCTGGCCGTCCACGAGAGCCAAGGAAATAGCATTGATCAGTTCGTCACGCGTGAGGCCTAAGAGTCGGCCCACAACCGCGGTCGAGGCGAGCTTCACGAGCAGCACGTGATCGAGCCCGACTTTGTTAAATGAGTTCTCCAGTGCGATACAGCCCTGGATTTCGTGCGCCTTGATCATGCCGATCAAGACGTCCTTCATCGTCAGCGGCTTCTTGCCGGCGGCGATGGCGGTACGCGAGAGCCAATCGGCCGTGGCGAGGATCCCGCCGAGGTTGTCCGACGGATGGCCCCATTCGGCCGCGAGCCAGGTGTCGTTAAAGTCCAGCCAGCGGATCATGGCGCCGATATTGAAGGCGGCTTGAACCGGATCCAGCTGGAACTGCGTGCCAGGCACCTTGGCGCCGTTGGGGACGATCGTGCCGGGCACGATTGGTCCCATCAGCTTGGAGCAAGCAGGGTAGGTGAGCGCCTCGAGTCCGCAGCCGAGCGTGTCGATCAGGCAGTTACGCGCGGTTTCCAGCGCGAGCGTGCTGTCGATCGGGAAATCCAGCACGTAATCGACAATATCGACCAGGACTTGGTCCGGGTCGGGCCGTACGTTGGATATCGGAGCGGACATCGGGGTCTTCCCTCGTAAAAAGGAAACTTAGTTGCTCGGGTTCTTGATCAGCTCGTTCGACTGCGTCGGAGCCGGTGCGCCTTGTGCCATTTCCGGCGTCTTGCACTCGTCCGCGAGGCGCGAGCCGTCGTTGTCCGAGAACAGCATGGCCTTGGTCGGGATCACGACCAGGTCCAGACCCGAAGCGGCGTCGTGGAAGCGGTCAGCGCCCGTCGTGGTGGCTTCGCGCGGCAAGTTGTAGTTCTTGTTCGCCCAGTGAACCGTGACGATCTGGTCGCGCTTCATGTCGCCCTTCAGGTCGAACGACAGGCCTTCGTTACATGCCCACTTAACCGAGCCGTCCGGTACCGGATCGACCTTCGCTTCCTTGGCCGGATTCGGCTTGCGCTTGATCAGGCGTTTCGGAGCCGGTCTTTTCGCCTTCTTGGCGGGGGTCGAGGTCGCGGCGGTGGCCGACGCCGTTTGTGCGGAAGCGTCCGTCGCGGCGATCAGCATCGTCGAGGACAAGGCGCCAACAACGGCGGCGATCAACAGCTTTTTCATGGAGTTAGCCTTTCTATCTAATATTGGTTGAATAGTGCGCGGCTACGGGTGAACACAGCCGCCAGGGTGGAACTGCACGCGCCCTGAAAGCGCACAGCGGACGCTATTTTCTCCTATTTAGCGTCACGAACTTCAAATTCTCTGGACCGGTGTAATTCGCGCTCGGTCGGATGATCTTGTTGTCGATGCGCTGCTCGATGATGTGCGCGCTCCAGCCCGCCGTACGGGCAATCACGAAGAGCGGCGTGAACATCGCGGTGGG
>NZ_JBNDMQ010000049.1:0-61592 GCF_050436665.1 Paraburkholderia sp. EB58 | reverse complement strand
GCTTTACGCAAGCCGATCTCACGAAGCTGCGTGCCGCGGGCTATGACGCGCCGTTTCTGAGCGTGCAGGAAGGTGTCGACCGCTACGTACGTTGGTTGGCGAAGTAACCTGTCTGAACTTGTTGCAAAGCACGCATGGGGCGTTCTTTGCCACGAATCATGCCGCACCGCGTGAGACCGTTAGACACACGCCGCGATATATAAATCTAAACCGGCTAAAGAATTGAGGTTGGCATAATGCATTCTGATGATCTGCTCGATACTGTGAATTCCCGCTACGGACAAGTCACGTTCTTTGCAAACGACACGGGGGCGATCACTGACTCCCTACGCAAGTACGGCGAGTGGGCAGAGAACGAACTGAGCTTCATGCTGTCGATGGTTCGCGAAGGCGACACGATCATCGACGTGGGCGCGTATATCGGCACGCATGCGCTAGCCTTCGCCCGGCATCTTGGGGAAGCGGGGCAAGTGGTGTCCATCGAAGCCCAATCGAGCAGCTTCGAAGTGCTGAGCCGCAATATCGCGGCGAACGGCCTGAAGCATGTCCGGCTCGAACACGCTGTGGCGTCGGCGACGGCAAAGGACGAACTGATCCCGTCAATCGATATCGAGTCGCCGGGCAGTTATGGCAGCGCGTCCCTGCGTGACGTGCTGGTTCCCGGTGTGCATGCGAGCGCCGACGAAGGCGACTCCGCGCGACCGGGAGGGCTGGCAATCCGGTCGATCGCTGTCGACGACCTCGGGGTTTCCTCATGCGCACTGATCAAGATCGACGTGGAGGGCATGGAAGACATGGTCCTGCGCGGTGCCGCGCAGACCATTCGCCGCTGTCAACCCGCTATCTACGCAGAATGTAATTCTCTTGAAGATGGACTGCGAAGCTTGGCGCTGCTCAAGGAATATGGTTACAGGGTTCGAGCGCACGTTGTTCTCGCTTACAATGCCGACAACTTCCGGGAAAATCCGGAGAATATTTTTGGCGGTGCGCGCGAGATTGCGCTGGTCGGCACGCCGGCGGCTGGAGCGGATCCGCTAGAGGCGTACGCGCTGCGATCGTGCGAGTTGTTGCTGGATATTGAAACCGCTGATGATCTGGCATTGGCGTTGCTGAACAAGCCTCAGTATGAACATGAGGTGTTGCGCAACGGTGCCGCCGGGCGGTCCGGCGGCCGGATTTGTCTGGATGAAGCGCGCGAGTTGCGCTCGGCCTACGAGACGCTTCAGCGCGATGTTGAGCACCAGCTTGCCCGCGCGCTCGACGGCGCCCGTATCGAGGCAGATCGGCGGCTTGCGGCAGCCGAAGAGGAAAAGAACCGCCTGCTGGCGGGTATGCACTCGCAGGTCGAACAGTTGCGCGCCGAGATCGCCCAGATGCGGACGGAACTCGAACCGGCGCTTAGGGAGCTGGTCAGTGTACGCGCCGAAGCTGGACTGGCACATGCTCGAGAAGTGGCGCTGCAGGCGACGCTAAATGACGTATATGGATCTAGTAGCTGGCGGCTTACCGCCCCCTTGCGCCTGCTGAAGCGAGTCGTGAAACGCTCCTGAACCAGTGAGCCTGGGTGGCGGAACAGGTGATGGCCAGCACCTGATGTAGTGAACGAGTGATTGCGAGATGAGGTAGGGATGAGAGTCGTTATTGGGCTGGTAGAGCATATTGGCGATATCGTGGCGTGCGAGCCAGTCGCCCGCTACTTGAAGATGAAATACCCGGGTTGTAATTTGACCTGGGTTGTAAACAGGGCATATCGCGATCTCATCGACACAAATCCGCATGTCGATGAAACGGTCGCAGTCGACTGCCTGACGGACTGGATAAAGATCTCCCGTCATGGGCTATACGACAAGGTAGTCGATCTTCACGTCAATTACCGGGTGTGTTCGCACTGCCGGGTCCCGCTCATCAAGGATCACGGCAATCCGTTCATCAACGCCTATGAGTGGCTCGACTATGGCGCGTTGCTCGAGGCTTTCTCCGTCGGAGCCGGCCTGCCGAAGCTTTCGGCAACTCCGCGCCTTTATCTGCGCGAGGAAGACGCGCGGGCGGTCGATGCGCTCGCTCTGCCGGCTGAATACTGCGTCATTCATCGCGAATCCAACAATCTCGAGAAGGACTGGACTGGCGACAACTGGCGTGCGCTAGCCGGTTGGATTGCCAAGGAACTTGGACTTCCTATCGTTGAAATTGGGGTGAGCAAGGAGGAGCGGCCTTCGCCGCTTAACGGCCTAGCAGTCAATCTGATTAACAAGACCAGCATTCTTGAGACAGCGGAAGTGATTCGGCGTGCTCGCTTCTTTGTCGGAGTGGATAGCGGGCCGTCGCATCTCGCGAATGCGGTCATGACACCGGGCATCGTGCTGCTGGGCCGTATGGGCGCATTCCGCCAGTACACTCCCTATACGGGCCTGTACGGCAGCAATGCGCCAGGGGTCAAACTGGTCCGCAATCTGTTGGGGCCAGCCCGACAATTGCCGGTGCAGGATGTGATCGACGCAACACGTTATGTGACTGACGTGCTTGCCAGACGCGACGAAGAGGGGGCGATTGCGGCCCCACGGTCAGGGGTACCCGCGTCGAACGCGGGCAATGGCTCTGCGGACCACAAGGCGCTAGCCATTGATCATGATGACCGCGCCGCGCTGACCGCCTCGCCGCTGTTTGACGAAGCATGGTATGTCTTGCACCACCCGGACGTGGAAGCTTCGAAGCTGAGTCCTGTGGATCATTTTCTGTCCATCGGCGGCTCGCTAGGATATCTGCCGAGCCCGGAGTTCGATGCTCAAGGCTATTTGAGCCGTAACCCGGACGTTGTCACAGCAGGCGTGAATCCTCTGGTGCATTTCATCAGGTTCGGAGAGAGAGAGGGGCGAGTGGGCAGGAAGCCGGCTCGAATGCCGAGCAACCTTCAGGATAAGGGCGCGCCTGCCGAACCACGTTCGTTGTATTCGAGCGATAAGCCACGCCTGTCTGCAGTGCTCGAACAGGAGCCGCTACCGCTAGCACTCAAGGATCCGGTCCCGGATAGTGAGGTTCCGCGAACGTTCGCATTCTATTTACCCCAGTTCCATCCGATTCCGGAAAACAACTGGGCGCACGGTATGGGCTTTACGGAGTGGAATAACGTCATCAAGGCGAAGCCGCTATTCGAGGGGCATTATCAGCCGAAGATTCCTGGCGAGTTGGGCTATTACGACCTGCGCTCCTTTGACGTGATGCGTGATCAGGTAGATCTTGCACTTGAGCACGGCATCTCCGGCTTTTGCTTCTATTACTATTATTTCCACGGCAAGAAGCTGCTCTACAAACCGATTGAGAATTACATCAAGTCGGACCTGAAGATGCCGTTCTTCTTCTTGTGGGCCAATGAGAACTGGAGCAAGCGCTGGGACGGTGGTGACAACGAAGTCATCATCGCGCAGCAGCACTCGAAGGACGATGATCTCGCGTTTATCCGCGAACTGATCCCCCTTTTCGAAGATGAGCGTTACACGAAGGTAAACGGCAAGCCGATCTTGTGTATATACAAGGCCCATCTGTTTCCGGACATCCTTAGCACAACGGAAATCTGGCGCGATGAAGTAGCGAAGCACGGCTTCCCCGGCGTGTATCTGGTGATGGTGGATGATTGGAGCCCCGAGCCGCCGCAACCTCGCTCACTCGGGTTCGACGCTAGCTACGAGATTCCGTCGAATGTCATTCCGCAGGACGTTTTGAGCACCGAGGCGGAGACTCTCGGCCTTGGGGACGACTTTACCGGTCGTATCGTGGACTATGACAAGTTCGCGAAATTTCACATGAGTCGCCCGTGGCCCGAGTATCGGCGTTTCCGCACAGTGATGCTGCCTTGGGACAATACGGCTCGATATGGTTCGCGTGCGATTGTCCATATCAACACGGGAGGCGACGCCTACAAGTTGTGGCTGTCGCAGGCAATGCTGGATACCCACGCGCGTTACCCGGCGGAAGAGCGCATCGTGTTCCTTCACTCCTGGAATGAGTGGTGTGAAGGGACTTATATGGAACCGGATGGAAAGTCTGGACGGCGCTACCTCGAGGAAACACGGGACGCTATCAGCGACGTAAAGAACGTGCTGGCGCTCGGTGGGAACACGGAGCAGGGTCGAGCACTTGCCTTACTGCAGAGGATACAGCGCGAGAAGGATGAGGGCGCGTACCGAATCTTGCAGGCAGCGCGGATGCAATCGGCTGCGTTGTGGCGTGATCGGGATGAGTTGCGTGAGAAATTCGGAGGGAGTGCGCGCGAGTCGGACGGGAGCGCACGGGCTGAGAATGTTTCGCCGGACTCAATGACAAGACTTCGACAAAAGATTCGGAGACTTGCGCGACCAGGACGCTAAACGGTCAGATCAGCGACACGGACGTTGGAGACGGCAAGACGAGTCGGCGCTAGGAAGGCGGCTGGCTCGTGAAGGCGCGTAAGGCAAGCGATCGGATATGTCCTTCGGTGCCGGTTCCAGATGATGGCGGCGGTACCAATCCTTTTGAGTCAGAGCGACTTGCTTTTGATTCCGCAGTGATTCGCAAGGAGAGCACCGACCTGACCGGTAGCAAGGGCTCCCTCCAATCAATGGAAAACGTTCGCATTTAGTCAGCCATGAAATTAGGTTTTTTGTACGCTTTCTTCGCATGCATATCTGCAGCCGCGAATTTCGGTGCTCAGGCCATAGCGGTGCGTATTTTTTCGGGCCACTATGCGATATTTATCGCCTTGGTTGTCGGTACCCTCACCGGCCTGGTTGTAAAATATCTGCTCGATAAGCAATGGATTTTCCGATGGCAGAGCGCTGAGGCGATGCACAATGCACGCACCTTCGTTCTGTATGCGCTCACCGGTGTAGCAACGACACTCATTTTTTGGGGAATCGAGTCGATATTTCAATGGAGATTCGATTCTGAGCCGATGCGATATCTCGGTGGCTCCGTCGGCCTGGCTATTGGATACGTTACGAAGTTCCGGCTTGACCGAATGTTCGTATTCGTGGGCCGTCCGGTGAGGGGAGCCACGTAAATTCGCGGCGCGGGTCTCGCCCTTTGTGTTCAAATTGGGCGAGATGTCCGAGACCACAGTGGGCTTTGTGCTGATCGCCTGTTAGCCAAATTTCGACTTCGTTTGACCGCCCGTATTTCCGCGACTTAGCTTCGTCGCCGCCACTTATACGATCCAGGATGTGCTGGTGCGCCATGGGTGGACAGTGCCTCGCCATCGGCAAGGTGCTGTCGCCCACGGCGCGTAGCCGTGTCCTGCTAGAGCAGCACGTCCTTTGGGGACGTAGGGGCCACTACCTTGAACCAGGTGAGCTCCGCCAAAAACAGTATGGCTCCAGCGAATTCGACTCCTACGCCATAGCACCATAGAAATGTGTGCTTGGGGAGCTCTGTAGACCCGTCGCCAAATACAGAGGAAGCGATCGAGTAAAGCGCTAAAAATCCCCCAGTGGCGAAGAGAAGGCTGGCGCCGTGTGCGCTTTGTCTGCAGTAAAGCGGACCGATAACACACCAGATCACCATAGGAATACACACGATCACCGAGGTTATGATAATCAGCCGGAAGAGGAGTTCAGGTAAGTGATTCAGGTACGTGCCAAGTGACGTGAATTTGGTCGCCAAAAAGCGAATCGAATCGGCTGAGGACAGGTCTTCGAAGAAATGGTAGCGGAGCCCCGGGAACGGTCTTAGTTGAGCGATAGCATCCGACAGCGGGCCGAACAGAGTTTGTGGCTGCTTGAAGAACAACGGTATCAATCTCATACGGCTTACATTGATTACTTCTGGGCAGGGATGATGCTGGTCGACACCTGGCGAGTAGAAAGACTTTCCGATCATCACACTGCATTTTTCCGGAAGACGGAGATCGCGAAGCGCGGCTTGAGGATCGGGCGCGTGACGAAGCACTTCGGTAAATACCGTGTCAGTGATGTTCACGAGCTTCAATCTCTGACCAAACCCGGATCCTGATGGATTGCCTGCCGCGAGTAATATCATTGCGACAAACCCGGCCAGGCCCATTGCGATACACGAGAGCTTTGGCGCTGCTTTTTGGAGCATGACAAGCGCGCCGATTATGCCAACGACCGCGGCCAGTGGTGCGAACTGCGGCTTAGCCAACCCTAGGCAAATAATAGAGCCATAGAGCAACCACCGTAAACCGCGCGAGGGGGCGTCTTTCGACGTAAACGCGAGCCATAGTGCGGCGGTTGCCACGAAAACGCCAAAAATTACCGTGAATTCGTTATAAAGCGTGTTCATGTACGCGATGTACCCGAACTCACCAAAAGCCAGCGCGAAGAGGCCTGCGACTACCAAACGTCTCCCGGGAGTGCGTGCGACCCAGAGAAGGCCGCAAAGTCCCAGCATAACTACGCATACTCGCAGGCCACCGATGTAGCGGAAGTCAACAAGGTCGCCCGTCTTAAAGAAACGCGTCACGATGTACGGAAAGAGGGTGTCGACAGATACGGCACACATATCCATATCGATTTTCCGATTCAGAACCAGCCGGTTTACCGGACCTGAAAGATGCGCGTCGATCGATGGATTACCATAATCCTGCCAAAGCCCCATGCAGCTCTCCACCCTTGCAAAGTCCCAGTTATCTGGGTAGGCGATGAGTGGCGAAGCGGACGTGATAGCAATCATCTTCCATGACGTGAAGACGACGAGGAATATCGTTACCCAGAGGGTAAGCGAACGTGGAAAAGCTAACTTGACGCTTGGCATCGGTGCGATGTGGACCTGTAATGAGAGTTGAGCGCCGGACGATCAGGCGATTGAATCGGCGGTAGGCCGAAGCCAACGAGGGTGAAAGTATATTACAGCGGAGTTCTCGGCAGTCCTTAGGTAGGTTCACGTGCCGGTGCTTGCCTGAGCCGAGTTGCGCGATCGACTCGAGCGAAACATAGACCACGCTGCCGTCAGCAACGCAACCGGTTACGCGCCAAGTTGGCCAGACCCCCTAGCCAACGTACGTTTCAACTTGCAAGTTAACCTAACGCCCGGTTGACGATTTATCTAGACGTTAACTGCAGGCGATGATGACTGCAACAATAAGCGGAGCGATATAAACCTCGAAAAATCACTTGCGAGCGACTAGTCCATAAAGCAGCTCCTGCAGGAGATAGGACGCGACTGGCGTACACGTCACGCGGAACTTTCGGTGGACGGAGACGCGGAACGGAGCAAGATGTATGCGATCATGGCGGCTTAAAATTTTCGCTCACATTTCTATGAATCTGGGCTTCCTCCAGCGCATATCAACGCTGCTGCCGTTCGTCGCAGCAGCTGGGCTACTTGCTATTTGGTTAGCCCATTATGGGCCGCACTGGCCGCTTCGAGATAGCTACGGATATTTCTACTATCTCGACAGGCTACATGATGGCAAGCTCAGCTTCCTCGATTTCCTGAATATGCGCGATAACGAGCACCTCGTGGCGTTTCATGTTTCTGTCGCGATGCTGTTCTTGACGGTTTTTACAGGAGCTACGTTCCCTATGGTAGTCGCGAATGCTGCGCTCCTTCTTGCGTTCGGGGCAATGATATACGCTACCTCCAGAGAATCAGTAGCAAATCTGAAAGTTCGAACGGCGCTCGCGTTTCTTATCTGTGTTGCGATACTTAACCCTTCGCAAACGAGTTATCTGCTGTGGGAATTTCAGATCTGGCTATACATCGACATGTTTTTTTTGGCGGCCAATGTATTGCTGATCGAAAGATACGGTTTTAAAGCATACCCAATAGTTGTTTTGACTTGTCTGCTCGCCTCTTTCTGTGCGGCGCCAGGTTCATTTTTGTGGCTGGCGGCTGGTGTTCACATGCTTTATGTGTCCGTGGTCGGAATCAATCGGGGACATACGAAACGTGGCGCGATTATTTTTATTTCCCATATTTGCGTGTTTCTGCTCGTGACTTGGCTATTGCTGTTGGGGAAATATGGCGTTCCACCTCATCACGCCAACAATGGTTTCTTGAGTGGAATGCTCGGGCACGTGACATACGGAGTTACGATTATTGGAGGCGGCTTCGGAATCCGGAATCCATCAATCGCCCTGGCCCTCGGCGCCTTCGCACTCGTGGCATGGCTAGTCGGTATGGCCGCATCGGCGCGCGGCGGTTTCGCGACGGCGCTGGATCGCACCGCCTTCATCACCGGTGGCGTGAGCCTTTTGTGGGCGGCTGCGTTCGTAGTAGGGCGGGAGTCTTTCGGTATCGCGTGGGCGTTCGGCGGATTTCACGCATCGGCAATGCTCATCCCTTTTTACGTCAGTATCGGCCTCTATGCGGTATCACTATGGCAGCATTCTGCGCTGTCTTTAAGAATTGCAGCGCCGGCGCTTGCTGTGATATGTGCTGCTTCGTCATTCGCAGCTGTTCCGTTCGGGCACGAACGATCTGTCGAAATAAAATTGAATTCGTTGCTAGCTGCATCCGAAGAATGTGGCAATCTGGACCTGCCCTTTGATGTAAAGCTCCGCCTCAACGGCCTTGAAGGGCCTCTGCGAAACGCTTATGGTGACCTTGCGCGCCAAAGAGTGAAGCTGTGCGCTCACCAACCGGATCTCACTGGTGCGATTGCGCTTGTTCGGTTGCCCCTGTTCTTCAACGAGCTGAGTGGCGATGACGTCAGAACGGCACACGCTTTGCGCACGCTATGGTATGTCTATCTGACGCATGGTGATCTGCAGGCCGCTTTCCCATTTGCGGATCCGGCAAATCCCCAGAAACTGTTGCGATGGGCGGCAGGCGATGCGCAGACGGGGAGCACCTATGATCAAACGGTGCTTGGCCCGTATGCAGAGGTATACAAATCCTTTGCGAAACAGGTCGAAAATGCTTATTGAAACCTATACGTCGTCGAGCTAATGCTAACCTCTCGTCACTGCAAGACTCTGCTGGATGGTGATGGGCTGTTGCAATGTTGGTGCGGACGCGGTCAGCGTCATGCGGCATCGTCAGTCGAAAAACAATGGACGACGCCGCTTCCGTCTTGGCGCAAAAGCTACCCCGAGGGGGGCTAGCAAACGCGGCACATAATCGATTTTGACCAACGTGGCAGGCACCGGACTATACTCCGCATTTGTCTGTGACCATCCAGTATGGAGTGGTATATACATGCAAACTGCGGGCGCACGAAATCGAAGTCTACGAGCCGGGCACTTCGTCGTCAATGTATTGCTCGCAATTGGCACCGTACTTGCGGCGAGCGTGGAGTCGCATACTCTAGTTTGGGAGACTAACAATCTCTTTGCGATACCATGGTACGACGACATGTTTGACCATGTTCGGATGCATAACGCGATGGGCAGTTTCAGCCGGTTTATGTCGTACGCAGTATCGCCACATAACGAGCATCGAATCTTCACGGGCCGTTTAGTGTCCTTTTTGGACGAGCGATTCTTCACTGGTAGGGAATACGGGCAGGTCATCGCAACAAACGTCTTGCAGGCGCTAGCGACCTTCATTTCTTGGGTTGCTTTCGTTAGAAGCGGTTATTTCTCGAATCGATATACGCGCCTGTCAATTTTCTTCATTATCGCGATTTTCTTCTTCAATCCGAATTTCCTTTACACCCTGATAATTCCTTTCCAGCTGCCGTTCGGGATAATTGCCTGCATATGCGCGTCCGCAGCGTTGATTATGAGCGAAGCCTCGGCACAGGAAAGCCTAAGCCATCTTGACCATATCCGCCTCATCGGCAAATTGCTGCTACTGGCGGCAGTGGCGACCCTAACGTTGGGTAACGCTCCGATTGTGCTCATCGCAGCCGCCGCGGCCGCTGTCGTTCTTCGCTGGAAGCCGTCTATCAGTGCAGCAATGATCACACTTGCGCTTATCCACGTAGCGGCCATGCTGGCGATCACGCCGGCGGCCTCGGCCAGGTCGCATGACGTTGTCGCAATCTTCAAGTTCGCGTTAATGTATTTGGGAAGCCCCTTCATTCGACTTGATCCTTGGCCGGCAAGCTTGATGACGTGGCGCGACTCACCATTTATTGCTGCGCTATGCGGGGGCGTGGTATTTGTGACAGCCGTGGTCTTTGCTGTCGCGCGCCGCATGCATCCCGGACTCGGAGGTCGACTCGCCATCTTCGGATTCGTGCTATTGACCGTCGTAATCGGTACGAGCCTCGCCGCGGGTCTCTCTCGTGCCCAGTTTGGCATACTGGAAGGAGCCAACAAGAAATATGCTTCATTCGCCGCCTTGGGATGGCTCGGTGTTTATGCGGTGTTTTCTGGCGTCCTCTTTCAGTTGCGCGAGTCTCACCGTCGTGTCGTGCCGGCATCAATGGTAATGGCTCTGGTGATCCTCCTCGCCTTCACGCTGTCTGGTTCGAGAAGGGAAGAAAGACTATGGGAAAAAGCCCGGAACAAGACTTGGGAGGCGGCGTTGGCCAGCTTCGTACAGATCAACGACAGCGACGAGTTAAAACTGTTAGATACGAGCGAACCTGAAGTCGCGGAATACATACAATATGCTGGTGCGCGGGGCATCGGAGTTTTCGCCTATTTCCCATTCCGAATGGGTGACGATGCAGCGGCCTTCCTCTCGAGCAGAAAAGAAACCACTTGCAAGGGCGAAGTTGAAAGCATCTCACCAATTGAAAGCAAGCAATCAGCCAGATATTTCGACGTAGTTGGAGCCCCCGCAACCATCTCCGGCTGGGCTTGGATGGCCGAAGAGCATAAACCGGCGACCACGGTTATCGCTGTTGACGCAACGAATCACATTGTTGGTGCAGCACGCAGCATCCGCAGGAGTGCGCGCGCTGAAGAGAGCCTTGCTCAGACCTTCGACCAGAATCTGGGATGGTTCGGATTCGGAAGAACAACCCAATGGCAACAGGTCAAGTTTTACGCGCTCTCCAATTCGGGAAAGCTCTTTTGTCCATTAGGTCCGTTGGGTAGTGTCAGGTAATATTCCGCCTAGGGCCTTCGTTTCGGAGATTCCAATGGTCGTAAACTGGTCTGTTGCTGAAATTCGAGATCCGACCTTCCGCGCCGAATTTCTTGATATTCCTCGGGTTCTTGCGGACTGGACCGCTGAATACGGCGGCCTGAGAAATCGGGACATATTGGACTTCGGCTGCGGGGAAGGCGCGAGTTCATTAGGCATCGCCCTATGCCATCAGCCGCGTCACATTGTTGCGATCGACATTAATCCAAAGATCTGGAATACGCTGCCCAATGCAAAGAAGAATATTGGGCTCGACGACGCGCCGGGCAATCTGCTTCTAAAGCAGGTCGATGCAGATACACCATTGGACGACCTTGGGATGTTCGATGTCATCTACAGTTGGTCGGTCTTTGAACATGTTCAGCACGACCTGATCGTGGACTGTCTGGCGAAGATGAAGCGAGTTCTTCGCCCTGATGGTGTAATGTTCCTCCAAACAACACCCCTCTTTTATTCGGCGTTTGGATCGCACTTCCAGCATTGGATGCCAGATCCTTGGTCGCATCTTTCTATTCAGCACGACGTGTTTTGCAATGAAATCAAAAAGCGCGTTGGGGACAGGAGCGCTGCTAATGATTTGTTGTGCATGTATGAAAACCTAAACCGGGCGACCGCTAACCAGATATTGCGAGCGGCTCGGCGAGTCGGCTTTGATGTCGTGAAAGAACACAGGACCTACGATGACTATCCGATTCCAGATGATCTTCGTGAGATTTATTCCGAAGACGTACTGAGAACCAACCAGCTCGTATTCATTGCAAAGCATGCCCACTAGAGGCCATTAGTGTCTGCTAGGTGCGTAAGCGAATCTATTTGCAGGTGACGGCAGTACCGAATAGAACAAGAAGTAGTACGTAATCGGCCCACATGCATTGGAGTTTGACCAATGGGCGCGTCCATGAACGGCGATACAGATCAGGTGCTACCCTTAAACGACCACTTCTTGTGTCCGATGTAGCTCGTGAACACGGGAATGGCCACTCCGAACAGATGAGCTAGCTCGCGTACGTGCGAAACGATGCCAAGACGAGGGAACACATAGTAGGCGAGGCCCACACTAACGAGCCAAGTTTGCGCAATCGCAACGACATTCACCATCGTAAAGAAGAAAGCGGACTTCGCTGTCGAATGCGTACTTTCGGTGAATACGAACAGCTTCGCCAGCGCGAATGCAGTGATCATCCCGGTGAAAAAAGCCAGTATGATCGCCGCGGAATACGGCACCCATAGGTTGTAGACGATTCGGCTTCCCCAGTTGACGGCAGCCGCAAATCCCCCAGTCACCAGGAAGAGCGCGAAGCGTCTCGACACCGGGATACGCTTCGCTAACATGTGCATCCGCGTCATACTAGTCCCGCCATCTTGCGACCCAAGGCGATGCTCTCCGATATACCGCGGTCCTCGGGATAGTAGTAAGACGTATCCGCAACCAGCAGTCCCTTGATTGGCAGTTCGAGCGGCGGCAGCCGGTCGAGATAGCCAGGATCGCAAACGGGCTGAGCATAGCGATACCTACTGGCGCGTACATCGATGAAGTCGTCCGGTGTCAGGGACGGATTGATCTTCATGAGATAACGCTTCACCTTATCGATGAACACTTCGTTCGGTTCCTGATACTTCGGATGCTCGCCTGGTACGTAGAACGGTACGTATACGATATGCTGGTCGAGTGGACGCAGATTCGTATACTCGACAATCCCCGGAATATCCATGTCCGGGTCGTTCGTATTGAGCCAGAAGTTAACGCTTACGGCGCGCTTTAACTTCACGATCACACAGACCACCGCAACGTAGTTCACCCGTTTGTATGCCTCGAGGATCTCCGGAGGGAGATCCGGCATCAACCGTGGCACGTACGGCAACGGAATCGTGCTGATCACCTTGTCGAAAGCAATGACCTCGCCGTTCGACTCGATGCCTTTGACGACACCACCTTCCATCACAACCTTCTGCACCGGCGTGCTCAGACGCAGATCTCCGCCGCCAGCAACTATTGCGTCGCGCATGGCATGCAGCAATGTGTCGGAGCCACCTTCGAGGTAACCTAGCTTTTCGCGAAAAATATTGTAGCGCGAGCGGCCTATACGGCGGATGCGGCTCCAGATCCAAGCGGCAGAAAGGTTGTTCGAGTAATCATAGAACTTGTAGTCGAAGAGCCGGCGCCAAAGCACTTCCCACGCTTCTTCCCCAACCCAGCGCCGAATCCATCCGCTTGCCTCCACCTTGTCAAGGGACTCATGGTTGTCACGCTTTGTCGACAAAAACGCATGCAGGCCATAGCGGAATTTTGCGCTCCAGCTGAGGCCGCGGAATTTGAGCAGAGCGATGGGATTGCCCCAAGGTTGTATTTCACCTTGGTAGTAATAACCCATTTTCGTCTCGACCCATTTCATCTCCTGCTCGATTCCCAGTTCATCCAACATCTGGAAGAACGCGTGGTCGGAAATCGCGTGAAAGTGGTAATAGCGCTCAATTGACAGACCACCGAAATCGAAGCAGGCGGCCATGCCACCAACCCGGTCGTCGGCCTCGAAGATAACCGGTTTGCGGCCATCCTTTACCAATTGATAGGCAGCGGCGAGTCCCATCGGACCCGCGCCAAGCACAGCAATTCGTTCGTCGTTCATAGCTTTAGAACGCTAGCGCGATGCGGCTATAGGTCGGATCGTTGAAGGTCTCGTCCATAGCTTTTGCGAACGGCGTCGCGCGGATATTGAAGATGCCTTCCCAGTCGATCACTTCAAATTCATCGCCGGCGGTCAGCGCTTTGAGCTGATCGGCCGTGAAGGGCGGGTTTTTGCTGAAGAGCGCGTAAACTTTCAACAGCACGTAGAAGAGTCCGTAAGGAATGCGGACGATCGCGCAGCGGGCGTTCGTTGCGCGTTTGATTTGCCGAATAATGTCGATATAGTCAACGCGCTCGAGTCCGGTAATGTTGAACGCCTGACCTTTCACGCGCGACTTGATGCAGCTAATGATCACATTGCAGAAATCGCCAACGTACAGCGGCTGGCGCATGTAGCGTCCGCTGCCTGGAACGGGGAACACAGGAACGCGATGCATGAAGCGCGACAGCCAGCCCAGATGCTTGCGGTCGAACCAGCCAAACATAAGTGTTGGCCGCAACACCACGCAATCGATGCCGGACGCGACCACAATCTCTTCCTGCTCGCGTTTGGTATCGGTATAAAAATCCTTGGCCACGGAGTTGACCACGGATGAACTGATATGAACGGTGTATGGCACGTTGTACTGCTTGATTGCTGCAAGAACGTGTCGGGTCGAATCAATATTATTGCGAATGAATGGCTCGATCGTCGGAGCACCGATTTGCGCCTGAAGCATCACCACCACCTCCGTTTCCTCGAAGTGGCTCATCCATTCACCAGGTTCTGCTAGATCCGCATACAGCGCCGTCAGCTCAGGGTGCACGCTTTTTAGCACCTCGAGGTTTGCACGATGCTTATCGAGGACAACGAGGTTTGTAAAGCCTTGAGCCTTGAGTCTGGCGACCAGGTTCTGGCCAACCAGTCCGGCGCCGCCGGGGATCAGAATGCGGGTTTTGATCATAGGGTCAACTATGGGAGTGATCCCAAGCCTGCACAAAGGTTGAATGATACCTTGCCACCACTGGCCTTTTTCATGAGACGGCTACGCCGCACGATTCGAGCGGGCAACTTGGGCTTGGGGCATTGAGCCGGTCCCGCTGCATTGGAAGCCACATCATAGGCAATCAGTCCAGAGGAGTTCGAGTAAAAACGGCTCGTGCATCGGTTAATGCGCAATAGCGGCCGTTGGAAAGCACACCGAGGGCCACCACCTGTCTGTCGGGTGGGCTTTGGAAAAATCCCACCCATCCGCCATATTCGTTGTGAATGCCGGTATGCTGCCGCAAGTCGTTGCGACTTTGACCCGTAAGGGCCTCGCCCAGCACACGTCCGTCCGCTGTTGCCAAAAGCACCGACTGAACATACTTATGTGTGTCAGGGTCGACCGCCCACCCGCGCGCTGCAAATACCCCAGCTGTCTTCGTTGGCATGACTTCGTCGATTTGGCCGTCACACTTAGCGCTAGAGTCGACATGATCGGGCAGCGGCGGGTAGTCGACGCTATCCGGTGCAAAAATTGATAACCCCGCTGCTTGCGCGCGCGGAACGATGGAACGCAAAGCCTGGGCTTCAAAGAGCCCGGACGTGTAGGTAGAGTCGTATACGTGCGAGCGAAGCGCGAGGCCACCGATTTGCTTGCGATACACCTCAACGTGTGCTGAGCGCAGAGCTAGCGGTTGGCCGATGAAGATCAGCACGGCGAGAAGCGCGATGCAGTTCTCGATGGGGGTGCGCACACTCCCTTTGGACGCGTTTAGCCATAGGAACAACACTGTGCAGGCGATCGCGAGCAAGCCTGCGGTTGTATAGCGCGACACCATCGCGGAGTCAAGTCCGAGCGAATACCGCCCGCTCGCAGTAATGAGCGCGTTGCCGACAAGAAACAGAGCCGTCGCGAGTAATGCAATTGCGCGAGGCCGCTCGTCGGTACCCACCGCCCGCCACACCCCAATTGCAACGCCGGTGATCGTCACTGCACCAAATATCCACGCTATAGAGGGCCAGCTTGGAAACGAGTAGAAGAGCGGCGCGCCGAGGTACAGCATAACGTACTCGAATACGCCGAGTGGGTGTTGGGTGATGGCTGCAGTCACCGAGACACCAGTTGGGGACGTCCAGTGATGAAAATAGGTCACCCATGTTGCCGCACAGGTCACCGCGAGAGCCGCGATGTTCGAGATCGGCAGACGCAGATAGAGTGCCATCACGATTAGCACGGGGAGCACGAGCAATCCGCTCGCCATCGACATCGCGGCCATTACGCCGCAAATGATGGCAGTTGCACACCACCATGCTGCCGCGCTCGTCTTGCTTTCCGCCGCGCGCTCAAGGGAATGGAAGGAGCACAGCGCGAAGAGGTAGATTGCGAACCATTGGCACTGAAACCCCCATGTGAAGTTCTCCCGCTGCGCCCACGAGAAAACGAGGGTTAGTGCAAGACCAGCCGTAATCGCGCGGTCTACGCGAGTGTTCGGGAGGTGCCGCGCAACGACACGGTACAGCATGACTGCCAGCAGCAATGCAAGCACGAGATTAGCCGTAAGCGAGAATACATTTCGACCTCCGAAATACCGCATGTCGGCAAAAAATATCAACTGTGGCAGGACCAGCCGATGCTCGTTGTGTTGCGCGAAGAATGCCGACAGGGGATCGGTCATTGCACGCATATAAAATTCGATAGTCCCGTCCCATTGATCCCAATAGGGAACCGGCGAGAAGTTTCGCACGACGCCGACTATCGTCGAGCATAGTGTCAACAGGCCTAGGCCGAGTAGGGCCCAAGCGCAGGCGCGGCGAGCCTGACTATTCATCATAAAAGGTACGTTATCTCGAGGAAAAGGGCTGTAGTTATAGCGACAGGCGCTTGAATACCCGACGAGGGATGGAACGGATGATCAGCATGATCCCTGCCCAGAACCATCGCGTGTACAGCACGTCCTTGCGTTTCTCGATAGCGCTCACGATATCGTTTGCCACTTGCTCGGGAGTCGCCACAAGTGGTCCCGGTAACGGCAGGCCCGCGGTCATCGGCGTGGCGACAAAGCCCGGCTTTATCGTTAGCACATGTACACCGGACTTGAACAGTCGTGCATTCAACCCTTCGCAGAAAGCGGAAAGCGCGGCCTTGGCGCTGCCATAGAGATAGTTCGACGGACGCCCGCGATCGCCCGCAACCGACGAGATCACGGCCAGGGCGCCGCGCTTTTGAGCTTCGAGCACGTTAGCAATCGGCGTTAGCAGGGCGATTACGGAAACGGCATTGGTATTGAATTCGCGCACAGCGACAGAGGGATCTGCCTGGCACGCCGCCTGGTCCGGTAAAGTGCCGGGCGCCACCAGCACGATATCGAGCGCGCCGAGTTCACTCGCACAACGCTCGAGCATGCCGGAGTGCCGGTCCAGACTGTCGATATCGAGTTGATGGCAGGCGGTGAATTGCGCTCCACGCGCGGTCAGATCGTCCGCTACTTGCTTAAGGCGTTCGCCGTTACGGGCAACGAGGAAAAAGCGTGCGCCTTCTTTGGCCCATTGGCGAGCACAGGCAATGGCGATCGCCGACGTGGCGCCGACGATAAGAATGTTTTTCATGTTCGAGTGGTCCGTTCCCAGAAGCGCGACAGCAGGGCAGGGTCGCGTAGCGCTTCGAGTTGCTGCCATTGAGGGTAGGCGGCGCGAAAGTCGGCGCCCGGCATATGGGCGTCCTTGGCCGGATAGATGCGGCCGCCCGCTTCGCGCACAATCGCATCGAGCTTGGCAAACAGCCGCGTGTTCAACGTGTCACGCTGCGGAAAATCGAGTGCCAGCGACGTGCCTTCCAGCGGAAACGACAGAAGACCCGGCGAGAGTACGTCACCGCAGCGCTTGAGTACGGCCAGAAATGAGCCGGTGCCGCTATGTGCGATAGCGTCGAGAATTGCGCGCGTTGCGTCACGCGCGGCATCCGGAGGTACGACGCACTGGTACTGTTGAAATCCCGAGCGGCCGTAGATGCGGTTCCATTCGAGCAGACTATCGAGCGGATAGAAGTATGAGTCGTAGGTGACCGTCGCGCGTACTTCGTCGCGTTGCTGCTTCTGGTAATACAGCTCGTTGAAGGCGCGCAAGGTTACGCGGTTGAACACGGGAATCGGGAGCGTAAACGGCACGGTGCGCTTCTTGCGGGTCGCGACTTCAAGCGGTCCGTCGACGGCATGATCACCGACCATGAAGATGCCGCGTCCGAGGCCAGCGCCGCGGCTCTGGCAGTCCACCCAGGCCACACTATATTCGTGCAATGGATCGAGCCGTTCCGACAGCGCGAAGAATCCGTCGAGATTGGCGAAGCGGATACTCGTTACGTCGATCAGGCTCGAGCGGATCGGCATCAACTGGATCTCAGCCCACAGGATGAGCCCGGTGAGCCCAAGTCCGCCGATTGTGGCGGAGTAAAACTCAGGATGTTCGTCCGGCGCGCATTCGAACTGGCTACCGTCGCTGCGCGCGAGCGCAAAGCGGCGTACGTGCCGGCCGAAGGTCCCGCGTACATGGTGATTCTTGCCATGGACGTCGTTGGCGATCGCGCCGCCCAAGGTTGCGTACTTAGTGCCTGGTGTTACCGGCAGCATCCAGCCGCGCGGGATGGCGACGTCAAGGATCTGTTCGAGGGTGACACCCGGCTCGGCACGCAGTACGCCGGTTTGCCAGTCTGCCGCGATCAGGCGGTCTAGCGGCAGGGTCTGCACCACATGGCCCGAGGCGGCGAGACAACTGTCGCCATAGCTGCGGCCATTGCCGAACGCGAGAGCCGTGCCGTGTTCACGGCTCGCATCCAGCCACGCGTCGCGAGCAGCGTCACGCCATGGGACAGCGTGTACCTCCTGCGGCGAGTTCGGATAACGGCCCCATGACAGCACGGTACTCATCCCTAGATCGCCGCCCAGAACACGAGCCCGACCAGGGCGACCACGGCGAGGCTGACACGATCGCGCGCAGCGAAGACGATAGGATCGTCGTGCATCAGGCCCCGGTGTGCAATGATCCAGGTGCGGCTCACCCAGTAAAGCAGCAGGGGGCAGGCCAGCCAGATGACCTGCGGATGACGGTACAAGCTGGCTGTCTTTGCATCCTGGATGTAGAGCGCGAGAACGAGAACCGCCAGATAGCCCGACGATGTACCAAGCGACGAGATGAGTGACAGGTCGCTCGCTACATAACCGCGGCCGCGTGTCTTGACCAGGCCACGGGCTTTCATTGAGTGCAATTCGGCGTAGCGCTTCACGAGCGCAAGGCTGAGGAAGATGAACATTGAGAAAGCGAGCAGCCAGAAGGTCAGGCGGCCATTGATCGCCGCGGTGCCCGCAATGATTCGGATCGTGTAGAGCATTGCCAGCACGACCACGTCAACCATTACTTGCCGTTTTAGGAACATCGAGTAGGCAAGTGTCAAGGCATAGTAACCGACCAGCACGACACAAAAGCGCCAAGGCAGGGTGAGCCACGCTGCGGCGAACGCGCCGACAAGGAGGATCGGGAACAGACCCAGTCCCCACGTCAGGGGCAATGCACCTGACGCTAACGGACGTTTGCGTTTGACGGGGTGGTGACGGTCGTCTTCGAGATCCAGCAGATCGTTCAGCAGATAGACACTTGACGCACAAAGTCCGAAGGTCAAGAACGCGAGTATGGCCGCGATGACGAGATCCGCCGACGACAGTTCGTGTGCAGCTAGCAAAGGCACGAAGATCAGCAGGTTCTTTAGCCATTGATGCAGGCGCAACGATTTGGCCCACGTTCTGGCAGTGGGCGGGCGCGACTCGATTACGCGCTCCACATTGCCGATCCTGCGGGCGGCGCGCTCCACACCGTTGGAGGGGTTGACCACGTAAGCCCGTTCGGCGGACTCCCATACGGCGATATCGTCGTGCGAGTTGCCGGCGTAGTCGAAGCCCTTTTCGCCGTATTCGGCGACGAGCTTGTCGCGCTTCTTGCGGGAAGACAGATTGACGCTGCTGTTGCTGGCAAACGTCGTGTCGAACAGGCCGAGGTGGGCGGAGATCGCCTGCGCGTAACGTTCGTGGCTGGCGGTGGCCAACACCAGGGTGCGACCGGCTTCGCGTTCTGCCGTCAGCCATTCGACGACGGAGGCGTCGTAGGGCAGGACGGTGACGTCTACATTCGTCGTGTCAGCGAGACCGGCTTTCAACCCAGCCTTGCCACCGCGCGCGAGCCATAGCAGCGGCTCATAGAAGCGGTGCGGGGCGGATTTCAAATAGGCAAACCCAGATTCGATCAGGACATCCGAGCGAATCAAGGTGCCATCCAGATCGACGACGAGAGGTCTGCTGCGCATTCGGTCTGCCCTACGGGCGGTTTGTAATAGTGACGAGCGACGGGGCGCTGCGGCTAATCTAATTGCCGCACGCATCCGGTCGAATCCGTGTGTAGGAGTTTTGCGGCGCTACTTTACTATTTCACGATATTGCACACAACCTTACACCTGAAAGTGGGTTGATTTTGCGGCACATCCTTCCAATTCGGGCAAAATATATGGGGCTTAATTAAGCGTGACGAGCAGTAACAAAAGGAAAGGCCGGTTGCCGAATCGCAGAAAATTAAGCAAACTGCGTGCTTGTTGCGGCCACACAACGAAGTGTCGTCCATAAGACACGCAGTTCTAACTCACATGAATGCTACAAGCGCGCCGCGTTCCGATATTGAAGGGTTGTCCGTTTCCGTCGTGGTCTACCGGCCGGATCTCGCGGCACTGGCGAGTACGCTGGCCAGCCTCGGCGCAGCCTGTGAAGCACTGCACATCAGGCGGCCTGGCTTGCCGGTTGCCCTTTATCTCGTCGATAACGGTGGGTTGCCGGACGTTCGTGCCTCGCTCGACGCACTGCACGCTCTTGGCGTTGCCTGCATCATCCTCTCCGGGCACGGCAACATTGGCTATGGCCGGGGCCACAATCTGGCGATCGAGCGGGCAGCGAGCCGCTACCATCTCGTGCTGAACCCGGACATTGACCTCGATCGCGACGCTCTGATTCGCGCGTTCGAATTTTTTGAAGCCCATTCCGACACTGGCCTGTTGACGCCTTGGATCGGCGACGAGCAGGGTCATCAGCAGTTCCTGTGCCGCCGCTATCCGGCCTTGCTTGACCTTTTTGTCCGCGGTTTTTTGCCAGGCGGCGTCCGCCGACTATTTGCGCGCCGCCTTGCCCGCTACGAGATGCGCGATCTGATCAATGACCGGGATATCGTTTGGGATCCGCCCATCGTCAGCGGTTGTTTCATGCTATTTCGCACGAGCGTGCTTAAAAAATTGGCGGGTTTCGACGCGCGCTATTTTCTGTACTTTGAAGACTACGATCTGAGTCTGCGGGCGCACGATGTGGCCCGCGTCGTGTATGCGCCGGCTGTGCGGGTATTGCACCACGGCGGCGGCGCCGCGCGCAAAGGTTCGGCGCATATCCGGATGTTTGCCGCGTCGGCGTATAAGTTCTTTAGCCGCTTTGGTTGGAAGTGGCTATGACTCGAATTCTCGTTACCGGCGCGAATGGCTTTGTTGGGCGGGCGTTGTGCCGTGCCTTGGTGGCTGGCGGGCACGTCGTCACGGGCCTCGTGCGGCAGACCGGAGGCTGTGAGTCAGGTGTGCAGGAATGGGCGGACGGCGGCAAGGATTTCTCCTGTCTAGCAAGTTCGTGGCCTCAAGAGTTGAGGCCCGAGTGCGTGGTGCATCTGGCGGCCCGGGTGCATGTGCTGAATGACGACACGGCTGATCCGGATGCGGCCTTCCGCGCGACTAACGTGGAGGGGGCGCTCCGGGTTGCCGAGGCTGCATTTCAAAGCGGCGCCCGCAGGTTTGTGTTCGTCAGCAGCATCAAGGCGGTAGCAGAAGGCGACTTCGGGCGCCCGTTGCGCGAGGAGGACATGCCCGCTCCCCAGGACGCCTATGGCCGCTCGAAGTATGCCGCGGAACAGGCGCTGATCCGTTACGGTCAAGACACAGGTCTGGAAGTTGTAATTGTCAGGCCCCCGCTGGTGTATGGCCCGGAGGTTCGCGCTAACTTTCTGCGTTTGATGGATGCCGTCTGGAAGGGAGTACCGTTACCACTCGGTGCGGTCAGCTCCAGGCGTAGCCTTGTGTATGTGGACAATCTGGCCGATGCGCTGATGCGTTGCGCTACCGACCCGCGTGCCGCGCACCAATGCTTCCACATTGCAGATGGCGACGACCCGACTGTGGCCGGACTGGCGCGTTCCTTGGGCAAGCATTTGCAGAAGCCAGCGCGGCTGCTGCCGTTACCGGTGAGCTGGTTGCGTGCGGCCGGCCGGCTGACGCACCGTTCGTCGCAGGTTGAGCGTCTTATAGGCAGCCTGCAGGTCGATACGAGCCGGATTCGCACCGTGCTCGGCTGGCAGCCGCCTCATTCCCTCGATGACGGTCTGGCTGCGACCGCCCGCTGGTACCGTTCGACGCACTGAGGGTATCCATGGTCATGCAAGTTTTTACGAATTCGCCTTGGGCGGCCATCGCGTTCGCTGCTGTGGGAGCCGCTTGCGTGTGCGCGGTGATCTTGCTGGTCCTGCTGAAAACCGGCTTGGCGTGGCGTCTGGCCACTGATGTCCCGAATGACCGCTCGCTCCATGTCCGTCCCACGCCGCGAGTCGGGGGCTGGGGCATTGTGCCAGTGTCGGTAGCCGCCATCTGGTTGCTCGGGCCGAACTTATGGTGCGTGGCGGCTGCAGTGGCCTTCCTGGCGGCGGTTTCGCAGATTGACGATCGCCGCGGCCTGCCGGCGCGAGTCAGGTTCGCCGCCCACTTCATCGCAGTCGTGGGCTTCGTCGTCCTGTATCCCGCTCCTGTGCAGTGGTGGATTCTCGCAGTCTTGTCATTTTTGATGCTTTGGCTGGTCAATCTTTACAATTTTATGGACGGGGCGGACGGCCTGGCGGGCGGCATGGCGCTATTTGGCTTCGGAGGATATGCTGTGGCCGCGTTGATCGCTAACCAGCCGTTGCCGGACGTGGCGTTGGCATGCGCATCGGTGGCTGGGGCGGCGTTGGGCTTCCTGTTGTTTAATTTCCACCCCGCGCGGATTTTTCTCGGGGACGCTGGCTCTATTTCGTTAGGCTTTCTTGCCGGCGCTTTCGGCTATTGGGGCTGGCTCCGCGGGGCGTGGCCCATTTGGTTTACCGTACTCGTGTTCGCACCTTTCATCACTGACGCGTCAGTTACGCTAGTGCGGCGCCTGTTGCGTGGCGAAAAATTTTGGCGCCCACACCGGGAGCACTACTATCAGCGTATGGTGCGTTCAGGTATGGGCCATGCTCGAACCGCCGCTGCATGGTATGCAGTCATGGTGGCAGGCATAACGATTGCTTTATTCATGCTTGGCCGATCTCCGGCTGTTCAATGGTGCGTAGTCGCCGTGTGGATTGTCGTGCTATGCCTGATGGGTGTGGCGGTGGATCTACGTTGGCGTCGTTTTCAATCAACACTGTCTGAACAATCATCTGGGGTATAAAGCCGATGCTAAGACATAAGGCCTCGTGGCTATCTCTCAGCGCATTCCTGTTCGACCTGTTTGCGGTCGGATCGGCTTGGATCACCGCTTACGTCATTCGCTTCAACGGTGCCGTCCCGGTTGATTTCTGGAACGGCGCGTTGCATTCGTTGATCTGGGTACTTCCCGTTTACGGCGTGATGTTTCGCATTTTCGGTCTCTACCGAGGCATGTGGGTATTCGCGAGCCTCCCGGACCTGATGCGTATTTCAAAGGCCGTGGTCGCCGGCGCGCTGGTCACGATGGTGGTCTCGGTGATGGTGCAACCCGTACCGATCGTGCCGCGTTCCGTACTGGTGGTCTCGCCGCTGCTTTTGTTCCTCGTCATGGGCGGCACCCGGGCCCTCTACCGCGCGACCAAAGAGTTCTATCTCTATGGCGGCCTCGTCGGCCAGGGCAAGCCTGTCGTTGTGCTCGGCGCGGGTTCCGCAGGCGCGAGCCTCGCCCGCGAACTGTCGCGTTCGAGCGAGTGGCGTCTGGTTGGCCTGCTGGATGACGATGTGGCCAAACACGGCCGCGAAATCTACGGCTACAAGGTGCTTGGCTCGATCAGCGAGCTGCCGCAACTGGCGGAGTCGCTCAAGACCGAATACGCGATCATCGCGATTCCCTCAGCTTCCGTGGAAGCGCAGCGCCGTGTGGCGACGCTGTGCGTGCGCGCGGGGGTTCGCGCCATGGTGTTGCCAGCCTTGACCGCGCTGACGCAAGGGCAGGCGTTCCTCTCGCAGGTCCGGCATATCGACCTCGAAGACCTGTTGGGGCGCGATCCAGTCAAGATCGATACGCCGCACGTCGAAGCCCTGCTGCGCAATCGCGTGGTGATGGTGACGGGAGCGGGCGGTTCGATCGGTTCGGAACTGTGCCGTCAGATCCTGCGCTTTGAGCCCGCCCAGCTGGTCGCGTTCGATCTGTCCGAGTATGCGATGTACAAGCTCACGGAAGAGCTGCACGACCGCTTCCCGGGCTTGCCGGTGGTCCCGGTGATCGGTGACGCCAAGGATTCGCTGCTGCTCGACGAGGTGTTGTCGCGCTATGCGCCGCACATCGTGTTTCACGCAGCGGCCTACAAGCATGTGCCGCTAATGGAAGAGCAGAACGCATGGCAGGCGGTCCGCAACAACGTGCTGGGGACCTACCGCGTCGCACGAGCAGCGATCCGCCACGAGGTGAGGCACTTCGTCCTGATTTCGACGGACAAGGCCGTCAACCCGACCAATGTGATGGGTGCGAGCAAGCGCCTCGCGGAAATGGCGTGCCAGGCCTTGCAGCAAACCAGCACGCGCACCCAGTTCGAAACGGTGCGCTTTGGCAATGTGCTGGGCAGCGCGGGCAGCGTGATTCCGAAGTTCCAGCAGCAGATCGCCAAGGGCGGCCCGGTCACGGTCACGCATCCGGAGATTACGCGCTTCTTCATGACGATTCCCGAGGCCTCGCAACTGGTTTTGCAGGCGTCTAGCATGGGACGTGGCGGCGAGATCTTCATTCTCGATATGGGCGAGCCGGTGAAGATTGTCGATCTGGCGCGCGATCTGATCCGTTTGTATGGGTTCAGCGAGGAGCACATCAGGATCGTGTTCACCGGGCTGCGGCCAGGTGAGAAGCTGTACGAGGAGTTGCTCGCCGACGACGAAACCACGTCGCGTACGCCGCATCCGAAACTGCGGATCGCTCAGGCGCGTGGTGTGCCGGATAACCTGCTGGACGAGTTGCTGCCTTGGCTGATGCAGCACCGCGTGTTGCCCGATCAGGACGTGCGGCGCGACCTGCGTCGCTGGGTGCCTGAATATCAGCCGACGCTCGCGCCGCCGCTGCAGAGCGTGCCTTCGGTGACCAACGTTCGCGTGTCGTAGTGATACTTCGGGGCGCTGCGGTGCTCAGGCCAGGCAGGTAGCAAACCCTTCGCTGCAACACGGCAGGACAAGAAAAAAGGCGCTTATGCGCCTTTTTCTATGTCCGCCGCTTCTTCCTCACCACCAGCCACCTCGGCGACTTAAACCGCACGATACTCACATACAGCCACACATAGGTCGCGGCAAACACCATCACGAAGCAGAACAGATGCAGCGTGTGCCTCCAGAACAATGTCGCAGGGACCACGGCCACCAGACACAGCAGCCACAGATACGGTGAGGTCAGCGAATTGCGCCGCGTCAGTTCGCGCGCCGTGCGCGCGCCCACGGCCCAGCGCATCAAGCGCTTGTAGACCAGCATATGCAGGTGCACGCCGTCCGGAATTCCCGGCGACATCCCGCGAATAAACTTCTTCCGGTAGATCGAGAAACACGTCTCGAAGATCGGGTACATGAACAGCAGCACCGGATACCACGCCGACACGTCGCGGTTGCGCATCACCAGCATGATGGACAGTTCCGCGAGCATGAAACCGATGAAGTACGCGCCGCCGTCGCCGAGAAAGATCAGGCCGGCCGGGAAATTCCAGATGAAAAAGCCCATCACAGCGCCCATCATGATGAGCGACGCGGACAGCACGATCGGATCCGACACCTCGAAGGCCACATACGCCAGCGACGCGAACATCATGAACGCGACCATCGACGCAAGCCCGTTGAAGCCGTCGATGATGTTGACGGCGTTCGCTAGCGCCGCAACGGCTAGCACCGTGACCGCGCAGGAAATGACCGCATAGGAAAGCAGAAAATCGAGCGGCGGCACGCTAATGCGCGTGACGGCAATATTCAACAGGAAATAGGCGAGGGCGGCGGCCGCCATCGTGCAGATGAGCCGCGCGAGCGGTGAGACCCGCTTGGTCAGGTCTTCGACCAGTCCCGAACCGAAGGCCGGCAGGCCGCACGCCACGAGGCCCAGAATCCCTCCGGACACGGCAGGATAGGTGTGATGCAACTGCAGGGCCGACACCACCAGTCCGATTAGAATGCCCGTTCCGCCAATCCGCGGCACCGGTTGCGCGTGGAATTTCTGCACGCCGACCAGATCGGTATCGGTGGAGAATTTTTCATGCAGATGCGCGTAGCGCACGATCAACAATGTGATCAGCAGTGAGACGAGAAACCCGAGCGCGAAACTAAGCATGAAGGTGAGCCTGAGCGAAGACGCCGAATTATACAAACGAAACGCACGGGCCTCGTAAAGCCGGCCGGGACGGACTACAGTTCAATTAGCGGTCAGCTTGTTCGCGCATCACCGGTAGACTCAGCAAGGCACCCGCCGCGCCACTGAAAAGAATTCGCCATTCCGTCATACTTCCAGTTCGTCGTTTCACCGAGCGTCCCCCATGTTTGGCAAGTTCACCATTGCTTTCATTCTGTTTTCTATTGCCGGCAGTGCCATGGCCGATGGCTATTCGCATCCCGTCGTGATGACCGGCGTCACGCAAATGGCCGACACGGCTGAACTACATTTCGATCCCGCTCCTAAGGCTACCGGCACGTTAGTCATTCTGGGCGATCACACGAAAACTCCTAAGCAAAGCTATCCTTTCGTCTACAGTGTGCCGGCGCGGCAGCGCGGCCAGATTGACCCGCCCGTCAACCTCGATTTCAGCGGCAAGCAAAAGTTGACCCTCTTGTGCGATCCGAGATCGGATAACTGTATGTCAACTGGTTATGTGACCCTCGGGGCAGCGACCTTTTCCATGCTGTGGAAAGTGACGCAACATTAGCCGTCCCCGCTCCCAAATAGTGACTCTGTAACACCCCCAAACCCTTGCCTGTCATGGATTCCCCCTATCTAGCGCGGGTTCCAAACGACCGTTAACCCGGATGCGGCGAGGTGCGAACGGGGAGATTTTGGTCGTGCGCCGCTCGACCAGGACGTAACGGAGAACTAATGCTAAAAAACATCACCATTCGGGGCGGGTTGACGCTGGTTATCTGCTTGTTTGTCGCGTTCTTGCTGACTGTGATCGGGGTCGGATATGGCGCACTCAAGCTTGCCAGCAATGGTCTGCAGGATGTGCAGCGCAATTCGGTCGCGTTGACGCGCCTGAACGCGAGTTCCGCGAAGCTGCTGCAGGCGCGCCTGGCGCTGGGCAGCTACGAAACCTTATTCAGCGTCGGCAAGCAAACCGACGATCTGCTGCCGGCGGCGCACAAGGTGCTGGTCGAATCGAACGACGATTTCCACGCCTACGCGGCGGGGCCTTTCAGCAACGACGACGAGCAGCGGCTCGCCCACGCTGTGGAGAATGCACGCTCGGCGTTGGTCGATCAGGCGATCGAACCGGAATTCAAGGCGCTCGGCGATAACGACTTCAATACTTTCCGCAACATCCAGGGCGAGACCGCCAACAGTTTCTACGCCAGTTATGCAAAAGCGATCGACGCGCTCGAGCAACTGGAAACCGATAACCAAAAGGTTCAGGCCGAAACGGCCGCGTCGCGTTTTCGCATCGCCACACTGCTGTTTGCGGCGATCGGCGCGATCTCGATCGTGATTGGCGTGATGGCGCGCGTTGGCCTCTCGGCGGCCGTGATCCGGCCAGTAAACCAGACCATTCGTCATTTCCAGCGTATTGCGGCGGGTGATTTAACGATCGCTGTCAAAGTGCGCTCGCGCAATGAGATGGGCCAGCTGCTCGGCGCGCTGACGCAGATGCGCGATGGGTTGATCGACACGGTATCGAAGGTGCGCGGCAGCACCGGCGCGATTACGCAGGGCGCGAATGAGATCGCCTCGGGCAACGCCGATCTGTCGCGACGTACGGAGCAACAAGCGGCGGCGCTCGAGGAGACCGCGGCCAGCATGGAAGAACTGTCGGCGACGGTGAAGCAGAACGCCGACAACGCGGAGCAGGCCAACCGGCTCGCTCATGGTGCGCTGGAGACCGTGACGCGCGGTGGCAGCGTCGTGGGCCGGGTGACCGAAACGATGGAGGGCATCACGACTTCGTCGCGCAAGGTCGCGGAGATCATCGGCATGATCGAAGGGATCGCGTTCCAGACCAACATCCTCGCTTTGAACGCCGCGGTCGAAGCGGCCCGCGCGGGCGAGCAGGGGCGTGGCTTCGCTGTGGTGGCCTCGGAAGTGCGCAGTCTTGCGCAGCGCTCCGGCACGGCGGCGAAGGAAATCAAGGAACTGATCGGCGAATCGGCGGCCAAGGTCGAGCAGGGCGCGTCGCTCGTGGCCGAAGCGGGCAAGACGATGCGCGAAGCGATGCAGTCGGTCGAGCGTGTGACCGGCATCATGGGCGAAATCGAAGCGGCGGCGCGCGAGCAGAGCGAGGGCATTGCCCAGGTCAACAAGGCGATTACCCAGATCGACGAGGTCACGCAGCACAACGCGGCGCTGGTGGAAGAGGCCGCCGCGGCGGCGAAGTCGCTTGAAGAACAGGCCTCGGTATTGAGGGAGGCGGTGTCGGTGTTTCGGCTCGAAGAGGAGCCCCACTTGAGGGAGGGTCTGGAGACGCTGCCGATCAACTCTCATGGGCATGGGAAGCAATCGGGTCCGCTTCCTCACAGAGCCTTGCCCCTCCGCGCAGTCTAGATCCCGCGTCGAAGAAGCGATCGGAACCGCGTCCCTAGCGCTTTCATGATTCCGTGCCGGGAGCCAAGCGCACTCTCGGCACGACCCAGTTGGGCGCGCAAGGCTTCTATCTCACCGTAGCGCTCTATCGCGAGTGCTTGCGCTTGGGCAAGCGCGGTGTCGGTCGCTCCAAATTGGGCGCGCAAGGCTTCTATCTCAGCGTAGCGTTCTATCGCAAGCGCTTGCGCTGTGGCAAGCGCGGTGTCAGTCGCTCCAAATCGTTCTGCTAGCGGACGCAAAATGGCGACGAAGTCTGGGGAAAACAGGTGGTCCAGTGTCGCGCGGGGCACGGTGCCGTGATCCGGCGGCGGTTCGCCGCGTAGCCCTCGCCATTCGCCAAAGGTACGCTCGGGCAGTGGCTCTTCCAGCAGCGCCGAAAGATCGAAGCGCGTCGCTACCTCGCGGTTGGATCGCGCATAGTGCTGGACAATGATGCGTCGCGTCGCGCTATCCATGCGAGTGCGTGACGGCAAGCCGGAAGCGATTAGTTCGATCACTCGCTCTTCCGATTCGCTTAGCGTCCGTTGCTGCTGAGCGCGACAGAAATTCTTCAGCGATTCGACCAGGGCGAGCGCCGTATTGACACGCTCTTCCGCGAGAGGGACGCTGGCGGGCCAACCGATTACCTTGAGAAAATCATCCACTACGCTGGATTCACGGACCGCGTCGTACGCACGTACCACTAAGTCGATTCCGTGAATGCCATCGAGCCTGCTGATCAGCTGCGCGTAATCCAGAGGGAATTCGGCAAGGTCATGTCGCAGGCGCGTGTGTGCATAAGTCAAGAAGTCAAGGCAGAAGCGGCTTTTTAACCGTTCCAGATAATTGCTCTCGAGATAGTCGGTTTGGCGGCGCAGATAGAGCACCACGACCACTTTTTGCCCGATGTCGGTCAGGCGGTCGACTAGATGCTGAAAGCCGAGCGGATTGTTCCACAGCATGTGTGAAAACTCCTCGCTCGACAGGATGACCTGCTGCCGCGACGCCGTGATCTCGTCAATCAACGAGTCGATCAGTGCGGCATGGCCGGGTGAATTCGTCTGAGCGGCCAGGCCGTGCTGGCCGGAGTCAGGTTCTAGCTGACCGGTGCGAGGGAAGAAGAAGCCTGCTTCGGCTAGTCGTTGCGGCTGAACCGCCAGCACGCGCTGGATTGTCGAGGTACCCGTCTTGTGGGTTCCAATGTGCAAATAACAACGACGCATAAGATCGGTTTGGGCCTCGGGTCATCAACAAAGAAGTTGCTCATAATGGGCGGTGAATACCGAGAACAGCGTTGAAGAGCGTTCAGCATCGTATTCACGAGCGACCCTACATTCACATTACGCGCAGTCTAACCTTTCTGTAGTATTTTCCAAGCGCGGTTTTAGGGCCCGTTCCTTTACTAACTGTTACAAAACGCATGCGCCACAGACCTGGTTGCGTCGTTCGGCCAGTCTTTAGTAGGCTACCGATGTGGAGGTGGCAGTTCTCAACCTTCATGAGGCGAAGAGGCGTCCGAATGTCGAAGTGGCAAACGCCCGCCGATTCCGACCGATACATTCGCCTTGCCGCAATATCTGCAATATTTGTCAGGGCGTTATGCGTAGTTTCCACTCGCTATTTCGCGGACCACGCATTCACAATGCCGTACGCGAAAGCGGTGAAAAGGGGTGCTACTCTTGCTCGCGTAAGTTTTCCTGATGCGTGCAAGCCAGCCCCGACTGTCAGTTTGCAACAGCATGGTGACCCAGTCCTGAGGAGTCAGGCCGGCTTCTCGGCGACCAGGAGGAACTGTCGTCCTAGAATTCTCCATGCGAGCGGAAATTTCAAATATGCGCTCACGAGTAACGGATGTTGCGGTAGAGCAGATCGAGTCGTGTACGGAAGGAATTTGTCGATATTGCGAATGACTCGAAATCCGTTTATGGAAAGCCCTTCCTCCAGCGACAAGTGTGAAAGCGGCAGATGGTGGTCGTAAAAGTCCCAGTACTCCCCAGCCAGGTAACGTATGTTTGGCCCCATGACGATGAACTTGCCTCCGGGACGAAGGACGCGCAGCACTTCAGTCAGCACGCTGTCACAGGAGTCCTTCGATTCCAGGTGCTCGAGGAAATTCGACGTGAAGGCCATGTCGATACTTTCGTCCGCAATGCCGCGCATTTCGTCGGCTCTCGTTTGATGAAACGAGACCTCTTTCCCGAGGAACTGCTCGGTATCAGGATTCAGGTCTATCGCGTGTTTTTGCCTCGCCTGGATGTTGTTTATAAACTCGCCGTAACCGCAAGCCACATCAAGGACCGTCGAATCGGGATCGACAAACTGTTGAAAGAAGTCTTTGCACAACACCTGCCAGACGCGCATCTTGCCGGGGAGGTCGGCCTCTTTAAAACGAAAACGGTATAGCGATGCAAGATTCCCCATGTTTTCACCGAAATGTTAGCTTTGTATGGGCGTAGAAGGCCAACAGGACTGCAGAAGCAACACCTGCCATATGCCCAACGGCTTCTGTGAACGTTGTCCCCTGTAGAAACAGCGATGCAAGTTTTGACACGTCGGTACTCACTGCGACATCAATGCCAGCAATATTTACCAGGGGGAAGTTAGATGTCTGCTGCGTCGGCACAGGCGTGCCTCCCAAGTCATTGAATGCGCATTGTAGCGGTAACGTCCCTGCTGAGGGTGAACGATCGGCACCCCGACGAACCGGGCTTGCTCCGTCGCTCTTGTGTGCTTGAGGACCCCGAGTTCTGATTTAGTCACGAACATGCCGTAAAGGCGTTGCCTTCGCAGCATCATTGATCTCGGGCACCAGCATCTCCTATCCGCGCGCATAATTTAGTAAGCGCTGAGCGTCCGCTTGCCACTCGATGATTGATCAGCCGGGCGCGGCGGAATCCTCAGGTGGCCGTTCTCTTCATGCATTGCTGCACCACCGACGCAAAGCAAAATGGGAACTGTGCAACTAGGCCCTCGAGGTGGGCGAAAGCGTAGCGGGGACCGCACCGTGGGAGTACATTGCCGAGTTAATTAGTTATCCTTATATGTTGCGTCTTCGGACACTCGTCGGCCAACAAGTTGACAATGTGCAGTAGCACTGGCCCTGGCACGTATATCTTCTATGTGGTTAGCTCGACGGCTGAAGCTGATGCCGCCTTTCAAAGCCAACCGCGCTATTTGGACTTGCGGATGGCGACGGAACCACAAAGATCCGGCAGAGGAATGATGCTCTCAGGCTTATCGGAAAAGAAACTGTCGATAGCCTGCTCCGCGCCGTCCCAATACAGACTGTTGTAGTCATGCATAACGATGAAACCCCCGGGTTTGGTGCGGGGATAGAAATACCGTAAGCCGGCCATCATCGGTTCACCCAGATCGCAGTCGATGTGGACGAGTGCAAACGAGGCATCCTCCGGAATGTGAGACGAAGTTTCCGGAAAGCGTCCCTTGATGAAGACTGTTTGTTCATCGCCAACCTTGGCACGAACCGCTTCCAGACTCGTATCAGCAAATGCCCCTTGCAGCCGGGATTCGTTATCGGAGAGATCCCTCCCATCGAAGCCCTCAAAGGTATCGAGCAGGTAGGTTGTTCGACCAAGTCGACGAGCAACCGACGCAAGAAACTCAGCGGAGTTGCCCTTGAATACTCCCAACTCTGCGAAATCGCCCTGCACACTGTCTTTGGCGATCTGGTCCACAATCAAGCAAAACGCAAAAAAACGCGTCTGATCATTATGCGCAAACTTTTGTATGTCGCTTTCGGGATCAAGAATCCCCCCGCGCGCCAGATACTTCGCGATGTTTTCGGTGTACTTTTGTGGTGCCCTATTAATTAACTTATCGACCCACAAATCTTTCGCCGCCACAATCTCTGCCACTGTGATACCCCCTTCCGTTCGATATTACAAAATGGAGGAAAACATCGTGTAAGCACGCGTAGGACATACTAGCAGTTCTACGGTTCACCGTACGAACGCCGCGGCACGTAGCGCTTGCAGGACGTCATATCGGCGAACCAGGCACGTGCCTGGAAGTGTCACTTCGCGTGAAGGCCGAACCGCAAGTCCTGTTCCACAGTAGTGGACAGGTGCAGGGCAGGTCATTTCTGAGCGTGGGATGTAGGTACAGGAACGCGCGACGACAACCGGATGCCGGATTTCAATGAGCGTCCTTTATACTATCGCCTCACGTTTAGCGGAGCGACAAATGTCTATTGCGGAGACGATGAAGCGGCTTCTTCATCGCGAAGAACAGCAGTCTGAGACGGCACCAACTTGGCGCGAGTTGCGTGGCTTCTCTCACCCCGAGCGATACGATAAGAACTATTCCAAGTATCGGACGCTCGGTGGTGCCGTAAGCCCCGAGGAAGATGCCGAGAAATTTGCCCGGGGCCTTGTTTCGCACAACAACGATATGGCGCGATTCTATTCGTTCTGCCTGATCGCTGACCAGATATCAAAAGACGGGATTGAGGGCGACTTTGCGGAACTCGGAGTGTGGCAGGGCAATACAGCCGAGTTACTTGCTGCCTTCGCGCGTCGCTTCGACCGCACTCTGTATCTGCTAGACACTTTTGAAGGACTGCCCGAAGTCGATTTGGGCCGAGACGAAAAGCACCTCGCAGGAGTCTTCACGGATACCAGCGTCGAAGCAGTCCGGGCACGCATCGGAGACGACCGTGTCGTATTCGTGAAAGGGTATTTCCCAGACACCGCTTCGCAGCTCCCGAGCGATGCACGCTTTGCCCTCGTGCATATCGACTGTGATCTTTATGCACCTATGCTCAGTGCCCTGGAGTATTTCTATCCGCGCATGTCACCGGGCGGGTTTATTCTCATGCATGACTACTCGAGCCTCTGTTGGGACGGGGCGGAGAAAGCCGTGGACGAATTTTTTGCCGATAAGCCTGAAGCAATAATGCCGCTACCTGACCTGGCCGGAACAGCGGTCATGCGGAAAAATCGCCGCTGACTGGCTAAGCGCGCTACGGTGCCACCCAAGGCGTGAATACGTGGCACGCCGTAGATGCCGCCACGCGTAATAAGCGCTGGTCGAAACCCCAAGCACCCTCCCGACGGTGGCCACCGGTCACCATTGGGAGAATCAGCGTTGTTTAAAAACCCACATCTTAGCCGTGGCAAAGTTGACGACCATACCTGCCAACGACCCGACGGCGACCGCGACGATGGGCAGGAACGGGAGCCCTTTCAGCGTAAGAACCGTCGCGCTGTACGCGCAATAGTTGACGACTCCTCCCACCGACATTGCTACAAGATATCGCCACCACTCAACCCAGGCCGATCCACTGGGGTTTGAGCTAAAGGTGTAACGGCGGTTGATTTGCCAGGTGGCCCAGACAGCGCAGAGGAACGAAACCGCGCGACCGGCGAAGTAGCCGAGGCCTACTGCGAGCCCCAGGTAGAGGATGCCGGCGTCCACCACAAAACCTACGACGCCGGCGATTACGAATCGAATCAGTTGCTGGCGCACGCTATTGAACACCCCAGTCGAATCCGTTCAGCTTGACCGACAGACGGGTGCACCGCCCGGCTTCAGGGCGCTCGCTGCGACCTGCTTCGAACTGCGATATTGCCAGTAGTGCCAGGGCGTTGCTCTTGGATAGCTTCACGATAGTCGGCGATATCACAGCAGGAGGGGCAACGGGCTCAATGTAAAGTCAACGTCATCTGGGCGGGATTCTAACCTCTGGCGCCACTATGCATGGGAAAATGCCCGTGCTCGGAATGTTCAGGTGACACAATGCCCAGCCTATTCTGCCGATATAATCGCCTTGCCGTAACACCCCCAGTGACCGACAGCGCACATGCCTAGTCTTTTGATCAATCTCCGGTTGCCAGGACTCGCGTTCGTGACGCTTCGCGCCTCACTATGGCGTGCAGCAACGAGACGAAGTGCGTGCCTGGCGGGCATAGGCGTCCTTTCCGCCTGTACCGCCGTGTCGAACGTCGACTCGCGGCAGGATGGCCATCTGGCTCTGACGAGCCGGGCACGCTGGAGCCTGACCTCCTGGAACCATGTGCGAACCGTTGGGATAAAGCATGCCGCCGCCTACTGCAAAGCCCAGAACATGGAGATGCATGTGGTCGCCCTGCATACGGGCAGTGTATGGGGGGTAACGGATGAGGAAATTGAAGTGGTGTTCGACTGTTATTGATCTGCAGCGGGGCAGTTAGGCGGGGGCCTGTGGTTCTTCTTCTATTGCGGCACCGAGGCTGCTGATCTCCGTGTGACTCGCCGGAAACGCGTCGCATGAGCCTCGAACAACTCAACGACGCTGCGTCCAACATTGGATAGACGTCTGCATTGATATGCAGCAAACATGCTGCACTTTCGATACCGCTTATCGAAAGTCTTCAGAATGTTACAATTATTTCCGATTGTTATCTAATTATTTCTTCTTTCGTGCCGTTAACGAAGACTGGCATTAGCGCAAAACGAGGGCTTTGCGCAGTATCGAAGATGCCAGACAAGATTCAATAACACTCAAATAGAACATTGCACATTTTTCAACGGCGTTGTCGATATCCGCCGCATTCCGCTACATGACGAATACATCTATAAGTAAGTCGAATCCAGTCATTCATCTCGTGAACGGATTCCAGAATCCGTATGGCGGAAGCGAGCAGGAAACACTCAATCTTGCCCGACTGCTGAAGACAAAGGGCGAGGTAAAACTATGGTCCTCGTCATCCCGGAGTTCACCGGAACTCATCGACCAGTTCGGAATAAAACCACTCGGCCTCGCCCCGCAGAATCGCCCGAACGGAGGCACCTACGTCTTCGTCGGCTCGCACTGGCGCAACAGAATATGGCCTTATCTCGGGCCGGTTCCGCAACGGCTGATCTATGTGTTCAACACGTTTCACCCGAAGATACTGACGTTGACTTCAACGCATCCGCGCCTGCTGCGTTGGCCAGAGACCGAGTACGTTTTCATCTCCGATTTCCAGCAACGTCAGGTTGGTGTGGATGGCGTGGTGCATCCGTCGCCTATCGATACGGCGCTGTTTAAACCGGGCGCGCCCGTGACGCGCAGCCGACCCATCGTCGGCCGCTTGAGCCGCGATACTGACGACAAACATGATGACGATGACCTGGCGCTGTATCGGGAATGGTCAGCGCAGGGAGCAGATGTTAGGCTTCAGGGCGCCACCTGCCTTGCCGGCAAGCTGGGAAACAAGTCAAACATCGAACTCCTTGCGGAAGGCGCGACGCCGCCGGCCGATTTTATGCGCTCGCTCGATGTGTTCTATTACCGGACCGGGTCGCACGTCGAAACGTTTGGCCGGGTAGTGTTCGAAGCGATGGCCTGCGCGTTGCCGGTGGTGTGCCACCGGCGCGGCGGCTATGCCGATTGGATCCGTCATGGCGAGAACGGCTTTATCTTCGACACCACTGAGCAGGCGCGCCAGATTGTGGGCAGGTTGCTGGCCGATCCTGCGCTGCGTGCGTCGGTGGGACAGCGTGCCCGGGAAACCGTCGAGTCAATGTATTCGAGAGCAGCGCTGGACCTGCGTGCCAACTTCTTCACCGGGCAGGAAAGTAGCGCAAGCCGGCCTTACCGGAATCAGAGCAAAGGGGCGTTGGTGATGGAACGTCTGGAAGCGAAGACTTCCGAATCCTGAAGTTCAAATAGTGAAAAGGTTTCATGATGGTCGCACCGCATATCACCAGTGAAGTTTCGCAACTGAGCGCCAGCGCTGCGCCGGCGGTCAATGGTGACGCGCTAAAGCATAGGTACTCCACGAATCTGGGCCAAGGCTGGCGGTCCACATCCGAGTCATATGCGCTGTTCCTCGCGAGAGCGTTCGCGCTTGTCACCTTATGCGCGGTCCCAATCTCCACGGCAGGGGTGAATCTCGGATCCGGGCTGGTGTTGCTGTTCGCGTTGCTGTCCCCCGAGGCGTGGAGGGCATGCAAAAAGATCGCCGCTTCGCCGGTGAATGTGGCCGCGCTCGTTCTGTTTGTCGTGCTCGCCCTGAGCATGACCTACAGTTCGGCGAGCCATGACGAGGCCCTCGGCTTCCTGTTGAAGTACCGAAAGCTGCTGATGTTGCCGGTGCTTTTCGTGGTGTTCTACGGCAGCGACCGGGCGAAGTGGCAGTCCGCGGCGATATGGGGGTTGTTCTCCACGCTGACGTTGGCCATGGTGCTCACGTATACGAACTTCCTTGGCTGGACGTCGGTTGGGCCCATGCACGGCAGCGACCCGATGACCAAACCGTGGGTCTTCAAGGATCACATTTCCGCCGGTCTGATGATGGCGTTTCTGGGCTATCTGGCAATGGCGCTCGCCACGGCGGTGCGCAAAGGCATCGGGCGGTGGCTGCTTTATCTGGTCGCTGTGCTCGCGATGGTGAACGTCCTGTTCGTGCTTCAGGGACGCACTGGGCAGGTCGTGGCGATCGCCTACATGGCGGTCCTCGTCGCAGTTCAGCTCATGAAGTCACGGGACAAAGACACGCGCACGCGCTGGATCACGACAGTTGCGAGCGTTGTGGTGTGCCTGTGCGTCGTGGGTTGGTCTTTCACAGCGAAGCACTCACGGCTTGCCGAGACCGGACAAGAGGTTAAGGAGTTTGAGGTCTATAACCAGAATACGTCGATGGGGGTTCGGCTCGAATTCTATCAACGCAGTCTGGAGTTGATCCGGCAACGACCGATTTTCGGCTATGGCGTGGGCAGCGTTCGAACCGAATTCGAAAAGCTTGCGAAGAACAGCACGGGTGGGCGCGCGGCAATGGCCGGCAATCCACACAACGAGTTCTTTCTGATGGGCGTGCAGCTCGGGCTGCTTGGAATCGCGCTGTTTGTCTGGTTTCTGGTCGAGATTGCACGGGCATGCAGGCGGCTCGACAAACTGGCGGGGATGGTTGTCGGCGGCTATCTGCTCGCCTTCGTGCTAGGGTGTTTTGCGAACTCGTTGCTGCTCAATTTCACGGAAGGGAATCTGTTTATTCTCCTCACGGGTATCCTGATCTTTGGCGGAAGTGAGAGCGGGAAGCCGGATGCGGGTGCGCCAGGCTGAACAGAACGCCGATGGCGGTGGCCTTGGGAGAACTGGATGGGCCAAACTTATACCGCAGCTCACGATTTCCTCATCCGGACCATGACGCCCAGCGAGGTCGAACTGTCGCTCGAATGGGCTGCATCGGAGGGGTGGAATCCCGGCAAGCACGATGCGCGTTGTTTTCGCGCGGCAGATCCCAATGGCTTTTTTATCGGCGCGCTGCAAGGCGAGCCCATAGGATGCATCTCGGCTGTCGCCTATGACGATCGATTCGGCTTCATCGGCCTCTACCTCGTCAAACCCCAGTTCCGCGGCATGGGCTTTGGCATGCGCATCTGGCAACACGGCATGGCCTACTTGGGAAATCGCAACGTGGGCCTCGACGGTGTCGTCGCCCAACAGGCGAACTACAGGAAGTCGGGTTTTCAGCTTGCCTATCGCAACATCCGTTTTCAGGGCGTCGTGGAAGGGGTGGTCAGCGCACGCGTTTCAAGCGTCTCGGAGCTGCCATTCGATCAACTGGTCGATTACGACCAGCGCTTCTTCCCCGCCCGTCGTCCACGATTCCTGGGGGAGTGGCTTAGCCAGGCGGACTCCGTCGCACTGGCGGTGGTCCAGGTTGCGCGCATCACCGGCTACGGTGTGCTGCGAGCATGCTTGGCTGGCTACAAGATCGGTCCTCTTTTCGCGGACAACGATCAGATCGCCGAGGAGTTGCTCGGAGCGTTAGCCGCCCATGTCCCGGGCCAGTTGCTCACGCTCGACGTCCCGGAGTCCAATCCGGCCGCGGTTGCTCTGGTTGAGCGGCGCGATATGACAAGCGTCTTCGAAACCGCCAGGATGTACACCAAGGAATCTCCCGCGCTCACGGCCAAGCATGTGTTTGGCGTCACCTCCTTCGAGCTAGGCTGAGTTCTTACGCCCGCCCCGGCGGTGCCTGGCGTCTCCGCCCGACCAGTTCACCTGGCTGTAACCCCACACACGTCCTCGGAAGCGTCGAGGCAAGGCACGCGACTTTTTCGCTTACGGATTCTTCCATTTCGTATAGCGAAACGCAGGACGAATCCTGTTGCCACGCCGATACGCCTCGGGCGCCGGCCCTCCAGGTTCCATCGCATGCCTTTTGTCGATCGCCACCGCGAATAGTCCCCAGATTGAAGACGGGCATAAACATAACATGCACCCGCCTCGCAGTCAGACGTCCCACCGGTCACACGCTTACTGCCTGAGGTCGATGCCAGCCGAGCAGTTTCGCTGCATCCGCTGGTTCGGCATAACGCGACGCCACATCGCACGGCCGCCGAGCCACGATCTCATACGGTTCGGGCCGGAATGAGGTTTTTTCGAGCGTGCACTTCACGTCGACCGTGATCGTCACGTTGCCGGGGGCAGTTGCATTCGTCGGGATCTGCGGCAGACTGGTCTTGCGATAATTCGCCGGACGTCTCCGGACGAGGCAATTACCGCAACTACCACTACTCCAATCCAATTTTTCATGAACTGTCTATGCAGACCTGCTGGGGTATATCCGTGCGCCCGAAAAGTGAAACCATGAGTTCGCAGCGCTGGTTGTTGCGACGTTACACGCGAGCGGTGACGTTGTGGAGCTCGTTCTACCTAGCGCGTATCCCGGTAAGCGGCTCGGCTGGGCCGTGTCCTCACGCGCGCGCGAGTGAGGCATGATGGTGATGGCGTGTCGGAGTCCGTGTAGATAAAGGTAGATCGTGTCCACGATCGGCGATCGTGGGCACGATCCATCCAAATCTATCCAGATCTACCCGGTTGAGAATGTGTGCGGGGTGAGGGGTTTCAGTTTGTCAGCCACATTCCAAGGCAGCAATTCGTCGATGCGAGAGATCTTGTGATCAGCGATGTGGATCAGGATGTATTCCAGGTAGGCACGCGGGTTGATTCCGTTGAGCTTGCACGACCCGATCAAGCTATACATCGCGGCGGCCCGCTCGCCCCCGCTGTCGGAGCCGACGAACAGATAATTTTTTCGTCCGAGCGCGACACAGCGCAAGGCGTTTTCGGCAAGCACATTGCTTATCTCGGCCCGACCGTCTTCACAGTAGAACGTGAGGGCTGCCCAGTGGTTCAGCGAGTAGTTGATCGCCTTGGCGAGCGCCGACTTCGTCGATAGCGTCGTGAGTTTTGCGCTGATCGTCGTTTCGAACTTCACGAGCAACGGCTTGCTTTTCTCCCGCCTCACGCGCAGACGCTCGTCTGGTGCCTTGCCGCGGATGTCGGCTTCTATGCTGTAGAGCTCGCCGATCATCTCTAGCAACTGCTGGGTATCCGCAGTCGGCGTGCGCGCGTGAACATCGTAGATGTACCTCCTCGCATGATCCCAGCATGCCGCTTCGTGGATCTCGCCGCTTGCGTACAGTTGATCGAACCCCGAGTAAGCATCGGCCTGCACGATGCCGTGGAATGCGGCGAGCCGGTTTTGAGGGTGGACGCCTTTGCGATCCGAGGAGAAGTCGAACCACACCGCAGCAGGCTCAGCCGAACCCGAGCGACGATCGTCGCGCACGTAGACCCAGAAGCGGCCGGTCACCGTCTTACCGTTGCCTGGCGCGAGCACCGCGACCGGCGTGTCGTCAACGTGTACCTTTCCGGGAACCAGTGCGTAGCGCTGGATCGCTTCAACGAGCGGCACACAGAGCTGGGCAATCTGCCCGAGCCAGCGGCCCATGCTGCCGCGATCCAGCGTCACTCCGTCGCGTGCAGCAATCTCCGATTGGCGATACAGCGGCTGATGATCCGCGAACTTCGACACCGCAATATCGGCCAGCAAGCTCGGATGCGCGATGCTGTGCCCGATCGGCAGGCTAGGCATCGCGGGCTGTTCGATGTGGCCGCAATCAGGGCAACACAACTTGTGGCGGATCGTGCGGGTCACTTTGAACGCGGCCGCCACGCGAGCGAGTTGTTCAGAGACATCCTCGCCGAGCCACTGCATTGCAGTCGCGCATATGGGGCAAGCCGAATCAGGTGTGAGTTCGATCTCGTCGCGCGGCAAGTGCGGCGGCAGTGGTTCTCGCGTGGGCCCTCGATTGGATGGTCCCTTCGATGCCTTGTCTCGTTGTCCTCGCGCCTCTGCCGCCCCTTGGCCGGCCGTCAGGTCTTCCAGCTGCGTTTCGAGCTTATCGATCTGCCGGGCCAGTTTCTCGGACTTGCTCCCGAAGTACATTCGCCTGAGCTTGTCGATCTGTGCCTTCAGTCGTTCGATCTCGTCGTCGCGGGCGGCGATCTCCCGCACCATGTTCGCGAGCGATGCTTGCTGCTCGAGCACCAGAGCCTGGAGCTCAGCGACGGTGGCGGGAAGCGGCGCATGTTGGGACATGCGTCGCAGTTTACGAGTCTTCTTCGCGGTTTACAACATCGACAGCGCGGCGGTGCGTCGCGGCTGCCGCCAGTCGATGCCCTCGAGCAGCATCGACAGCTGTGCGCTCGTCAGATGGATCTTTCCGCCATCGGCCTGGGGCCAGATAAAACGGCCTCGCTCCAATCGTTTTGCGAGCAACCAGAGTCCGTCATCAGTTGCCCAAAGCAGCTTCACGAGATCACCGCGACGCCCGCGGAAGATGAACAGGTGGCCGCCCAGCGGATTCTCTTCGAGTGCTGTCTGCACCTTCGCGGCCAGCCCCTGGAACCCGCATCGCATGTCGGTCACGCCGGCCGCTAGCCAGATACGCGTACCTGCGGGCAGCGCAATCACTTCAGACATTCCTGCAGGAATGCTTCAGTGCGCTCGGCAGACAGGCCGCGAATCTTCACGCGCCGCTTGCCGATCTCCACCTCGATCTCGCACACGGGCGCCGGCATCGGTACGCTGCTCATCGCTTCTGACATCACTGTCGGCTCCGGCGCCCGAAGTACCAATGCCGAGTCGATCACGTCGACGCTCAGCAGTTCCGTGCATGGCATGCTCGGCGCAACGTCGAGTGCAGGGACGACCAGCTTGCCTTCACGATATTGCTTGCGCCATCCGAACACCACATTCGCGTTGATGTCGTGCCGGCGCGCAACAATCGACACCGACATGCCGGGCTCCAACGTCTCTCTGATCACCTGCTGCTTGAATTCTCGCGCGTACGTGCGACGGGGATGGGCTCCGCCCCCTGCGTTCGACATGGCTGACTGGCTCCGTTAATCTAAACGCGCTCATCATGCTTTGGAAAAGTCAGCATCGGGAAACGGTCGGGCCGAGCCGCTTACGTATCCCGCGTCCATTGCCGTCCTGCGCGCACCAGGCGCGTCGGACTCGTCTCGGTTGATAGGAGGGACAGGTGCGCAGTTAGCGCTTTGTTGCGTGGCCGCCTCGTCAATACAAACGGGAAACTGGATGATGATGGTCCCCTCTTGGGCCGCCTTGTGCCCCACGTGTGGCGCAAAATCGTGATGAACACCACGAATCTCATACAACGCAGGGAAGACGCGAAGATCATGAAATCTCTGGTTTTACGGACTGCCAGCTTCGACGCGGCATACAAGATTATTGACTACGTTGATGACCGGCAACATCCCAGTCGAACGTTCATCTACGCCGAAAATCCACATGGGGCGACCAAGGCTGAATCAGCGGAGAGGACTGAGATTCTCCAGCTGCTGTGTATTAAAGAGCGACCGCAGAAGGGCGAGAGGGCATCGCGTCGCTCGAGTAACGGGAGGTTGGCCGGATGGTATCCGCAAGCGCAACCTTGGTCGGAAATCGCTGACCCAGAGCGCGATGCCCAAGAACTGATCTTCTTCTCCAAGATCCAAAGCAATCGCCAATACCCTGGCTCAGAGAATATCGCGGAGCAGTCTTGAGCACAGACCTATCCGAAGTTATCTTTGATTTACCCGGCTCAGGTACCGTGCGGATCACCCGTCTTGAGTATCAGTCGGTTCAGGACGACGGCCGGCTGCCATCGGGCGGTTTTGTCGAAGTTGATGGTTGCTTCCGGGTTAGCGCGCCCAATGGCGGTAACGGAATCGACGGGATCATGCGTGGCGATGACCACTGGGCAGTCTGTCTATTTCCACGCGATGCACACGGCAACGTCGCTGGGTGGTTCATGTCCTTTGATACCCGCGAAGCGCTTGTTGATTCGCTGGGAGACGGCATCTGGGGCATGGTTGCCATCTTGTTGCAATGAGGTATTCGTTCCCGCTATACGTAGTACGGACGCGCGCTTCGTGGCCCGCCTCGTCCATCGGCTCGGTGCCGGCTACCGTAGCCTGCTATACATGGGTGTCACTGCATTTCAGCTGAGTGTCGCGTGAATCCGGCGACCTCTGTTCGCTAGTTGCTCCGCGCCCGGTGACGATCGCTTTCACCTGGCCGAGTGGGCGCGGCATATAGCGCCCGCAATTCCGGTGCGGTGGCAATTGTATGCGTCGGCCACGCATCTCGATACGCGCACGTACTTCATCGAAAACGCGGAAATTAAACTGCTGCGTGCTCTGACGCTCGCGAAGCGGTCCTTCTCGATGCCCGCACGGTTCGAGCGCGTCAAACTCCTACTCGAGCAAGCAGGTATTCGCAGCGGCAAACCAATGTGTCGGCGAATGCGACGAGGTCACAGTATCCGTCAAGACATTTCCGCTCACTCGACATTTACCGTTATCGAATTTGCCTACGTGATGGCATAAACGCGCAGGCAATGTCATCGGGCTTCAGGATAGAGCCAGCTGAAGGATTAGCCATTTTTACACGGCAGCTACTACCTGGTATCGGGGTGTTTCGCGTTGAGTCGGAGCATTGCGGTGGTCCGCAGTCGTCTCCGCATTTTTCTCGCCTGCCCGGAAGCACGCGCACGCTCTTGCGTTTAGCGCGATGGGAGGGACACTGGTTTGCGACCAATACGGAAAAGAAGTCACCGTAACGGCCGTATCTGAAATGTAAATAAATTGGAGTCCTTATGAAAAAACTGGGTAAATTCACTGGATATTTCTTTCCACAAGGTAACAGCGCTGTTCCGATTGCGTTGCTCGGCCTTGCGGCCGCTGCGTCCAGTTGCAGTGTCGTGGCGGTTTGCCTATGGGCTGCGCATTCGCCGCCGGCACATTCGCCAGTGGACGCGACGCGACGTGACTGTCTCGAACACTGCGACACGGTGTGTGGTGGAACAGCCACTTGGCAGAAGCCACAACCATCTATCAGATAACTTTTGCGAGGATATTTACCATGGGAAACTTTCGAACTTACTGGTGCGTTTTCTGGACGGAATGCGTAGCGTTGCTACTTGATTACCTCCGGCCGCTAGCCGTTCTTGCACGCTGGTTGCTCGGCAAGAAGTAGCGAGTAGTCGGTCGAATCCGCTCGCCCGCACTGTAACCGGTGCGGGCGAAACGTCTTTCAGCCCCCCTCTGCCTTTCTTCCTCGCAGTTCCCCCGCTTTGCATCATTTGCCGCGTCTCTTCCGATTGTCGCACTACCTAGCCAACTCCCATTTCGGCGCATCTCTTCCTTAGAGTCCCTCTGGACTGCTTCGGCGTGTCTCATTGCGTCGACTTGCATTGGCGCTTTCGTGGGTGACGATGGGTCTGTGTTCGTTACATCTGAACGAACCACTCTGCCCACTCATCAAGGAGAGACGTTATGTCGAGCGATCGCAATCAACCACGCTGGATTTTCATTGACCCCGCCTACGTAGCAAGCCCGCAGATTATTCACTGGGTGGTGAACACCTTGGGTGTGGTCAGCCTGGCGGGACCGTACCTTACGATATTGATTCCATGGTTTGCTGCTGTTTGGGGAACTAACCAGTTACAGGTATTTTTTGGACTGGCCGCTTACGGCACGATCTCGACCCTTATGTCGATGATCAAGATCGGTGCAACGATTCTCTCCATCGAGATGCTGTTCACGACGTATCACATGCGGCAGGAGTGGGAGGAGGTCGTGCGACGGATCATCCACGAAGCGTGTGGAGAGTTTCTCCAAGCGTGGCGGCGTTGACTGTGTGCGCTCTGTCCAACTTGTATTCCAACCCTCAGCAGGCGCAATCATGAAACTCCTCGTCCGTTCCGTAACCGCACTTCTACTGCAATTCCTGCTCGCGTCCGCGCTGTACAGTTGGGCGCATTCGATCCTGCACGCGTTCGCGTCTGGAGGGCTGATGCACCCCGGATTTCGCTCCCTGATGCTGGGCGTTGCCGTCGCACTCTTTACCCTGTTTTGGCTTCTGTACCGGAAATCTCATTTCGTTCGATGTGTAGCGCTCTTTATGCTCGGACTGATTGCGCTTCACTTTCTCGTCCAGCTGGATCGACCCTGGCTGGGAGCGGCCGCCGGCTGTCTCACGCTCGCGCTGATGGCGCGCGTCTGGTTTCGGCGAACGCATCCAATCGCAAGGTCACCTCGTAAGGGGAATGCATCCGAAAGTTGGCGCGACCGCTACTTTCAGAGTGTGTATCCCGGCGCGGCTTCTCCCGTGCACCCACCGCAGCCAGCATCGCCGGTGTCGGCGTCTGATCCGCTGCGTGCCGCTGAACCGGCTTATAGTTTCGATGATCTTGTGAGGAATCCGACAATCAATTTTTCGAACATCATCGGTATGACGGACACGAAGGCGAGGTTGCTGCGTGCTGCACGCGAGATTATCGAGAGCCCGAATCGTGCACGAAATGGCATTCTATTATTCGGAGAGCCAGGCAATGGAAAAACGATGTTCGCCGAGGCGCTTGCAGGTGAACTAGGGGTGCCGTTTTTCACACTTGACTACGGTTCGGTCGCGAGCAAGTGGATCAATGAGACGCCCGCGAAGGTCAAGGCTGCGTTCGCACAGGCAGTGAGGCTCGGTCAGGGAGTCTTCTTTGTGGACGAACTAGATAGTTATGTAAAGCCGCGCGGCGAAGGACATCCGATGGATCGGGACCTCACCAACGTCATGCTCACCGAGATTGTAAAACTTCGCAGTACTTACATTGTGTTAGTTGGGGCGACCAATAGCATCGCCGCGCTGGACCCTGCATCGATCCGAGAAGGCCGGTTTGACTTCAAGGTCGAAGCGCCTCCGCCGTGTCTGGAGGCCCGCAAGGCGATCCTGCGCAGCTCGATAGGTGAAGCGATGGGCTTTCATGCGATTGCCGCCCCCATACTGGCCAACCTGGCCGCCCGCTGGGAGGGATTTAGCGCTGCACGCATCGCCTCGGTAGGGCGTGAGCTTGCCGACATGCGTCGCGAGGGCCTCATTGGCGAAGGCAGCCTGAGCTTCGATACCGCAATGCGTGCAATGCGACGCATCCAGGGGTCGAAGGGGGCCGTTCCTGAAAAATCAAAATCGATTTCGGAGATGATTTTGACGGAAGAATCCCACGGGCACCTGCATGACCTCGTCTTCAGGCTGCAGCATGCGTACAGCCTCGAGCGGATTGGCGCAAGTCTGCCACGCGGAGTGCTTTTGTACGGGCCGCCGGGTACCGGTAAGACACAGGCAGCCATAGCACTTGCAAAGGACAGCGGGTGGGCGTTCCTGAAGACGACGGGCGCCGAGCTGCTGTCCGACCCCTCGTTGTGGGACAGCATCATCAGGAATGCAAAGGACATTCGACCGGCGATCGTTTTCATTGACGAAGCCGAAGACGTACTTGCGTTGCGTCGCATGCCAGGCGTTGCTCCGGTCACGAACAAGCTGTTGTCGACCCTGGATGGTGCAGGCGGGAAGATCTCCGATGTGCTGTTCCTGTGTGCAACGAACCACGCCGACTTGCTCGACCCTGCTGCACTGCGTGGCGGTCGACTTGAAGAAAAAATTGCTTTCTCGGTTCCTGCTCCTGAGACTCTCGCGTCTTACGTCCGCATGCGTTTCAGGGTGATGGCTGGCGAGGTATTCGCCGTCTCGCGCCACACGATGGAGGGCGCTGTGGCTGGCCTGAAAGGGCATTCGATTGCGGATGTTGAGGCTGTCTTGCAACGGATCATCGATGGGGCAGCGGTGCGGCATCTGCGCGAAGGAACAGCGGTGATTACCGCGGAGGATGTCCGCTCCGCACTCTCGGTACATCGCGGTTCAGCTTCATCTTATTGACGTCCACTTGTATCGATAACTTCGTTGGTTACCCTGGATGTGGGCGCAACGAGTGTGTCCACACAAACCTAAAAAAGAGGAACGTTCCATGAGAGTACTCACTATTGATGTCTGCAGCGACGCCCAATGGGAGAGCCGCACAGCACCCTTCTTCACGGATGCTGATCCTTTCAAAACTTACATCTCCTACTCACAGGCAAACAGAGTCCTAAGGCTCATGAGCCTGAGCCGCTTTCAGATTGTGCAGTTTCTGATCAGGCGGGGAGCGCATTGCGCTGCCGCCATCGCAGCAGGGCTCGGACGCAACAGGCTCATGGTCGAGCGTGATCTTCAAATTCTTCTCGAGAGCGAAGTAATCGACCGTGACCGGGAACATCAATATTATTTCGCATTCGATGCCATTCGCGTTGCGTTGCAATTTCCGCTTCCAGGCGACGATGATCCGTCGTGCAATCGGAGGACTGGCAGGTCTCGCCGGACACAGTACCGTACCAAGTCGTCCCGGCGAGTCCGCTAAAAGAACGCATCGGTGATAGCAGGACGGTCCCGAGGGTTCGTTCCGCTAGAGCCATGCCTGCATGTTGCTCGAAGGGGGCAGGAGTTTCTATGGATATGCTGCCATGGTCACACTGCCCCCTTGCACAGACTGTTCAACAGGACTGACGCATATGGCGCCGACCCATTTCGGATTGAGGTGCGCAGTCGCGTCGCAGGCTAGGCGCGTCTGTAAAGCCTCCCGTAAGGTCGGAACTTCGACAACGGTCGCTCCGTTCGGCTCCACAGGGCACCGTGTGTAACGTACTTTCCAGAAGACGCCCGGCGCCGCGATCTCATGGACGAGATCGCGGGCGCTCACGTAGAGTGGTGACGGATGGCGCCACTGTCGTGCGGGCGGAAAGCCCGTTGTTGGGCAACCCTTCTCAATGAGGACAGAGCCCAGCGCCGTCAGGCAGTCTTGATATCAGGGGCCGACCGGACATGCGGGGAAAACTCACATGCGCGGCGGACGGGAATGTTCAGCGCGCGGTATGCGGCGTCGATATGCCCGGCGACGTCCCGCACGTCCATTTGAAGGCTGTGACGACAGACCAGTTCGTCGAGTACATCGCGATCTGCGTTGCCAGCTCGGGCTTTCGCGAGTTCCGCGCCGTAGTCAGTGGCATCGAACAATGTCTCGCACACGGAGTAGGGAAAGCGATGTGGGGCAAATGCTGGCGCGTCAGGCAATACACAGTGTCCCGAGACGTTTGTGTATTGGGGGTTCGCAGTCAGGTATTTCGGGATCAGCGGAAAGGCGTGATCAACATCTTCGGCGGTCTGGACTTTGTTGAATACGATGCGCATGCGTGCGGGATCAACCTTCATTGAACGAAACCATTCAAGTGTACGGATGGTTGCGCTTTCGTTCGCTGTTCCTCGAGTAACAGGAACGACGATGCAATCGAACATTTCGATCGCCTTCGCGTGATCGGCACAATATCGTTGAAACATCGGAAAAATTGCGCTGCCGATGTCCACGACCGGCCGTTCGCGGGTGGTCTTCAGAAGCTGCATCTGTCCGTTGAGAGCATGGGCGCCGTGGCAAGCGGTCCACACGTTAAAGCCACTCGCGCCGACGCGATGCGGATCGACGGACACTATCGGCGAACAAAGGTTGGGGTAAAGCATATTCGCCGAGATCGCGCTTTTTCCAACGCCTTCGGCCTCGTTTGCGACGAGTACGCACACTTCCTGCGCACCTGCAGCCGCGAATCGGGCGAACGACAGGTGAAATGCGGCATAGGTGCTGCGTTTTCCGAATGCCGGTTCGTGATAGACGCGCGAAGCGTCGCCTTTGGGTTTTCCGTCGCGCTTGGCGAAGCCTTCAACTTCGGCGTTGTTAGTGGGTAAGGGCTGCTCTTTGTGAGTAAGGGGCGGTGTCGCAGAACCCCATAGATTAGCGAAAAGCTTACCGATAAAGGTTTTCGTTTCGGCCTGGTGGACGAGTTTCTGCTTGCTGGTCATACCTCGTAAACTCCATGTCTGTGGTAGTGCAGAAGTCCTGTGCTACCAAATTAAAAATGGTTTTCCCGCCTAACTACGGCGTCGCGCGTCACCCATCGCGCCCCCGACCATTGCTGATGCAAAGCTTCGGCGCGCCAACGAGGGTTACCGGACATCAGTCAGATAGTGATGGCTGGGCTGCACGACTGGATCAAGCATACGATGCGAGCGTAGGGTTATCTGGCGCGAAAACAGCCTTAAATCCCCTAACATTTAAGTTGGTGGAAACGGATGCGGATACGGGGAGCTCGGTCTGGTTATCACGAGGTACGGGATGTTTTTATGAGGGGGGGGCCTGTCCCGATGCATTGGGGGCCCGGGGGAACTTTCTAAGTAAGGTAACCGCGCAAGTTCCTGACGGATGCCTCGTATTTCGCGACTAGCGCGCTCGCTGACTCGCCTATCGACGTCTCGCCGGCTTGGGTTAAACCTCGTGCTCCCGCGCGTGCTTCTCCTGGTGAACAGCCAAATCGCCCCCACAATGCCCTGTTGAAAATCGGCTCGCTTGAGAATTCGACCAAAAAAACGATCTCCCCAATCCGATGTCTGGCATAACCCGGATCGGCAAGCCGGCACATCGCATCGTTCCGCCGACGGGAGCGGATGTAGCGGGCAACCCCTCCAGAATCTCCGAAAAGCCCGCGCAAAGCCGCCCGCGAGAATTTCAGGACACCGCACTGTAGATCCGCGCCCAAGTCAGCGTCAGCGAGGCGTTGCTCGATAAATGCAGCCGCATGTGCCCTTATCGTCATTACTCAATCCCGGTGTTGCTTGAAGAATCAATGAATATTGCGACGGCGCGACAGGGAGTCATGCGGGGCAATGCGGATCACCCGCGGCGCCGAGAACTCATTGACCGGATGTCGCGGTCGGTCGGCTGCGCTCGCTCGCACCATAGGCCGTTCGCGACACTTAACATGGGAGTATCACCACCGGCTGTTCAAAAATCCTGAATCGCCGCACCGGCGAGAATCAGGGTAGACACGGCACTGCTCAGGACATGACCTAACCTGAACCTGGAATCTCGCTGACCGGATGGAGGATCTTTTCGCATCTCAGGGGTTCCAGTCTCAAGCTGAGACGGTTTTTAGGGCAGGAGGCCTTGATCTGAAAAGGAAAAATCGTGCGGCGCGTGCGCAAGTCCGCTGGTTAGCTGCGCAAGCGCCGCTCATTTTCATACGCGTTTTCGTGCGGAAGCTCGCATGCCGTTTTATGAAAAACAGGAGAATTCAATGACCATATTGCAGGATATCTTCCGGAAGGAGGGCTAACGGGAAATCGAGCAAACGCCCGCCCGTTAGCACCGCGTGTTTTCAGCGAACCGCAGATTGGCGTTTGCAATTCCCGAACCGTTGGTGCTGGCTGTGCTGATGGCACTCGATGGTGTCGAGACGTATACGGCAAGTGTGGCGCTTTGGCCGGTTGATGACCCTGATGACGAGGGGGTTGCCGTCTGGACGTTGGAGGTTGGCGGCATCATGATCGTAACGTATGGCGACGAATTGCCCAACTTCAGGATCGCACTTGAAGTGGCTCTTTTGGCGCCCGGTCCTGCGTACCTGACGGGAAATACGTGATACCGGTCGGCCCTGGGTTTGAAGCCGAAATTTCTTCGCGTAATCGGGTGCGCCTCAACAGCGCGAGGAGGGGCGGGATCAATTTGGGGAACAAGACTCGACCTGCTCCATTCTCGGGCAAAGCGATCGGCCCTCATGTTTGCGACACGATGACCTGCCCGGCGACACCCGACCCGGTTTCATCATGTCAGCATTGGCGACCTGTCATTCCGGCAGCCGGATATCATCGTCCCCTCCTGATGCGAATACGCTTTGCACTCGCCCGGCCGAATTGAGAAGACCGGCAGACCCGACACCGCTCTCCCGAAGGTGTTCGCGAGGCAACCGGGCACTGACTTCCTCGGGCTGCGGTTCAATCACCCCTGACGGAAGTCTGAAGGCGGCTGATGATGTGCTGCGACCCCGCCCTATGGCACGGCGTCGATTGGAGCAGAAAACTTCACCCGCGATGGGCTCGGCGCGTGCGATCATCCAGATTTACCGCAGTGGCCGGCCGGCATTTATAAATCTCATCTGTAGCTAGACTCACGACTGGCTACACCCGGCTACTACGCACAAGATTGTTCAACTGTCAGAAGAAATTCATTGTCGCGGCTTTGCCGGGATGTCGCCAGTGCTGATGACCGGCACTGCGACGCGCCATCAGCCCATGCCTGCCAGTGCTGACGTGTCAAATACCGGATCAAGTATGGACGTCGCTCGCCATCGACGCCCGGGACGCGTCACGGGAATCTCCTGGGCCTTCCCCCATGCACGTTGCATTAACATCGCCGCCATGGGGACAAGCGAGAGCAGTTCGGCGCGCGCGCACTCGGCGTGCATTGTTACCCATGTGGGATCAGCAAGTGCCTCCTCGAAGCGATTTTCGAACTCGCTGTTTTTTGCTTTTTCGTTCTCCATCGATTGCAACTTGAAGTCACCCGGATTGATGTACGCGCCCACGCCCAGGCCATAACGGGGTGCCCAGTGTGCCTGTATGCACGGCTCGTTCCAATGGCACTGTAGTAGCAGCGGGCTGACGACCGTCTGATCGCGCTCGGGGAAAACGGCGATACCGCGCTGCTCCGCGCTGAGTCGCAGCACCACAGTCTGATCAAGCGCTTCAACGGTGTTTGTAATCGCGGTGGCGAAGTAGTCGAAGTTAACTATCATGCTTTACTCTCCTAGGGATCACACATCAAAGACATAAATAAATTTTGGTCCGGAAGCGCTCTACGCTCCCGGGTATGCGTACTATTGGCGAACGCGCCTGTGCGCTAGTAAGAGAACGGCTCGCTTCCCGACTCGCTGGTTTGTGCATACAGGTTTTCGTGTTCCAATGTGGGCACCTGCTCCGTCGCCGCGGGGACAGACTCCTCGGGCGAGCTCAACGGGATGCACGTTGATGTGCCCGGCATGCGCAAGGCTTCAAGAGCCTGGTCAATTTCCGCCTTGCAGCCGATCAGTGCGCGTTGAGCTAGCAATTTGCGCGCGAGTTCATGCAGGAGGTGATCGGGCTCACCGGCCTGCCGCGCCTGCTCGAGCGAGATCCCGAAATCGACCTCGCCGCGCAGCATGGCGCCGATGGGCAACTGCAGGTCACGGGCCCGCTCAAACACCTTTGATTGATAGAGGACGGCCTCGTAGCTGATAGCGGGGAAACGGCCACTCGCGATATGGGCCGCCAGTTGTGCGAACGCCTCCTGCACTGATATTGCGCGCGGCGCCTGCGTGAAGACAACTGCCAGGTTTTGAGGGGCCGCACCCATGCTGGAGAGGCGGGTGAGCGTATCGGCTACCGTTTGCTGTGATGCTGGGTCTGGCGTCACGGTGCAAACGATAGACGCGAAGTCACCGACGGTGCCGGTGTGCTCCTCAAGGAAATCGAGCATCGCCGGTACTGCCTGTGCCGAGACGACTGCCGTGCAGGGATCGTGCGCAGCCGCCCGTGTGCAGTAAAAATGCGCAAGCTGGGTGGTCCGCACCCGGAAAACATCGGGCTCTGGCTGCGCGGGGGTTTTGCGTGGCTTATCCACTCGGGCGAGCGATCCGCCGGCGTCTGAGTGCACGATCTCGCCAACAGCATTTTCCTGTGCGTCGCTGCCGCTCACGAGGATGAGGCGTGTTTGTTTCATGGGTTTTCTCCTGTTCGTAAAGGTTGGTGGCTCAGGGGTAGGATGAGCCGGGTGAGTCTGGTGAATCTGTCCAACCGGAAATGCGGACAAATGGCACTTCCTTCGCTGGCTTATGCTTTATTGGTGGCGTTCGCCGCCACTTGGTCTGAGGGAGCTGGCTCTACGAGTCGGCGCTTGATCACGTATTTGCCGTTAGGGCTGTTGGCAACGCGCGAGCGCACGGCAGGCGCCGTTAGGGCGGCCACGCTCGGCCAGTGAAGTCCCGCGTGTACGAGCAGTTGGCGCAGCATTCCAAACATTGTGTGGAGCGCGTCCACGTCCGTGGCCGTTGAGCGGCAGTGCGCGCTGAACTGGGCCAGCTCCTGTGGGCCGATCTGCTCGAGCCGCTCGGGCAGCGTGCCGCTCTGTGCGAGGAACGCACCCAGATTTCCCCAGGCGTCAAGCAGGAGTGCCGAGGTGTGCTGATTGCAGCCAATGCCGGCAATGACGGTCCCGAGTTGGGTGTACAACGGGGATGGTTCTGGCAGTGGGGAGGAGTCGGTGGGGCTGGCATTGCCAGACGACGCGCCGCAGCGCGCGAGCGGGACGGGATACCCGGGAGCTGCCTGGATCTCATTGCGCGTGATGGTCGCGGTTCCGGCATTGTCTGATGGCCCGCTTTGCGTGGAGCTTGACATGGCGGTTGGCGTGGTGAGACGCCGTGCTATAGCGTTGCGGTTCATGAATATATCGGTGTCCTGTAGATATGGGGGTGAGGGTAGAGAGCAGATCGATCAGCTGACCTGTACGTCGCCGCTTATGTCGCTAACCACGCATTGCGCGGAAGTGTGTGCATGATGGCGGACGCGTTTAGCACCGTTGCTCCTTCGAGGATCGCCCGCAGGAGCAACGGGCAATGAAGTGGTGGGCAGCTCCATGCGACCGATAGGGAAGCCGCTAAGGCGCGCATGTCTGAGCTTGTCTTCACGCCGCGCGGCTGCACGGGGCAACGTCTTCGCTGGATGCCGGCGGTGCACCTCGCTCTTGCGCAGCTTCATGCAGTCCTTGAAACGCTCGGCGATCGGCTGGCAGTAATAGCCTTTACACATCAAAACGCGTGACTCACCATGTCCCAAGGATAGGCTCAGGCGTACGAGCGTTTCGTAGGGCGGCACGCCGCTATCCAGAAGTTGTTTTGCCAGTGCGAGGGCAAATGAATAGCGAAGGCTATGGAAAGAGAGTTCTCCTACCATTCCTGCCTGACGCAGCTGAGCGGTGAATTTGTTGATCGCGGACTTTAACGTCTTGCGTCGCGCGGTGACGAATTGATAGTCATGCGTGACAGCGTACTCCAGCGCGGCCTCAATGGCCGCGAGTGTGTCCGCCCGACGCCCCTCGAGCACCTCGACTTCACGGTGGCGAAGATTTTTCGCCCCTCTCATCACGTGGAGCGTGGTTTTTCCGCTTTTCAATGCATCGAGCCACATCTGCAGGTCGCGGCCGCACATGAGGGCTTCGCGCCGGCGCAGTCCGAGGTGGCGCGCAAGCGCGATCATGTGGAAGAGGCCCTGATTGATGCGGGCGGCGCGCTTGAGCAGCGCTTCAATCTCTTCGTCCGTCTGGGCGCGGCGCGCGCCTTTGCGCACACGATATGGCAGGCCAAGCTGACGGTTGCTGCAACTTTTCTGAAGGTCATTCCCCATCACTGCAAGAACAACGCGGATGCTCGAAAAGACGTTTTCGAGATGTCCGGGAGACATTCCTGCAGCGATGCACCGTGCTGCGTACATGTGTACCACCCAGGGCTCGATGTCCGCGAGCGAACGGGTAAGTGTTTTGAGTTCGCGCGCGAAACGCAAAAGCGGTGTGACGAGATGACGGCGGTTTTCCTGATGTTTCAGGCTGCCGCCCAACAGGCGGTTCGCCTCTGCAATCTGGTGTACGGCATCGGCCAGCATGGCCATATGAATCTCCTCGTGGTAGCCGCCGCATGCTGAATGGCGGTATGCGCAACACACTCCCCCTGTGGACGCGAGGGTGCCCCGCCAGATCGCTGGCGGCTCGCAGGCTGTGTTGATTCGCGCGCTGACCGGAGGGGAGAGTCAGCTGCGATGCCCGAGGGCGTTGCAGATTAATAAGAGAGCGAAAACGAAGACGCGCGCGAAGCGGGTTGAATTCGAAGATCCGGTGATCTGGATAAGGAGCGGTCTACTGTTTTGGAGAGTGAAGCCCGCGTGGTGCCGCCATGCATGCGATTGCGTGCGCAAAAACGCATGTGACGAGACGGCGGCGCGCATTGAGCGCGCAAGGGGCTATTGAAATGCCGAGAAAATGGCAGGACTGGTCAACTGCGGGGGGAGCTGATAGGTGGGTCGCGCCACGAATGGCGCGGCAGACCGCTTCGATCCTCGAGCGCCACCCCGAGGTGGCTCAACAACTACTCGAAAGGACAGGCAGTATCCCGCCTGTCTTGCGGATCGACGCCAGCGGCTAACGGCCGGTGGGCGTAACAGCGATTGCTTTTGATGTCCCTGGAAATCAGGGGGTGTGTAATGCCGCATTGGCGGCGAGTGCGAAGCGAATACCGTACTGCAGGGGGATAGTACCCTGGAAAATTCCTCGGGCGCAAGCTGCGCGAACATTTTTTTGTCCCCTTCGAAAGGAGCAAAGCTTATGGGTGTTCGCACGAACCGGAGAGTGTTGCGCCATGTGCGCAGGAGCTGCGTGGCAGGCAGCCGGCTGGATGCCGGATGGCGCACGCCCATATGGTCGGATGCCCCGTGGCCCGGTCCGTGCGCGCAACTGGCGGCGGGCGGAAGGTTAGGGCTGGCTACAGGATCGGTCCTCTTTTCACGGATAACGATCAGATCGTCGAGGAATTGCTCGGAGCGCTAGCCGGCCATGTCCCGGGCCAGTCACGCTCGATGTCCCGGAGTCCAATCCGGCCGCGGTTGCTCTGCCTGAGCGGCACGGTATGAAAGCGTCTTCGAAACCGCCCGGATGTACACACAGGAGCCTCCTGCGCTTTCGATCGGGCGTGCCTTCGGCGTGACCTCTTTCGAGCTCGGTTGATGGCGACAGGCTGTCGCCTGCCGGCTGCTCGCGATTACGCCTCACTACCAGGAGGTTCACGCAGCGCCACTCATCTGAGTACCGCGATCGCGATGAGCCCGATGGTCGTTCTGGTCAAGCAGAACATTGAACTGCGCGAGCTGGATAAGGCGCGCGTCGTCCCACTCAGCAACCTCCCGTGTCGCGTGACGGTAACTCCAGCCGAGGGCGATTGTCCAAACCAGCGCAATACTCGCGCACACCGGCGTAGCCGATTCCCCGAACCGTCTTGATCAGGTCAGCGCCGAGTTTCTTCCGCAGGTTCGAGATGTGCACTTCGATCGCGATGCTCTCAACTTCCTCGTGCCATCCGTACAGGCTCTCTTCGAGGCGGGCTCTCGACTGGGGAATCCCCTGATGGGTCAGTAACTGAAGTAGCACCGCCCACTCGCGGGCGGTCAGCGGAACGCGTACATCGTCGCGCAATACGGTCTGTGCCGCTGGATCGACAACGAGAGAGCGATGCCGGAGGATTTCGACGCTACGTCCCTGCGAACGACGCAAAGGCGCGCGACAACGCGCGATGAGTTCGGTCAGATCAAAAGGCTTGCCGAGATAGTCGTCCGCACCTGCCTCCAGGCCTCCCACCTTGTCCGCAGTCGTGTCTTTCGCCGTGAGGATGAGGAGCGGACCAGCGTGGCCTGTCAGTCTCGGCGCATGCACCGGAACCCGTGAAAGTGCACGGCGACGTCGACCTGCTGTTCGGTGTGATCGAAAACCTGGTCGATAACGCGCTTGAATTTACGCCTAGCGGCGGCACGATTACGCTCGAAGCGCGTATCGACGCCGGGCAACCTGTTTTGCATGTTGCGGACTCGGGCCCAGGTATCGAACCCGGCGAACGCGAAGCGGTACTGTGTCCGTTCTATCGCAGTCCGAGCCAGTACGCGCATGCAACCGCCGGGCATGGCCTTGGCTTGAGTCTCGTTGCAGCCATTGCGCGCGTCCACGACGCGGACATCGAAATTCACGACAACCAGCCGGGATGCAAAATGGTGCTGCGTTTCAGGGGGCGTATGCTCGCGCGGTGATCCGTTCGCATGAACCTAACTTGGCTACAGCGGCTGAGACAGACTGCCGCTGCGACATATTGCCTCTATTGAAAATCAGTAATTCAATTACCGCCCTTTGTGCATCCGGTCACGAAGAATAGGATGTGTATCCTTGATTTCAATTGAAATAATCTCGGTTGACTGACTCTCAGCATTCCCGTGCAAAAATGGGATCAGGTCGCCGATTTTGGCGACTACGATGAAAAGATATTTTTTTGCAGCCGTAATCACGGGCATGTTTGCGACTGCGGCGCACGCGCAAAGCAGCGTAACGTTGTATGGCCTCATCGATGCGGGGCTAACGTATATGTCGAACCAGAAGGAAACGGGGTCGACCGCGGGACACAGTAAATTCGGGATGACCGATGCCAGCATCAATCCGGACCGCTTCGGTTTGCGTGGATCGGAGAATCTGGGCGGCGGCCTCAAGGCTATCTTCACTCTGGAGAATGGCTTCACCCTTAGCAACGGCGCGCTTGGTCAGCACGGCTTGCTGTTTGGCCGGCAGGCATTCGCCGGTCTGTCGAGCGACCAGGCCGGTACCGTGACGCTCGGCCGTCAATATGATGCGATGGTCGACTACCTGGCGCCCCTGGCCGGCGCTGGCGCCGCTAAGGGCGGCGTGTTCTTCGGGCATCCGTACGATAACGACAATCTGCAGAACACGATGCGGATTAACAATGCAGTCAAGTACGCGAGTCCGAATTACGATGGCTGGCAGTTTGGCAGCCTGTATGGCTTCTCGAACGCGGCCGGCGGCTTTTCCAATAACCGGGCCTATAGCTTCGGTACTTCGTATCATAACGGTCCATTGCGCTTCGCTGCGTCGTACCTGCAGTTGAACAACGGCGGAACCAACACCAATCTGACTGGCGCGACGGACTCTGTGGTGAATACGGCCGGCGAGGTGACCGGCAGCGACTCGACGTTTAGCGCCGGTCAGCAACGTACGTTCGGGGCCGGTCTGGACTACTCGGTGGGTCCGGCGACGGTCGGCTTTGTGTTTACGGAAACAAAACTTGAAAACGCGACGGGGATCAATAACACCAGCTCATCACCGATCTCCCTCGGTAATGCTTCGAGCCTGCGTTTCGACAACTACGAAGTCAACGCAATCTACAGGATGACGCCCGAATTCACGGTCACAGGTTCGTACACTTTCACGGACGGCAGTTCCAGCCTCCCAGGCGTGTTGAGCCCGAAGTGGAACCAGGCCAACCTGCTGCTGGACTACTCGCTGTCCAACCGGACTGACGTCTACGTTGAAGGCCAGTTCCAGCACGTAAGCGGCGGCGGCACCGTGTTTACCGCCGACATCAACGGTTTGTCACCATCGGCCACCAGTAGTCAGATCGCCGTCACCGCAGGCTTGCGTACCCGCTTCTGAGCTTCATCGAACTGGGGGTGCAAAAAATGCACCGTTTGCTTGCCAGCCGTAAGGCCGGCGATCCCAAACAGGAGCGGGTTGACTCAGCGACGAGAGCAGCGTCAGCGCAAAGGGTGGTGACCAAGGTCGAGCGCGCTGCAGTCAGCCAGAAGAGGTTCGTCGAATAGTGCTGCAACCGCAGTCAATAGAGATGGGCGGAATGACCCATTGCTTTTACGACGACGTGGTGGGGCGGACGGGCCGTTCTATCAACGCCGGCGCGAGCGCCCGGAGGAGCGTCATTCGCTGCGGGAACCCTAGCGGTTGCGAATCAAACTCATCAGGCCAATGCGTTCACACGTGGCGAGCCCCGTACTCACAGCGAAGGCACGCTTGCTGCCCTGATACGGAAATACCCGCCATCTACGTGTAGGCCTGGAGGTGGTTACGCCAAAGGGACTTGTATGGCTGATGTGCTCTAACCGTGGGTCGGGGGCACGCGCTTGGCCGCCCGGATAAATCCGCTCACTGACACGGTCAGGCCTCCCGCATCAACGTTGTTACGCAATGAGAGGGAAAGTTGTTGTCTCTGCGCAATGCGGGAGGCAATGGCGAGCCCCAGTCCGCTGCCCGTCCCCTTGGTATGCTCGCCACGATAGAAGCGGTCGAGTACCCGCTCGAGCTCTTCTTCGGGAATGCCCGGTCCGTTGTCCACCACTTCGAAGCCGAGGCGGTCTGCCGTACGGGTGAGCACAACGTCGACCTTGCCTCCTTGCGGCGTGTAGCGGATCGCATTGTCGATCAAATTATTCAGCAGCACGCCCAATCCATGTGGATCCGCCAGCACATTGCACGCTTCCTCTTGCATGACCGGCTGCCGGAACTCAAGGCCCAGGTCAATCTGCTTCTCATCGGCGAGCAGCGAGAAGTCGCTGACTGCCTGCTCGCCGATTCTACGCAAACTGACGGATGTGCCTTCGCTGGCAGGCTGCGCATCCTCGCGTGCGAGGGTCAGGAGTTGCTGCACGAGCCGGATGACACGGTTGAGTCGCGTATCGATACGTTCAAGCATCTGACCATCGTCCTTCAACGTGCCGTTCTTCGTAGCCGCCTGCAACTGCAGTTTCAGCGCTGCAAGCGGCGAGCGAAGCTCGTGGGCCGCATCGGCGATAAATGTTCGGTGTCCCTGTGACGCGATGTTTAGACGTGCGAGGAGATCGTTCAGCGCCTCGACAAGCGGCCGAACTTCGACGGGCACTTTGCCGTCGAGACGCAGCGGTTCGAGCGAATCAAGCGAACGCGTTGCGAGCAAACGCGACAATCCGCCGATTGGCGCGAGGCCTCGTGCCACGACGAGCAGGACTAGCACGATCGTCACGGGCATGAACACGCCCAGCGGCCACAATGTGTGCAGCGCCAGGCGCAAAGCCAGTGCTTCCCGCACAGAGACCGGTTGCGCGACCTGGACGAAGCGATCCGGCTGTTGCACGCCGAATACTCGCCAATGACCTTCGCCCCGCTCGATGGTGCGAATACCGGCCGGCAGACGTGTCAGTACAGGCGACTGCCGCGAGTGATAGGCGAGCGTACCCGCCGTGTCCCATATCTCGATGAGAATCCGGTCGTCCGAAATGCCTCCGGCCTGTGCGTCTCCCCGCTCGACCGTTTCCGCCGCTTCAACATTCGAAGGCAGCGACAGGGCGACAGTACGCAGTTCATAGTCGAACAGTTCGCCGGCCTCTTCGCGGGCCGTATGAAAAATCCCGAATGCGGCAATACCAGAGGCGGCAGCAAGACCGCAGATGAGCCAGCCAAGCAGCCAGCGACGGATTGACCTCATTCGCGTCTCTTCAAGCGATAGCCGACGCCACGCACCGTCACGACCTGTTCCGCGCCGATCTTGCGACGCAGGCTGTGCACATGGACTTCGATCGTGTTGCTGCCCACTTCTTCGCCCCATCCATATAACTTGTCCTCGAGTTCTGCCCGGGTGAAGACGCGTGCAGGTTCTTCGATCAGCGCCTGCAGCAACGCAAACTCACGCGGCACGAGTGCCAACGGTACGCCGCCTTTCGTCACTTCATGTGCCGCGGGATCGAGGGTCAGTTCGCCATGCGTATAGACCGGGTGCTTCTGGCCGGTTCGCCGCCGAAGCAACGCACGTGCTCTGGCCGCCAGTTCATCAAGATCGAACGGCTTGATCAGGTAGTCGTCTGCACCTGCGTCGAGACCGCGAATCCGATCATTCACCGCGTCGCGTGCGGTCAGGATGATGACCGGAGCCTCACCGCCCTGCCTGCGATAGCCTTTGAGTAAATCGAAGCCGTCTTTCCTGGGCAGGCCAAGGTCCAGCAGCACGAGGTCATATACGCCATTGCCGAGCGATAGCTCAGCTGCTCGTCCGTCCTGTGCCCAGTCGATTGCATAGCCCTCGCGCCGCATGGATTCGAGCACGGTCTCGGCAATCATTTCATCGTCTTCTACCAGAAGCAGACGCATCGCGCCCCCTGCGTTGTCACCCTATCTGATTGTCGCGCATCCGGACTTAACGCTCCCTTAAGCGTTAGTTAAGCGTTCGTTCAATATGATTCGGTCCTGTGCGAACAGGAGCGCGATATGGAACGAAGCACTGCAAGCTTTGCTACGCAGGTTGTCAGCAAGGTCCCCGAAGTGACGTTAGGCTTCTGGGTGATCAAGGTAGCGGCCACGACGCTGGGTGAAACCGGCGGCGACTGGGTGTCGATGTCGCTGAACCTTGGGTACCTGATCGGTTCGGAAATCTTCCTCATACTGTTCATTGGCCTCGTTTATGCACAGGTGAAGGCACGAGAATTTCATCGCTACCTGTACTGGGCGACCATTGTCGCCACAACCACGCTTGGCACGACCATGGCGGACTTCGCCGATAGATCGCTGGGCGTCGGCTACCCTGGAGGCGCCTCCATCGTCGTTGCATTGTTGATCGCCAGTCTGGCGATATGGTATCGATCGGAGGGAACGGTCTCGGTCGGGAGCATCGTCCCCGGCAAAGCGGAGTGGTTCTACTGGATCACGATCCTGTTCTCGCAGACACTCGGAACGGCACTCGGAGACTGGGTAGCGGGCGAGGACCGTGGCGGTCTCGGTATCGGCTACGAATACGGTGCAATGCTCTTCGGAGCAGGCCTCGTGATCGTGGCCGCGCTATATTTCTGGACGCGCATCTCCCGCACAGTCCTGTTCTGGTTTGCGTTCATTTTGACGCGGCCGCTAGGCGCGACCCTGGGTGATTTCCTCGATAAGCCGGTGGCGCAGGGCGGACTGCACATTAGCCGATTATATGCGTCCGGAATCCTGCTGGCTTTCATCGTCGCTTGCATCGTGCTGACACCGCAGCAATCCGCACGGAGAGAACCCGCAGCATGATCATGCCCGAGCGCGAAAGCGGATTCATCGACTCAGTGCAAAGTCGCCTCGGAAATACCTGCCAGCGCACAGAGCACGACGACTGCGAGGGGGGGAATCTTCCAGCGTGCCAGCAGAAAAAAGGCTCTTTTAAAAGCGCAGTGGCTAATGCGGCTCACGAGGCATGCGGATTGAGTGCTGAGAAGTCGAGCTTGCCCGCGATGAGGAAGAGCACGGTACGCATGGTTTTGAAGCTGGCGTATCCCCGTGCCTTACGCTTGGCGGCCTGAAACAGGCCGTTGATGGCCTCAAT
>NZ_JBNDMQ010000048.1:0-61951 GCF_050436665.1 Paraburkholderia sp. EB58 | reverse complement strand
AACCATCCTATCAATCCCTGGATCAGCCTCCTCCGTTTCTCTTCAAGTACTTACCCGCGTCTTCTCCTCCATGCTGGCTTAAGTAAGTGCCATTCAGCCTAGGACCTGAATGCGGGTCACCTCGTTATTACCTGCGATGTAATTGAACTCCTGCGTACGATCGCTACCATGACAGTCATCTCCTCTCGACGCCAATGCAAAGACGCATCGGCACGGAGATACGAATGCAGCCATGTTCAATCCATTCAGCAAGGAGTTAGGAATGCAAACCTTTACCGTCCACACCATCGAATCAGCACCCGAACAGTCCAAGCCAACCCTGCAGGCGCTCACGCAAAAATTCGGCTTCCTGCCCAACGTAATGGCGACAATGGCCGGCAACCCAGTTCTGCTGAACGGGTTCGCCGCCAGCTTCGGCAGTTTCCACGGCGGCAGTCTCGACGAATGCGAGAAGCAGGCGCTGCTGCTCACCAACGCGGTCACGATCAAGTGTCCGTGGACCGTTGCGGCTCACTCGACCTTTGCGCTTGAGGACGGCATGGCGGAAAGCGACGTCAAGGCCATGCGCGAGGGGAGATTGCCTGCCAACCCGAAGTACGCGGCGCTTTCGGCCCTCACCCGGGCCCTGATCGAAAAGCGCGGCAATGTGAGTGACGCCGAGATCGAACGCTTCACTTCTGCGGGCTATTCGCAGAGCCAGATCTTCGAGGTGATCACGAGCATCGGCGTTTCCACGATGGCCGCCACCACGACTAACATGGCGGGTACGCCGGTCGAGGACCGCTTCAAGGCCCAAGCCTGGTCCGCCGCCTAAAGCAGAACGCGCGCGCAGGACTCGCTTCACGCGGGCCCTGCGCGCCCTTCTGTCAGAATGAAGATGTATGGCACATGAGCCGAACCCTCTTGCGAAGATAGCGCGCGATGAATTCACCGAACCTCAATTCAAAGCTGCCGGCCACCGAGCTGGGCGTGCTGCTGCGCCACTGGCGCGACACGCGCGGCAGGAGCCAGATCGACCTCTCACTCGATGCGGGCGTATCGCAACGGCACATCAGTTTCATTGAAAGCGGACGCAGCGTGCCAAGCCGCCAGATGTTGATGGATCTGGCCCAGGCGCTCGACGTGCCGCTGCGCGAACGCAACACCCTGCTCCTCGCGGCAGGCTACGCCCCCCTTTACGCGGAAAGCGCGTGGAATGCGCAGGAAATGCAGAGCGTCACCCGCGCAATGGAACGCATTCTGCGCCAGCATGAACCGTTTCCGGCTCTGGTGATGGACCGCTACTGGAACGTGCTGATGACCAATGATGCCGCGCCACGCTTTTTCAACTGCTTCATCGACATGGCGGCTCGCACGGGACCGCGCAATATGCTGCACCTGGTGTTCGATCCACAAGGCATGCGCCCGTTCGTCGCCAATTGGGAAGCGGTAGCGCAAAGTCTGATTCAGCGGGTGTACCGCGAATCCGTTGGCCGCGTGACCGACGAGAAAACGCAAGAACTCCTAAGCGCGCTGCTCGCCTACCCCGATGTGCGATCCGAGTGGACGAACCCCAAGGCACTGGGCGCCGTGACGGCCACGCCGCCGCTGCCTGTCATCCCGCTCAGCTTTACTAAAGACGGCCAGGTGCTGAACTACTTCTCGATGGTCACGACCGTCGGAACGCCGCAGACGATTGCCGCGCAGGAACTACGCATCGAATGCCTGTTCCCGGCGGACGACCAGACTGAGACGCAGCATGAGCGCCTGCTCGGCATCGCTTCGCATGGCGGCGCACACGGCTAGCGCGATGTACCCGACAACGTCGCCAGCCATACCGCGCGGTCATTCACGCTTTACGCGATTCCGCACGAATCACCAGTTCCGGAAAACCTGAGCGCGCGTCGTGCTCGCGTGAGAAACGATGCTCGGGCAAGAGCGCCAGCAATATCTCTGCCGTGGTGCGCACGCTGCAGCCGCGCGCCACGTGCCCACCGAACACCTGACCGCGCGAGTCGGACACGGACATGTGCAGGTGCGCGCCATCGGGCGAGATCGATCCGGCGAGCGTGAGAATCTCCAGGTCGCCGCGCAATTCGGTCGGCTCGTCGACGCCTGCGAATCGCAATTGCGCGATGCTCAGGCTGCCGATGCCTTGCAGCACGAAGGCCGCCGTCAGGTTGAGGTCACGTAGCGCGTCTTCGAGTGCGCCGCGCAGATCGTCGCCGGGGGACAGGCGCACGGGGTGGGTTTGCATCACTCGGCTCCAGGTTGGTCTTGTCCATACTTCACGCGGAATGAGACGGGACGCTGCGCATATTGTGCCACCCGTACGTCAGTCGGAAGCGTACAGATGCTCGACCAGATAATCGATCAGTGCTCGAACCTTCAGTGGCAAAAACCGGTTCGGCGGATAGAGCAGCCACACCGATCCAACATACGCCGGTCCTTCGAGCGCCCAGTCGGGCAATACCTGCACCACTTCGCCACGCGCAAGCGCGCTTGCCGCCGCAAACTCCGGCACGTTTGCGATGCCGAAACCCTGCTGCGCCGCTTCGAGCCGCGCGCCAGCATGATTGGCGATATAGCGCCCGCGAACTTCGACGGTCTGCGTGTGCGTGCCGCGCCGCAAACGCCAGCGGTTGTCGTCTGCGGTTTCGCCGAGATAAATGCAATCGTGCTGTGCAAGCTCGCGCGGCTCTCGTGGCGTGCCACGCGCGTCCAGATAGGCCTGCGACGCACACAGCACCCAGCGTACCGAACCGATCCGCCGCCCCGCCAGACCGGGTGGCGGCCGCTCAGTCAGGCGGATCACGAGGTCGAGATTGTCGTCCAGAGGATCGACGTCGTGGTCCGAATACAGCAACTGCAAATCGACCTCTGGATAGGCGCGCAAAAAATCAGGCACGAGTGGGTGAATCACCGTTCTTGCGAACTGCGTCGGCGCGCTCACGCTCACCTTGCCTTGGGGCCGGCCAGCCAGTTGACCGGCGGCATCAACCGCCCCCGCGGCGGCGCCCACCATCTCCCGGCAGTAGCGCGCCACCTGCGCGCCCGATTCGGTGACCCGCACCTTGCGCGTTGAGCGCTCCAGCAGGCGGGTCGCGAGCGCTTCCTCGAGGCGCTTGATCTGCCGGCTGACCGTCGACGGTGTGCTGCCCAGCTGGCGCGCCGCCACCGAGAAATTGCCTGCGTCCACGACGCGCGCAAACACCGCCATATCGGGCAACAACGCGAAGAGTTCGTCGGGGTTCATCGTGGCCGTGGAAAGAGGATCGTCTTAAAGGACCGTGCGGAAGGCCAGCGTCCGGATTAATGCATTTTCGACATAAAAGCTGTGCACCGTGACCCGATTATCGCCCCGCACGCAACACTCGACAATACGAACTCGTCTCCCGAGGTTCGCTATGTCCAGACCAGAACGCCTGCAATTCCTCTCCGACCTGATGCTGCTGGCGGTCGCCGTGGTGTGGGGTACCAGCTACGGCGTCGCCAAAAGCGCGCTCGAGTTTTACCCGGTTCTCGGGCTGCTTGCGCTTCGCTTCGGCATCACGTTCGTGGCGCTGTCGCCCGCGCTGCGCCCATTGCGTCACGCCGATGCCCGTGGGCTGCGCGGCGTGCTCGGCGCCGGCGTGCTGCTATTCAGCATCTTTCTGTGCGAAACCTTCGGCCTGCTGCTCACGCGCGCGGCCAACGCGGCGTTTCTGATCAGCCTGTGCGTGGTGCTAACGCCGCTCGTCGAGTGGTCGCTTCTCAAGCGTCGGCCGAGCCGCATCGAATGGATGGCGGTTGGGCTGTCGTTGCTGGGCGCGTGGTTACTGGCCGGAGACGGCGCCTTCACCCTCAGTCCCGGCGATGCGCTGATCCTCGCGGCCGCGGTACTGCGTGCGGTGACCGTCTGCGTGACGAAGCGCGTGATGCGCGACGCGGCGCTGCCGCCCTTGACGGTGACCGCCGTGCAATCCGGCGTAGTCGCGTTCGGCAGTGCGGCGGTAGCGCTGGTATTTGCGCGCGATCAGTGGCAGCGCGTACCGTCTTTTGCAGGGCACCTGACGTTCTGGGGCTGCGTGTTCTATCTGGTGCTCGCCTGCACGCTGTTCGCGTTCTTCGCGCAGAACTATGCGATCAAACGCAGCAGCCCAACGCGCGTGGCGCTGCTGATGGGCAGTGAGCCGGCGTTTGGCGCGTTGTTCGCGTGTCTATGGCTAGGCGAAAGAATCTCGCCGATGGCGTGGGTGGGCGGCGGGTTGATCGTGGTGGCGTCGTTGCTGGCTACCGTGCGCTGGCGCAAGGCGCTGCCGGTTGAGGTTAGCCCATCCATCACCAATCGCACTCCTTACTTCGACGCCACACGTCCTCGCTGACTGACTATTTCGCCGCGTTGAAACACGTACTCGACGCGCTCACCCTGCCCGGTCAGCACGTTGATATCGCGCAGCGGATCGCCGTCCACCACAAGCACATCCGCAATCGCTCCAGCGGCAATCACACCCAGCTTGCCGGGCCGGTCGACAATCCGCGCAGCAATCGTCGTGGCCGAGCGCAACGTCTCCAGATTGCCTAGCACCTCGGCGCGGATCCGCAGTTCGTCGCTCTGGAACGTATGCATCTCGCCGAGCAGGTCAGAGCCGAAACCCATCGGCACGCCAGCGCGCGCATAGATCTGCAGCGAGTCGCGTCCCGCTTGCCGCACGGTCTCGACCTTGGCAATCGAATCGGCCGGCATGCCGTAGTCGGCCCCGTGCTTCGCCAGTGCGTCATACGTCACCAGCGTCGGCACCACGAAGGCACCATGCTCGTGCATCAGACGCGCGGCGTCCTCGTCCACGAGATTGCCATGCTCGATCGTGCGCGCGCCACAACGCACGGCGCGCGAAATCGCACGGCCGGTGTAGGCATGCGCCATCACGTAGGTATTCGCCGCCTCGGCCTCGGCGACAATCGCGCGGATTTCGTCTTCTGAATATTGTGTGTTGCCGATCGGATCGGTCGGCGAGGCGACGCCGCCCGAAGCCATGATCTTGATCTGCGTCGCGCCCTTCTGGATCTCTTCGCGCACCGCGAGCCGCACGGCATCGACGCCGTCAACCACCCGCGCAATTGCCCCGGCGCGAAAGCAGCACGAGCACGGTTCGAGCGTGTCGCCGCGCGGACGGAAATCGCCATGTCCGCCGGTTTGCGAGAGCGCCTTGCCGGACGGGAAAATCCGCGGCCCTGGGATGAGTCCGCCTTCGAGCGCCTGGGTCAATCCCCAATCAGCACCACCGGCGTCGCGCACGGTCGTGAAGCCGCGACCGAGCATTGCCGAGAGAACCGGCAGCGCACGGATCACAGCGAGAATATTGGGTTGGGCCGCACTCGTGCCGAGATTCGCGTTGGAGGCGAGCACATGCACGTGACAGTCGATCAGGCCCGGCATCACCGTCTTGCCGCGCGCGTCGATGAGACGCGCCCCCGGCAGATCCACCGGCCGGTCGGTGACTTCGACGATGTGACCGTCTTCGATCACCACATGATGATGTTCGAGCAACGCGCCCTGTGACAGGTCAAGTACGTTGCCGCCGCTGATTACCGTGATGGTCATGAATAGCTTCCTGGCTAGATGAGGGAACCGGCGTCAGCCGCGCAGGCGGCGCGGGTCGCGCACGTAGAAGGTTCCGATGAGACTGATGGCTGCGGCGATCATCACGTAGATGGCCGGCGCCATGTTGCTGCCGGTGGAGGCGATCAGCCACGTGATGAAGAACGGCGCGAAGCCGCCGAAGATCGTCACTGCAAAATTGTAGGCAACCGACAGACCCGTCGACAGCACTTTGGTGGGGAACAGTTCGGCAAATGCGGCGAGAATCGGGCCGGTATAGGCAGCGATCAGCAGTCCGAAGATGCCTTGAAACACGAGCAACGCGGCCAGACCCGGCGCCCGGTTGATATACACGAACATCGGCCATGCGAGCAGCAGGATCGCGGCAGCGGCGCCGGTCAGGAAGCGCCGGCGGCCATAGAGATCGGCGAGCCAGCCCACCACGGGCGAGAAACACATGATCATCATACCGCCCAGCATCCCCGCGAGGAAGCCCTGCGACGGCGGGAGATGCAGCGTGCGCACCGAGTAGGTCGGCATGTAGAACAGCAGCACGTAAGTGCATGCGGTCCAGAGGATCACCATCGAAAAGCTGGCGAAGGTCTCGCGCGGAAAGTTTTGCAGGACTTCAGCGAGCGGCGAATCCTTCTTCGCTTCCTCGGCTACCGCCATGAAGGCCGGTGTTTCGTCCATCCGGCTGCGAATGAAGTAGCCCACCGGACCAATGAGGATGCCGATCAGGAACGGCATTCGCCAGCCCCACGAATGCAGCGCATCGGCGCTCAGCCACGCCGTCACAAAGGTGCCGACGGCCGCGCCGAGCAAGACGGCGAATCCGATGCTGGACTGGATCCAGCTCGAGTAATACGCGCGTCTTTCCGGCGGTGCGTATTCGGTCAGAAACGCGGTGGCGCTGCCCATTTCGCCGCCGGCCGAGAAACCTTGCAGCAGGCGCGCCAGCACAATCAGAACCGGCGCCCATATGCCGATCTGGCCGTAGGTGGGCGCGAGGCCGATCAGCGCCGTGCCCGCCGCCATCAGCAGGATGGTCAGCGACAACGCCGCCTTGCGGCCCACTTTGTCGGCATAGATGCCCAGCACAATGCCGCCCACCGGACGCATGAAAAAGCCGACGCCGAAGGTCGCCACCGTCAGCAGCAGCGAAGTCAGCTCATTGCCAGTGGGAAAGAACAGTTTGGCGATGATGACCGCAAAGAAGCTATACACGGTGAAGTCGAACCACTCGAGACCGTTGCCGAGCACGGTCGCGAGGATCGCGCGGCGCCGCTGCCGGGCAAGTGAGTCGAGCGGCAGCGCGACGTGCGGTGAAAGCGTTCCTTGCATGGTCTCTTTCCTCATTTGAATGAGCTGTCAGCGTCGCGCCGGTTCACGATTGAGCGGCGCCCCGTCTGCATAAGACCGATCGTAGAAGAGATCTGGTTTTTTTCTGAAACGAAAGAATCGCATGCATGCATGCGTGTAGCGCATGCGAAATTCAGGGGGCCGCTTGTTGCTGGGTTGGCTGCGCCGTTTGCTGCATCATCTGCTGTTCTGCCTGCTCGAATAGCCAGTTTGTAAACACGCGGGCCGCCTGATTCTGCGAGCGGTCGTTCGGCGACACCACGTAGTAGCCGCCGCCATGACTTGCCGATGCGCGCGTCGCTCGCACCAGCAATCCTTCCGCGAGGCATGCGTCGATCATGTGACGCCAGCCGAGCACCACACCCTCGCCGAGAATCGCCATCTGCACCAGTTGCGGATAGTGATTCACCACCACCGATTTCGGCGAGCCAGGCATCTGCACATCGTTCAGTCTGAACCATTCCGGCCACGACATCCACTGCCGCTGACCGTCCTCCTGCATCAACAAGGTCTCCTGAGCGAGGTCGGCGGGTTCAAGCTGGCGGCCGCTCAAATAACCAGGTGAACATACCGGATAGACCTCCTCATCGAAGATCCGGCGCGCGGTGAAATGCGGTTCGGCGCGTTGTCTGATGTAGTACAGGCCGACGTCGAATTCCGCCGGCGAGAGCGAGGCGAGGCCGTCGCGCACGATCATGCGCACATGGACGTTTGGATACGCTGCACGGAAGGCGCCGAGGCGCGGCGTCAGCCATAACACGGCAACGCCCGAAGAACAGGCCACGGTCAACTCCTGGTCGCCATAGCGCTTCATCACGTCGAGCGTCGCCTCCGAGCAGTTGGTGAGCAGCCACTGCACGTGTTTTGCGTAGCTTTCACCGGCAATGGTGAGCCGCAGCGACCGATGCTCCCGCACGAACAGCGAACGCCCGAGAAAATCTTCGAGCTGCGCGATCTGACGGCTGATGGCGCTTTGCGTCAGATGCAGTTCGGCGGCGGCCTTGGTGAAACTGGCATGACGCATGGCCGATTCGAACGCGATCAGACATTGGAGCGGCGGGAGCGGTGCGATACGCATGATGAGCTTGCATGGGATTCGATTAGCGTCATCATAACGCCGGGGATTTGCGGCTCAATTGCACTCGAGCGGATGAGCGTCTATCTTAAGGACTAGCCGGCGCACCGCCGGATGGCCGCCGCACATTGCACGGAGTGCTTCATGATCACGCTCTATTCGTACCCGGGCCTGTATGGGCTTGAAGACAACAACCCCTACGGGCAGAAGGTATTCGCCTTTCTGCGGCTCTGCCGGCTGCCTTTCGAACACCACCATATTCTCGATGCGAAAGCGGCGCCGCGCGCACAGTTGCCGTATCTCGTCGACGAGGCAACGACGATCGGCGACAGCGATGCGATCATCGCGCATCTGAAACAGAAATACGCGTCGCCGATCGACGACGCGCTCACGCATCCGCAGCGCGATCTCGATCTGCTCATCCGCCGCACGCTCGACGATCTGTACTGGGTGATGTCGTATTCGCGCTGGGCCGATCCGCGCTTTTGGCCCGTTTTCAAGGACGCGATACTGACGACGCATCCGGGCGTCACCGCAGAGGCACTCGACGGCGCGCGAAAATACAACTTCGAGCGCTATCACTATCAGGGCATCGGCCGTTTTGAGGCACAAGACGTCTATGCGCGGGGTGTGGCCGATCTGCAGGTGTTGTCGAATCTGATCGACGACGAAGGCTTCCTGTTCGGCGCCGAACCGGCCAGCACCGACGCAAGCGTGTATGGCTTTGTCTCCAACATCTACTTCTACGACATCGATACGCCGCTCAAGCAATTCGTTCAGTCACAGACGAATCTGGTGCGGCATTGCAAGGCGATGCGAAGCGCGGTGAATGGGGCTCTCGCTGCCTGATCACCCCTACTTCCCGTTCGTCTCGTGCATTTGCTGCGCAGCGGCCTTGTAGTCGTAGGTCGGATAAAACTCTGTGCGATATCCGCTCCATGCGGTATTTTCGATGGCGCGGTTCACTTCGCGCAGGCGGTTCGCCGGCACACGCAAGGTGACGACCTGGCCGATGCCCATCATCACGTACCACGAGACGACCTCGATGCCTGGCGGCGGAAAGGCTTTGAAGAAGCCCTGAGCACGTAACTCGTCGTTGATTTTCGGCAGCGGTTTCGATTCGTCGTGCCGCAGGAAAATGGTCAGCAGAAAAGTATCGTCACCGGCAGGCACAGGAGCAGCGCTTGACGCGCCTGGCGCTGACGGAACATCGGTGGCGGCGGTCGTGGCGGCGGTGGGCGGTGCAGAATCCGCACTCCATGCCTGCACGGACATCCCTGTCAAGGTGATCGCCAGCATGTAACGCAACAGACTACGGCCGAGTATCGTTGTCGACATCAATTGCCTCCAGTGAGAATCCAGTGAAAAGCGCGGACACGCATTGCCGTGCCCAGGCCCCGCAAGCCACGCAATCTTCGCTCCCGCACGCGCGCCTTTACAACTGACTTGCGCGCGCAATTCCACCCTACCCGCCGTGCCCACCTTCCCCGCCACCCGCATGAGCCGACTCACCAAAGCCGCCACGCGAGATGCCTTCTTCGCCGCCGCCATGGCCGGTCAGCGAGCCTTCCGAGCGGGTCGACTCGCTGATCTCAGTCGAATGGGACGCGCGCACAATCTCGTCTGTCTCGTCTCCATTCGCGTGATACACCTTGCCACTCTGCGTGTAGTACGGTCCGTACCAGTGCGCCCCACCGCCACCATGAGCACCGGCAGTTGAACCCGACGATCCCGACGCACCCGAAGCAGGTTGCCCGCCATCGGCAGCCAGCGTGCAATCGTCGGGACGATTCCAGTCGCGTTCGCAATCGGTCAGCGACGCATACTCGGCGCGTTCCACCTGAACTGGCGTGTCGTTGTGACACCCCGCGATCAGGCCAGCCCCGGCCAGCGTCCCCGCGGCGCCAATCAACATCAGTGTCGGTCGTTTTTGTGTTTTATGCATGGCCCTCGACTCAGTTCTTGATGCTCAGTTCTTGATGCTCAGTTCTTGATGAAGAAATGCGGCACAAAATAACTGGTGTTCTTCGTGATCGGGTGAAACTCCTCGCGCAAACAAAGCCCGACCGCCTCATCGCCGACCACCCATGAGCCCAGCGTCGCGTAGCGCTCGCCAAATCGCGGCAGCGGCGCAAAAGCCTGATAGATGAAACCCTCTTCGCCGTAGCGGCCTTCGTGCGCAATCACTTGTCCATCGGCCTGCACCAGGGTCACGTTCGCGCCTTCGCGCGACAGAAACGGCTTTTTCGCATGCGGCACGCCGTCGAACTGATACGGCGTAAAGGACGCCGGCAGCAGATTCGGATGATCGGGAAACAGTTGCCACAGAATCGGCAGAATCGCCTTGTTGGAGAGGATCATTTTCCACGGCGGCTCGACCCAGCGCGTGGGACTCGAAACCAGATGCCGGCCGAACTTCTCCCGAATCATCCACTCCCACGGATACAGCTTGAACATCAACTGGATCGGCTCGTCCTGTTCGTCGTAGAACTGGCTCGCCGCATCCACGCCGATGCGCGTCATGTCGAGAATCTTGACTTGCCAGCCGGCCTGCACCGCCGTCTCCATCATGTATTCGACGTTGCCGATGTCTTCCAGGCTGTCGAAGACACAGCCGAAGTGCAGCGTCTGGATCTGCGGGTAGTGCTTGCGCAGCACACCCCAGCGTTCGACTAGCGTTTCGTGGATGCTATTGAACTGATCGTGTGCGGGCTGGACGTCGGTTTTCCAGAACCATTGCGCGAGACTCGACTCGATCAGCGAGGTCGGCGTGTCGGCGTTGTATTCGTAGAGCTTCGGTACGCCGTTCTGATCGAGCGTCAGGTCGAAGCGCCCATAGACAGACGGATCGCGGCGCTCCCAGGAAGCGCGAATCAGCCCTTCGTATGCAGTGGGAATCGCCATCCGCGAAAACAGGTTGGCGCGGATCACGTAATCCACGGCTTCCAGACAGCGTGCGTGCAGCTCGCGGGTGGCCGCCCACAGAGCCTCGATTTCGGCCTCGCTAAAGACGTAGGCCGCGTCTTCGAGCCAGTACGGAAACTGGCTCGCGTCGGGCGCCTGGGCGACGCCGTCCTTGTCAATGGAATGAAAGCGAAACCCGATGTCGTCGAGACGCTGCGGCCAGTCCGCGCGCGGCGTCTGTTTTATTCGTTGCATGACGTTTGTTATTTTGCTGTCGTTTGCACCGCAGTATGTTAGCGCATCGTCAGCTCAGAAACGCGGCGGGTCGCGGGTGCTGCCCTTTCGCCTCGTCTGCAGTGCGGACTTTCGCCGCCATCTAATTTTGTTAAGGTAATCTCGCGCGATTGCGATTCGTCTCCACCGTGCCCGGGCAAAGCCAACGGCCTGGAAGCGCACCGCGTGGCGATCCCGCATTCACATTTCAACAAGAACCTCACTATGAGACGACGCAGTTTTTTTGCCTCACTTGGTCTGCTTGCCTCCGCAGTCTCCACGAGAAATGCATCGGCCCTGCCTTCGAACATGGCACGCGCCGACGCCACCGCCGCAGCTCCTGACCCAGCCAGCGCCGTGCGCACCAGCCGTCACTATCTGGAGCGGATCGCCGCGCTCGACCGGCAAGGTCCCGAGTTGCGCAGCATCATCGAACTCAATCCGGACGCGCTGCAGATTGCCGCTGCGCTCGACGCCGAGCGCGCGGCCGGGACGTTGCGCGGACCACTGCATGGCATGCCGATTGTGGTCAAGGACAACATCGCAACCGGCGACCGCATGGCGACCAGCGCCGGCTCCCTGGCGCTCGACGGCGTCAAAGCGACACGCGACGCGCATCTGATCGAACGCCTGCGCGCGTCCGGCGGCGTGATTCTCGGCAAGACCAATCTGAGCGAGTGGGCCAACATCCGTTCCTCACGCTCGACGAGCGGCTGGAGCGGGCGCGGCGGACTGTCACGCAATCCGTATGCGCTGGACCGCTCTACCAGCGGCTCCAGCTCGGGTTCGGCGGCGGCCGTCGCGGCGAATCTCACGCGCATGGCGATCGGCACCGAGACCGATGGATCGATCGTGTCGCCATCGTCGATCATGGGTGTCGTCGGGCTGAAGCCGACCGTCGGGCGCATCAGCCGGGACGGCATTATCCCGATCTCGCACACTCAGGACACGCCCGGCCCGATCGCCCGCAGCGTCAGTGAGGCCGCCCTGCTGCTGGCCGCGCTGGCCGGCCCGGACCCGCGCGATCCGGCGACCCTCGGCGCGCCCGCGCCGGACGACTATCTCGCGGCGCTGGACAAGAATGCATTGCGCGGCGCGCGCATCGGTGTGGCGCGCGAATTCTTCACCGGCCATGATGAAATCGACGAGCGCATTGAGTACGCGCTCGCCAAACTCGTGCTGCAGGGTGCCGAGCTCGTTGATCCGATCGATCTGCCGAAGGTCGGTTACGAAAACGAAGAGCAGGCGGTGCTGCTGCATGAGTTCAAACACGATCTGCCGCTCTGGCTCGCGACGTTTGCGCCGCATGCGCCGATTCGCACGCTCGCCGATGTGATTGCCTTCAACGAAACGCACCGTGACCGCGAGATGCCGTACTTCGGCCAGGAATTGCTGATCCAGGCGCAGGCGTTGGGCGGTCTGGACAGCGAGGTATACGTGCAGGCGCTGGCCGCCTGCCGGAAGGGCTCGCGCGAGGAAGGCATCGACCGCGCGATTCGCAAACACCGGCTGGATGCGATCGTCGCGCCGACCGGCGGCACTGCATGGCTCACCGATTTCATCAACGGCGATAGCAGCGGCGACGGTTTCTCTACACCCGCGGCAGTGGCCGGTTATCCGCATCTGACGGTGCCGGCCGGATTGGTGCGCGGTCTGCCGATCGGCTTGTCGTTCGTCGGCCCTGCCTGGAGCGAAGCGCGGCTACTGGCTCTCGGCTATGCGTTCGAGCAGGCCACCCAGTGGCGCGAGGAGCCGCAGTTCATCAAGCAGTCGAGTATTCCGCCGGTCCGGGTTTGATTCGCTGTTACGGGCCCGGCGGGAGCCCTACCCGCCCTGGTTTCCTCTGGGCCACTCGCTTTCGCGCAAGCGGTGGCCCTGCTTCTCAAAGCTGTCCGTCGAGCAACGCGACGGCCTTCTCGATGAGCTTCTCTTTGGGCGACCGGCGCAACCAGTCGTCGAGCGTCACGCGCTCCGACTTCGCGAGGTCTTCGGTGAAAATCGCCGTTTGACGCTTCGCGAAGTCGCGGTCATAGATGTTCAGATTGGCCTCGTCGTTCAGCTTGAACGAGCGGCTGTCGAAGTTGGTCGAGCCCACCGACACCAGGTATTCGTCCACCACCAGCAGCTTGCAATGAAACATGGTGGGCTGGTACTCGTACATCTCGACGCCCGCCTTCAGCAGATCGCCCCAGCAGGCCCGCGACGCCTCGCGCACGGTATGCGTGTCGATCTTGTTGCCGGGCGTGATCACCTGCACCTTGACGCCACGGCGCGCGGCTTCGACGATCGCGTTGATGGTCAGCTTGTCCGGCACGAAGTACGCGCTGGCCAGATGAATTGAATGACTCGCCGCCGTGATCGCCATAAGATACATCAACTGCATGTCGTCGCTTCCGCCGGACGGCGAGCTGCTGAACATATGCGCGACGCCGTCGCCGCACGGCGCAATCTCCGGGAAATAGTCCGGCCCGTGCAGCACGTTGCCGCTCGCCTTGACCCAGTTGTCCATGAAGACCGCCTGCATATGCCCGACCACTGGGCCCGCGACGCGGAAATGCGTATCGCGCCAATGCTGTGGATCCTGCGCGTGGCCGGTCCATTCCTGCGCGATGCCCACGCCACCGGTAAAACCCGTGTGCCCGTCGATCACCAGCAGCTTGCGGTGCGTGCGGTCGTTCATGCGGCCGAGCCCGGTCCAGTGCGGCTTGTGATAGCGGAACACTTCGGCACCGCCATCGCGCAGCATCTGCAGATAGCGTCGGTCCATCTTCGATGAGCCCATCCAGTCCAGCAGCACATGCACCGCCACGCCCGCGCGCGCCTTGTCGGCGAGCGCTTGCGCCATCTGTTCGCCGATCTCACCTGACCAGTAGATAAAAGTTTCGAACGTGATGGATTTCTGCGCCGAGCGGACTGCGGCGAGCATCGACGGGAAGATCTCATCGCCGTTGGCGAGCACCTCGAAACGGTTACCGCCGATGACAGGCGGCCCAAGCAGCAGGCCCATCGAGCGTAAAAACTGCGGGTCGTCACTGGCATAGAGCCGCTCAATGTTGTGCTCGATCTTTTTCTCGCCGCTCGACAGATTGGCGATGACCAGCACCACGATGAGCGTGGCGAAAGCGGTAAGCAGAATCGTCAACATGCGCGAATCCGGTTTGGCTCGCCGCAGCGAGCCGCGTGGGCAACACACCTCAGGCAGCACAGTTTGTGCCGGACTCCGAGACTGTGCGTTCCGCCCTGCCTTAAGCGTTCGCAAACCGCCAAGCCGGCTCATGTAGGGAGCACTTCAGAGCAAAACCGCGCGTTCCAGTGCCATAATCGCCACTTCGCAGGCCTTCCTCAGACCGTTTCACCCATGACACTCGTCCAGAAAGCGCTTCTTGCCCCGCTCATCGTCGCGTGCGCAATGTTCATGGAAAGTGTCGATGCGAATGTGATTGTGACCGCTCTGCCATCGATGGCACGGGACTTCGGCCGCGATCCGGTCACCCTCAAGATTGCCGTCACAAGCTATGTGCTCGGGCTGGGCGTATTTATCCCCGTGTGCGGCTGGCTCGCCGACCGTTTCGGCGCCCGCACCGTGTTTCGCACCGCCATCGGCATTTTCGTGGCCGGTTCGCTGCTGTGCGCGGCGTCCAACTCGCTCGCCACCTTCACGATTGCCCGCTTCATACAGGGTGTGGGCGGCGCGATGATGGTGCCGGTTGGGCGGATCATCATTTTCCGCGTGGTGCCCAAATCCGAATTCATTCGCGCGATGAACTACCTGAGCGTGCCGGCCATGCTCGGGCCCGCGGCCGGTCCGTTGCTGGGCGGCTTCATCACCACGTATCTGCATTGGCGGCTGATCTTCTTCATCAACGTGCCGGTCGGCGTGCTCGGCATTTATCTGACCAATCGTCATATCGTCAACACGCGCGAGCCGCATCCGGGGCCGCTCGACTGGATCGGCTTCTTTCTTTCGGCAGGCGGCGCGACTCTGTTTCTGCTGGGGCTCTCGCTGATTGGCGGAGAGATGACATCGAACAGCAACGCGGTTGGCATGTGCCTATGCGGCGCTTTTCTGCTCGCCTGCTACGTGCCGTACGCGCTGCGCATCAAGCTGCCGTTGCTCGATCTGCGCTTTTTTCGCATTCCCACATTTCAGGCTAGCGTCGCCGGCGGGTCGCTGTTCCGGATCGGCTTAGGGGCGTTGCCGTTCCTGTTGCCGCTGCTGCTGCAGGAGGGGCTCGGCAAGAGCGCGTTCGAGTCCGGACTGATTACCTGTGCGTCGGCCTTTGGCGGGATGTTCATGCGCACCATGGCATCAACGGTGTTGCGGCGCTTCGGCTTTCGCAACGTGCTGGTTGTCAACGCCGCCTTGTCCGGCATCGCCATTGCAATTTGCGGCGCTTTCTTTCCCGGTACGCCCACCTGGCTGATCTGGTTCGTGGTGCTGCTCGGCGGGTTCTTTCCGGCGCTGCAGTTCACCAGTCTCAACTCGCTGACCTATGCGGAGATCGCAAGCCGCGATGTCGGCCGGGCGACGAGTCTCGGCAGCGTCGTGCAGCAGATGTCGCTCGGCCTCGGCGTGACGGTCGGCGGGATCGTGTTACAGATTTCGCAAATGCTGCATGGCCACACGCATGTTGCGTGGATGGATTTCTGGCCTGCCTTCCTCGTCGTGGGGCTGTGCTCGTTCGCTTCCATTCCGGTGACGCTGCGCCTGCCGCATCGTGCGGGTGAAGAGATCTCGCGGGGCAGCCGCGGATAACGCCAGCGGTTTGATAATGCCACGCGGGCTTTCCTTGTCGTCGCATTCGAAGCCCGGTAGCGACCGGCAAACATTGCAATTTCGTTAGCACGAGATTACACGCCGTCAGGTTGGACGACATGATCCCCGGTTGATCCTTTAGCACTCCCGCACAGTTCGGGTTTCCCCTGGCGGCCGCTCTATTGGGTGCGGCTGTCATCCGAACGACACCCGCGCGCGGCAACATGGCCGGTGGTATCGCAATTCCCCGCGAGGGTCTCGCGCCGCTCGTCGAAGCGCCCGTCCGCAACCGGCCCTCTCGCATCAGCCAGATCCCACCCCATCGCGAGCGCAATAGCAACACATCCACAAGGAGATTGGTATGCATGAAGCGGCAGATCCCGACCAGTTGCAGCGCGCCAAAGTGAAATCCGTCCAGCAGTACATCGACGAGCGTCCGATGTGGCCCGACGGCACGCATCTTCCTTCCGTCCCGATGACCAGCATGCAATGGCGCATCTGGGCCCTTGCCGCGGCCGGCAAATTCTTCGAAGGCTTCGTGGTCTTCATGACGGGCGTGGCGCTGCCGCTGATCTCGCGCGAATTCGGCATCGGCGCAGCGCAAAACGGCCTGATCAGCGCGGCCAGCCTGATGGGGATTCTGGTCGGCGCGGTGGGTCTCGGCGGCATGTCCGATTACTTCGGGCGCAAGCGGATGTTCATTGTCGAGATGGTCATCTTTTGCGCGTTCCTGGTGCTGCTGGTGATGTGCACCAACTTCGTCTCGCTCGTGATCTGCCTGTTCGGTCTCGGTGTCGCGCTCGGCTGCGACTATCCGACCGCGCACATGATCATTTCCGAAAGCATTCCCAGCACCAGCCGCGGCAAGCTCGTGCTCGCCGCGTTCGGTTTCCAGGCGCTCGGCGCATTGGGCGGCACTGCCGTGGGCTTCCTCGTGCTCTCGTCGGTCCCGAATCTCGACGCATGGCGCTGGATGTACGGCACGGCGATCATTCCGGCGCTAGCGGTAACGATTGGCCGCTTCTACATCACCGAAAGCCCGAGCTGGTTGCATATTCGCGGCGCGGTCGACCGTGCGGAAGCGGCTGCGACACGCCTGCTCGTGCGCACGCCGCAGTATCCGACCAGCATTGCGCTCTCGCGTGAACTCGAGAATGCCGCCACCGGTCACGGCGGCCAGGGCAGCTTTTTCGCGCTGTTCGCCAAGCGCAATCTGCGCGCGACGATCCTCGCCTCGGTGCCGTGGTTCCTGCAGGATCTGGGCACGTACGGGATCGGCATCTTCACGCCGACCATCCTCGGCGCCGCGTTCGGCGCCAAACAGGACCACGTGCGCAGCATCACCGACCTGATCCTCAACGACATCCTCGCCGCCAAAGGCGCGGCGTTGATCACGATGCTGCTGATCGTCGGGATCATCTTCGCGGTCATTCTCGCGGACAAGGTGGGGCGCATCTGGCTGCAGGTGATTGGCTTTATCGGTTGTGCGGCAGGCCTGCTGATCGCTTCGTTCTCCGATGGTTTCGAAGGCTCCGCCCGAACCGTCATCATCTTCGCCGGCTTCATGCTGTTCAACTTCATGACCAACCTGGGGCCGAACGCCCAGACCTATCTGCTGGCGGGCGAAGTCTTTCCGACCGCGATTCGCGGCACAGGTGCCGGTTTTGCAGCCGCAGTCGGCAAGATCGGCGCGGTGGCGACGGCGTTTCTGTTCCCGATTCTGCTGACAGGCATCGGCACCGGCCCGCTGCTCTACATCCTCGTGGGTACGTCGATCCTCGGCGCCGTGGTGACGTGGATCTTCCGCATCGAAACGAATGGCGTGAGCCTTGACGAGATTGGACATTAAACGCGTCCATGCATCGTCCTGGCTGCTTCATACAAAAGATGACTTCACAGTAATGCGACGGAGAGAGGCATGACTCACCACGTTAAGAATCCGGCACTGCGCCTGCGCTGGCGGCGTTTCGCCGCTGCGCCGCTATGCGCCGCAGCGCTCGCGCTGATGACGAGCACGTTGGCCAATGCGCAAGATCTCACGCTGACAGAAACCGGCTCGACCCTGCTGTATCCGCTCTTTACGACCTGGGTAGATGCCTATACCAAGTCGCATCCGGGCGTTCACATTAGCGTGGGCGGAACCGGCTCGGAGGCCGGCATCCAGCAGGTGCTGGCAGGCAAGGTGCAGATCGGCGCGTCCGATGCCTATATGTCCGATGCCGAGATGCGGCAACATCCGCAGATCATCAACGTTCCGCTGGCGATTGCCGCGCAGACCATCAACTACAACCTGCCTGGGCTGAACACGACGCATCTCAAGCTGGACGGACCGGTGCTCGCCGGAATCTACACCGGTGCAATTCGTAACTGGGATGCGCCGCAGATCGCGGCGCTCAATTCGGGCGTCGCGTTGCCGCATCATGCGATCGTGCCGATCCACCGCGCCGAAGGCTCCGGCGATACGTTCGTGTTCACGCAGTTCCTGTCGTTCGCGACGCCGGACTGGGAAAACGACAAGGGCTACGGCACGACCATCACGTGGCCGAACGTGCCGGGTAGCGCGACGGCGGTGGGCAATGCGGGGATGGTGCAGGCGTTGCAGTCGACGCCCTACTCGATTGGCTATGTGGGCGTCAGCTTCAGCGACAAGCTGGCCGCCGCGCAGCTTGGCACAGCAGCGCTTAAGAACGGCGCTGGGGAATTCGTGTTGCCCACCAGGGACACGATCACGGCGGGCGCCGCGTCTTTGGGTCCGCGCACGCCGGCGGACGAACGGCTGAGCCTGGTGTATGCCCCTGCCTCAGGGGCCTATCCGCTCGTCAACTACGAGTATGCGGTGGTGTCGACGAAGCAACCCGACCCGACGACGGCCGCTGCCCTGCGCCGCTTCCTGCTGTGGTCGATCGTGCCGTCCGAGACCAACGAAGCGTACCTCGATACCGTGCACTTCATTCCGCTGCCGCCGCATACGTGGGAACTCAGTCAGGCGCAGATTCAGTCGATCAAGTAGAACATCCGGAAGGCGTGCTCTTCGTTCGAGCGCGCCTTCCGGCCAATTCAGGATCAATCAGTGACCGCTGTGCAGATGCGCCGCCTTCCTGGCAGCATGTTCGGCGCGCTCGCCGGCGTGCAGACCATGACCATGCGCGAGATGCGCATGGTGGCTAGCTGCCTCGTGATCGCCCGACTCGGCATGCTTCGCCGCTTCGCGATGGTGCTTGGCGGCCTACGTTATGACTTCGACGGACGGCCCGTCTTGACGGCTTCCACTGCCGAAATCGCGGCTAGCAGACGCTTTGAGGTTGCGCCTTCGAGCAGCAGCAGGCCTGCACGCAGCACTTCGCTTTTCTTCACCGAGACGCCTACGTCGAGGCATTTCTGCTTCAGTGCGGCGATTTTTTCGTAATCGGATTTGGGCATCGTGAAGCTGTCGCGGACGACTTTTTCTTTCTTCACGGTTTCTTTCTTCGTGCTGGCCTTCTTCGGGGTTTCCTTTTTCGCGGCTTCCTTCTTTGCGGGTTCCTTCTTCGCGCGCTGGGGCTTCTCCGTTGCGGCTGCGACTACGCTAGCCTCAGTCGCTTTCTCTTTCGGCGCTGCCTTGGTTTTCGGTGCTGCTTTCTGCTTCGGTGCGGCTTTCGCCTTCGGCGCTGCCTTTTGTTTGGCCGCGGCTTCTGCCTTCGGTGCTGCCTTTTCTTTCGCTACGACTTCTACCTTCGGTGCGGTCTCTGTCTTCGGTGCGGCTTCTACTTTCGCGGAGGACTTGCGGCGCGACAGTTTCGGCACCGCGGCCGACTTCGCTTTCACAGTTGCTTCGACCGGTGCACCCGCCTCTTTGTCATAGGTCTCGGTTGTTGCCGTCGCGCCCTTCGGAAAGTGAAATGCTTTCTTGGTGGGTTTTTTGATGCTGGGTTCGTTCATTGTCATCTCCATGTCATAAACAATATAAACAGTATATACGGTTTATATTGTTTGATCGATGGGTCTGCACACCGCGGGCTCGCGAACGCAGACTCGCAAGTTGTCCACACATTCTGTTCGTAAGGATGTGGATAACTTGCGGGCAAACAGGCCAAGTGGTTGAAGTAGAGGCATATTCGTGGCGCGCGCTCGGGTTGCGCAGGGATGGGTAGCAAAATGGCTGGCGCGTCACCTGAGCCGTTTCGTGCGAGCATGGCAGTTAGATAGCTACGCGGACCACGCCGGAGATAATGCCAAGAAGCAAGGAGGTAGGCATGACGCCAACCCGAACCGCACCAAACACCATTCGCCGCACCCTCTTGCGCTTCGCCGCCAGCAGTATGCTGGCTTCCCCGTTTGGCTCCTTACTCAACGCGCAGCCGGCCCCCGCCACGAAAATGCACACACGTCCTATCCCCAGCACCGGCGAGCCGCTCCCCGTAGTGGGCTGCGGCACCTGGCGCACCTTCGACGTGGACGACGATGCGGCCGGCGAAGCGCGGCTCGCCGACGTGCTGCGCGTACTGTTCGCCGCCGGTGGCTCGGTCATCGATTCGTCGCCGATGTACGGCAGTTCCGAAGCCGTGACCGGTACCCTGCTCACCCGGCTTGCGGCCCATCAGAAAGCGTTTGTGGCAACCAAGGTATGGACGCAAGGCCGCGAGGCCGGCATTGCGCAGATGGAGGAATCGATGCGGCGGCTGCAACAGCCCCGCATCGACCTGATGCAGATCCACAACCTGCTCGACTGGCGCACCCAACTGGCGACGCTGCGAGAGTGGAAAGCGAGCGGCCGGATCCGCTATCTCGGCATCACGCATTACACGCCCAGCGCCTTCGATGAGGTGGAAGGTATCATGCGCAGCGAGAAGATCGATTTCGTCCAGATCGATTATTCCGCAGACGATCGGGCGGCCGAGGAGCGCATCCTGCCGTTGGCGGCCGAGCGAGGTATCGGCGTAGTGATCAATCAGCCGTTCGGCGGCGGCAGCCTGCTCGGACGGTTGCACGACCGGCCATTACCCGGATGGGCCAAGGAAATCGGCTGCACCTCATGGGCTCAGGTGTTGCTCAAGTTCGTGCTGGCGAATCCGGCTGTGACCTGCGTTATCCCCGGAACCGGACGCCCCGAGTACATGATCGACAATGTGCACGCCGGCATTGGTGAGTATCCCGACGAGGCGCTGCGCAAACAGATCGTTGCCGCGATCAGCGCGTAAGCGCAGCGCTGACGGCGCGGCTTACTCCGCAGGCAACGTCAGCGGCGCAATCTCGCAGTTGCGCAAGCTGCGCAGCACAGCCGGCGCCAGCAACAGCTTGGCCGCGCGCACGCCCGCACCCATCACCACTTGCTCTCGCTCCATCACGGCCGCGTCGACGAGAATGCGCCAGTCGTCCGGAACCCCGAACGCCGTAATACCGCCGAACTCCATACCGCTATGCTCAACCGCGACCTCCCGCTTCGCGAACGAGAGCCGCTGCGCGCCGAGGTGTGCCTTGACCGCACCGTTGATATCGAGCCGTAGCGACCCAAGCGTCACGATGGAGGCATATTGCTCGGTGCCGTCCTTCTTGTAGCGGATCACGATGGTGTTCGCGCAGTCCTCGAGGCCGAAGCCGTAGCGCTCGCTGAATGCTGCCGTGTCCGACGCGTCATCGCTGACGGCAAATACGATGACTTCGCCAGGCGGCAAATGAGCAATGACATGCGCCGGGATATGATCGGCAAGCTGGTCGGCTGCGATGACGTCCAGTTTCTGGAGGGATTCGTGTGAGTGCATAGTGAACAGTCGGTTTGGCGTGGCTCTATTCTAGCTGGTCATTTTTTCGGGTGCAGAGTGAGCGGTGCGTGTGACCGCGTGCAAGGCTCACGTACGCTGAAAATATGACAGCCGCCATTCATATGTGTTTTCAATTTGACGCCGTGTCTCGTATCCTCGCGTTGGTCATCCACCGGGTGACAAGGAATTTCTGAAGATACCTGATCAAGAGGCTTTACGTGTTCTTGCAGACAACTGCTTGCCTCCGTTCGTCCCTCCTTGCCGCCGCGCTTTGTTCGCTTGCGGTCGCCACTGCGTACGCGTCCGACTTCGAAACGCGTCACCACAAACTCGCGCATGAAGAAACGATCGGCGTCGCGTCGCAAGGTGGCGTGCTCGTGCGCGACCTGCCGCTTGCAGGCGGCGAGTTTCAACGCGTGCTTTACGATGCTCCGCCTTCGGAAGTACGCGGCATCATCGTGATGTTTTCGGGCGGCGCCGACGATCTCGGTATCGAGAAAGATGGCCAGATCAAACACGCAGACAATTTCGTCGTCCGCTCCCGCGAGCTCTGGACTGCCAAGGGTTATGGCGTCGTCCTCGTCGACGCAATTGATCACCAGTCGATGCGCGGCAAGCGCAGCAACGCCGCCTATGCCGACGTGACGCGGGAAGTGATCGACTTCGCCCATGAGCAGGCTAATGCGCCCGTCTGGGTGATGGGCACGAGCCAGGGGTCGATTGCGGCGATGAACGCAGCCGCGCATGCCAGGGGCACGGAGATCGCAGGCGTGATCCTGACCGAATCGGTGTCTATCGTGGGCGCCTCGCACGAGACGGTATTCGATGCCCATCCCGAGGACGTTCACATACCCGCACTCGTGGTCGCGAATAGGGACGATCGATGCAAAGTGGCCCCGCCGTCGATGGCAGACGTCATTGCACAATCGATGCGTAACACGCATGCGACCGTACTATTCGTGCAAGGAGGCGACGTGCGTTCGTCGAACGAATGCGCGTCGCTGTCGCCGCACGGCTATTACGGCATCGAAGGTACGGTGGTCGACGATATTGCTGAGTGGATGGCTAAAGTGGGGGCTTGAGCGCAGTACCGATCGTCGCCCTCACCCACACATTGCAAAACTCAGCTATTCGACGGCGGAATGCTCGCCGCATGCTGATCTGGTTTGCAGTCCGTAGCGTATTTCGCCATAAGCCGTGCGCGTGCGTCAGTAATGTCGAGCGAATAATTGTCGACTCCCGGCCGGTAGCCGACCGCCTCGAGTTCGGTCAACTCTCGCATCAGGTCGCGGTGCGTTACCTCGCCATTGGTCGGCTTGAATGGATAGGAATTGCACTGGTGCGGAGTGAGTCGGTCAGAGGCCATCGCGCAGGCACTGGCCAACATCAGCCCAACGGGCAATACGTATTTCAAGGCTGTTTTCATGAGTGTCTTCCTCCAGTGTGTCTCATAGCGCCCTTCGGCTAGACGGCCTGTATTGCGTTATAAAACTGGCCGGTGCCGAAGTTGCGCTTTCAGCATAAGCAAGGAAGGTTGTCGTTACGACTTCGAATGGGTGAAGGTTTTTTCATGTGGGGATAGGGGTCGGTCTCCGGAAAATATCTGCTCGCGGATTGGCGAATTTCAGGCGCCCTAGTCCTTAGCGACTACGCTCGGCTCCACTGCCCGGAAATGCCAACCGTCACTATCCTTTACGTACACCGCGATGATATGTCCGGTCTCCTGCCTGTATGTCCCATCGCCTTTCGGAACTTCAACTGAAAACTCGGCAATGCTGAATCCGCCATTACCTTGCACGTTCGCATCGATCACGTGAATGTGATGCTCTTTCGCTCCCGAGGCAAAGCGCTTCTCGTAGTACTGCTTGAGTGCCGCCCGCCCTTTGATGAGCTTTCCGGCCGGTGATACCAGCGTGCCGTCTTCCGAATACAACTGCGCCATCGCATCAGCATTTTTAAGGGCATAGTTGCTGTCGTACAGTTGCCCGAGCTTCGCTGCCGCTGATTGCGCTTCCTGTTGCGAAGGCTGTGACTGGCTTGCGCCGGACGTCGCTGCGCAAGCAAGGGTGTTGCCGATGGAAAGTGCGGCGAGCAAAAGGATTGTGGTTCTGTTCACTTTGAGCTCCTTTGGTCAGATTGCGAGTGTAAGTTTTCCCGTCATCATTGACCACAAGATGTTCGTCTGCGACTCGAGCATGCAGCCTACGGGGAGCGCTGCTGGTCACATAGGCTGGCAGGCCCTGTTCTGCCGTAACGGTTCCTATACATCTCTCTTCAGGTAGAAGTGGTAAGGGTCGCCGACGAAGGCCTGTGTGCGGGCGAAGAAGTTAAGCCCCAGTGCGGTTGCTGTAATTGACGCGACAAACGGAGTGCTGTTGGGATTAATTCCACTGCCTAGTTCGAACAGGCCCATCTGCCGCAGGTGGTCAAGGGCAATATCTATTTCGCTGAGGCCGGAGATGCCGGTGACTTTCTGCAGTCCCTCGACAGGCACGAGTACGGTTCCCGTGTTCAGAAGCAGGCCACCGCTTGGATCGCCATCAATCTGGACATCCTTGCATGCAAACTCGATCAGCTTGGCTTCGCCTGACGTGAGTTGCTCCAGAATGTTGATGAAGATCAGGCTGCTTTCGTCGGTGCCGCTCGGTGTGCATGAACTCGCGAAGAGCCCGGCCCACATGTCCTGAAGATTCGACTCGTCCACCCATGAACTGTTCTCGATGATCTTCCCGACGAGCCGAGGGTGAGCATGCACCTCATCGACCATACCCTGGTGCTCTAGCCTGGACCGGGCTTTCTCAAGAAACGCTACGGCGTTTGTCGCCCGCCAGCTTTTGACCTTGCCCTGAAGCAATAGGCCAAGCTCCTCGGCTGCAGGCATGCAGATCTTCCCGAGGAACGCGCCAACGCCCTTCGTGGTGTTACTGGTGAGGGTAGAAACGAAAACAGGCCTCGAAGGGCCTGTAGTCTTGATGTTCTGGCGGAGAGACGGGGATTCGAACCCCGGATAGGTTATTAACCTATACACGCTTTCCAGGCGTGCGACTTAAACCGCTCATCCATCTCTCCGGCGGGAGCCGAATTATAGCAAACTCTGGGGCGCGCGCCACCCCTGCCCGAAAACACCGGCAAAACACCCGCAAGGCGCCGCCCAAACACCCCCGAACCGCCCGCCCAGAGCACATCCCCCACCCTCACGGATGCCGAATATAGTCCACCAACGCCCGCGTATAAGCATCCGGCTTCCGATCCACCAGACTCACCAGGATCGCCACCAGAAACCCCGCCGGCACGCCAAACACGCCCGAGCTGATCGGCTCGATCCCAAACCAAGTCGACCCAACGAACCCGGTCATCTGCGTAAAGTACGGATACGTCGAGACCATGTAATAGATGCACACCACAAGCCCCGCCACCATTCCGGCCACCGCTCCGCGCCGCGTCGTACGCTTCCAGAACACCCCTAGCACCAGCACCGGAAACAAACTGGACGCCGCCAGCGAAAACGCCGCCCCCACCAGAAAAAGAATATTCCCCGTATTCAGCGACGCCACATACGAAGCAAACAGCGCCACTCCAAGCAGCAAGATCTTCGAGATCGTCACGCGCCGCTGGCTCGATGCGGCCGGATCGACCATGTGATAGTAGACGTCGTGCGACAACGCATTCGCGATGGTCAGCAACAAGCCGTCAGCCGTCGAAAGCGCAGCCGCAAGCGCCCCCGCCGCAATCAGCCCCGACATCACATAGGGCAACCCCGCAATCTCCGGCGCCGCCAGCACCACCATATCCGGCTGCATCTGAATCTCGCTCCACTGCACGATGCCATCGTGGTTCGTATCCGCGACGCTGATCAGGTTCGGCTCGATCCTGAGCCACTGAGTCAGCCATTGCGGCAGATCGGCAAACGGGTGCCCCACGAGGTTCGTCAGAATCTCGTACTTCATCAGCACGGCCAACACCGGCACCGTCAGATAGAACAGCGCGACAAAGAACAGCGTCCAACCGACCGAGCGCCGCGCGGACGCCACCGAAGTCGTCGTGTTATAGCGCGTCAAAATATGCGGCAAGCTCGCCGTCCCCAGCGACAAACACAGCAGCAGCGACAAGAAATTGCGCTCGTGGGTCTGCCGGTCTTCACCGCTGAGCGCGGGAAACGGCTCGGACATCGGCACCGGCGCCGAGGCGCGCATCAGCAACGCCTCGCGCTGTTGCGTCCACACAATCTTCGCGGCAGCTGCATCGTGCGGAAAAACCTCCAGCGCGCGCTCACTGGTGATGATGTCGCGCAGCGGGCCGTTATGCCGGCGCAAATCCGCCACCTTCTCCGTCAGCCCCTGCTTCTCGTCAATGAACGACTGCGGCAACCTGTCGATCTGCGTCTGCAATTTCGCAGCCTGCACCCGGTAGTCGTCACGCACGCTTTGATCGAGCGGCGCATCGCGCACCTGGTGCTCGAGTGTTTCCACGCGTGCCATCAGGCGTCCATAGCTAAATTGCGGCACCCAGCCGAGGCCGTCCTTGTGCGCGATCATCGACACCGGAATCAGGATCGCAAAAATGAGGATGATGTATTGCGCCACCTGGGTCCACGTCACAGCACGCATGCCGCCCAGAAACGAGCACACCAGAATGCCCGCCAGTCCGCAGAAGATACCCACGGCAAAATCGACGCCGATAAAGCGCGTCGCAATCAGTCCCACGCCCTGGATCTGCGCGACCAGATAAACGAATGAACAAAGGATCGCAGACAGCGCGGCGAGTCCGCGTACCGCGTTGCTCGAGAAACGCGTGCCGAGAAAATCGGGAATCGTGTAGCGCGCGAGCTTGCGCACATACGGCGCGAGAAGGAACGCGGTGAGGCAATAGCCGCCCGTCCAGCCCATCATATACGCGAGGCCGTCATAGCCCGTCGCGTAGATCGAACCTGCCAAACCGATGAAGGACGCCGCCGACAGCCAGTCGGCCGCGGTCGCCATGCCATTGAAGGCGGATGGCACGCGCCGTCCCGCTACGTAGTACTCCACCAGATCGGAGGTCCGTGACAGCAGACCAATGACCGCATATACGGCGATCGGCACAAACAGGAACACGTAGCCGATCCACACGCCCGGCCCGGTCACTTCCTCGATGCGCCACATCACGTAGATGAAGGCCAGAAAACCAAGCGTGTAGAGCGCGTATGAGCGGATGAGCCGATGCGTGAGCGTCATCGGCTCAGTTTCCGCGCGTGGCAGTCGGACCGGCCACGGCCGCATCCGTATCCGCATCCGCAACGAAGGCGCGTTGCAGCGTGCGGTCAGCCCGCTGCATCAGCACGATGTAGATGACAATCAAGCCGACATAGATAAGGATCGCCCCTTGCGCGCCGAGATAGAACGGCAAGCTGAAGCCGGCGAATCGCACCTGCGTCAACGTGGGCGCAGCGAGCGGCACGACGAACGAAACCAGGAAGCCAAGCGTCATCAACACGGCAATCGAAAGCACGTTGAAACGCCAGTAGCGCCGATGCGCGCGCGCCATCGCATCTGAGACCGGCGGTGGTTCGGGTGGCGGATTCAGCGCGGGTTGAGAGGGGGTATGTGGCGCGACCATGCGCCTGTGTATCAAAAAGCCACCGGGCAGGCAATCGGGATTGTCCGCGCGGTGGCTTTTAACCGACTGCTTTTAGCTGTATTGGCCGACTCCGGGAGGTGGGCCGAAGCTTATCCCGGAGGCGTAACGCCTGACCTCAGAGCGACTCGCCAAGCTGATCGAGAATCGCCGGGTTCTCCAGCGTCGACACGTCCTGCGTAATCTCCTCGCCCTTGGCCAGCGAGCGCAGCAGGCGGCGCATGATCTTGCCTGAGCGCGTCTTCGGCAGGTTGTCGCCGAAGCGGATGTCCTTCGGCTTGGCGATCGGCCCGATTTCCTTGCCGACCCACGCACGCAGTTCATTGGCGATCTTCACCGCTTCCTCGCCTTCCGGACGCGAGCGCTTCAGCACCACAAAGGCACAGACGGCTTCACCGGTCGTGTCGTCAGGGCGACCCACCACGGCCGCTTCGGCGACGATCGGATTGGACACCAGCGCCGATTCGATCTCCATCGTACCGAGCCGGTGACCCGACACGTTGAGCACGTCGTCGATACGACCCATGATCGTGAAGTAGCCGGTTTCCTTGTCGCGCACCGCGCCGTCGCCGGCAAGGTAGAGCGTGCCGCCGAGTTCTTCCGGGAAATAGCTCTTCTTGTAGCGGTCCGGATCGCCCCACACGTTGCGCAGCATTGACGGCCACGGGCGCTTGACGACCAGAATCCCGCCCTGCCCGTTCGGCACGTCCTGGCCCGTCTCGTCCACCACCGCGGCCATGATGCCCGGCAGCGGCAGCGTGCACGAACCCGGCACCAGCGGCGTCGCGCCCGGCAACGGCGTGATCATGTGGCCGCCCGTCTCGGTCTGCCACCACGTATCGACGATCGGGCAACGGCCGCCGCCGACGTTCTCGTGGTACCACATCCATGCTTCCGGATTGATCGGCTCGCCGACCGTGCCGATCACGCGCAACGACGACAGGTCATAGCTCTTCGGATGGATCTTCGCGTCGGCTTCCGCGGCCTTGATCAGTGATCGGATCGCCGTAGGCGCCGTATAGAACAGCGAGACCTTGTGCTTCGCGATCATGTCCCAGAAGCGGCCCGCGTTCGGATAGGTCGGCACGCCTTCGAATACCACCTGGGTGCCGCCGAGCGCCAGCGGGCCATACGTGATGTAGCTATGGCCGGTGATCCAGCCGATGTCGGCGGTACACCAGAACACATCCGTGGGCTTCCAGTCGAAGGTCCACTTCAGGGTCTGCGCGGCCCACAGCAGATAGCCGCCGGTGCTGTGCTGCACACCCTTCGGCTTGCCGGTCGAACCTGACGTGTAAAGGATGAAGAGTGGATGCTCGGCGCTCACCCATTCCGGTGCGCACTGATCGGATTCGCCCTGCGTGATCTCGTGCATCCACAGGTCGCGGCCTTCGTTCCATGCGACCTTGCCGCCCGTGCGCTTGTAGACGATCACGCTTTTGACGGCTTCGCAGCCGCCCATTGCCAATGCTTCGTCGGCGATGTTCTTCAGCGGCAACGCCTTGCCGCCGCGCATCTGTTCGTCGGAGGTGACGAGCGCGACTGCGCCAACATCCACGAGGCGCTCATTCAGCGACTTCGACGAGAAGCCACCGAACACCACCGAATGGGTCGCGCCGATTCGCGCGCAGGCCTGCATGGCAACGATGCCTTCGATCGACATCGGCATATAGATCACTACCCGGTCGCCCTTCCTCACACCGCGCTTTTTGAGCGCATTGGCGAAGCGGCTCACCCGTTGCAGCAGATCCTGATAGGTGACGTTGGTGACAGTACCGTCGTCAGCTTCGAAGACGATCGCGGTACGCTGGCCGTGGCCGGCTTGGACGTGACGGTCGAGGCTGTTATACGACGCGTTCAGTTCGCCGTCCTCGAACCACGTATAGAACGGCGCCTTCGACTCGTCGAGGACCTTGGTGAAGGGTTTTTTCCAGCTCAGCGTCTCTTTCGCAAGACGCCCCCAGAAACCTTCGTAATCGCGCTCCGCTTCGGCGACGAGCGCCCGGTACGCGTCCATGCCGGAGACCGTGGCGCCCGCCACTGCTTCGGCAGAAGGAGGGAAAACGCGGCGTTCCTGAAGAACCGATTCAATCGCAGACATCGACTACCCCTTGGTGAAGATGAAACGTAAATCCTGTGCTGGCGCGCCGGTGACGCGCCATATCATGGTGACGCCGCAGTGCAACCCGCGCGACGCCTGTCTCCAACCCTCGCGCAGGGCCTTCACACCCTGCGCAGCCAAACGGCAAACCCGCATGCGGCACTGCAACATACCCGCGGTTCACGATTGGCCCGTTCGTCTGTGACGATAAACGTCGCAACTTACCGGCCACTTACGCGAGCGCTCATAGAGCGGGATGCTACGCGCTTCGGCGTTGGCGTGGGCCGGGGCGGCCGCGCCGCCGGACGCGGCGCGCTAGTCCTGAGAAGCAGGGAAGCAAACGCCAGACCTTGGCGTCGCGCTCACCGCGTACCTGCCCTTTTACAATGCTAACTGAACTGGTCGGCTAGATTCCAGCGCCGCCCGCGTATTTGCCCATCTCCACGAGGCAAACCCGGGTGTCGCTGTACAATAGCGCGCCTGCTGCGAGCTTTCCCGGCGTGCCCGGCCATTGCCCGCCGCCCGCTACCATCGCCCTGACGCCCTGACTCTTGCCCATGTCCGCTTCGCGCCCCGACTCCGCCGGTAACACGCGCCGCCCGATGCGCCCCATCCCGTCCCTCATCTTCATGAGCCGGTGGCTGCAGTTGCCGCTTTACCTCGGGCTGATCGTCGCGCAAGGCGTCTACGTGGTCCTGTTCGTCAAGGAAGTCTGGCATCTGGTCACGGCCTCGATGACGCTCGACGAAACCAACGTCATGCTGGTCGTGCTCGGCCTGATCGACGTGGTGATGATCTCGAACCTGCTGATCATGGTAATCATCGGCGGGTATGAAACCTTCGTGTCGCGCCTCGGCATCGAGGGTCATCCGGACGAGCCCGAGTGGCTCGATCACGTGAACGCCGGCGTGCTGAAGGTGAAGCTCTCCATGGCGCTCATCAGCATTTCGTCGATCCATCTGCTGAAGACCTTCATCAGCCCCGACCAGAATACGACGCACACCATCATGTGGCAGGTGATCATTCACCTGGCGTTCCTGCTGTCCGCGGTCGTGATGGCCCTCGTCGACCGTCTGACCACACATACGCACCCGGCTCATTTTCACGAGCCGGCGCGCGAGCAACCTGTTTCCACTCCCCTGAAGGTGCAAGACTGAACGCACAGCCTTTGCGATCGGTACAACAAGCGCCATGTCCCCACTGAGCTACCCATGACCGTCATCAAACAGGAAGATCTGATTCAGAGCATTGCTGATTCGCTTCAGTACATCAGCTACTACCACCCGCTCGATTACATCCAGGCCCTCGGCCGCGCCTATGAGCTCGAACAGAGCCCGGCCGCGAAAGATGCGATCGCGCAGATCCTCACCAACAGCCGCATGTGTGCCGAAGGCAAGCGCCCGATCTGCCAGGACACCGGCATCGTCACGGTGTTCGTGAAGGTGGGCATGGACGTGCGCTGGGACGGTGCGACGATGGGCGTCACCGACATGATCAACGAAGGCGTGCGCCGCGGTTATCTGAACCCGGATAACGTGTTGCGCGCGTCGATCGTGAGCCCGCCCGAAGGTGCGCGCAAGAACACGAAGGACAACACGCCGGCCGTGATTCACTACGAGATCGTGCCGGGCGACAAGGTCGACGTTCAGGTCGCAGCCAAGGGCGGCGGCTCGGAAAACAAATCCAAGTTTGCGATGCTGAATCCGTCGGACTCGATCGTCGACTGGATCCTGAAGACCGTGCCGACCATGGGCGCCGGCTGGTGCCCGCCGGGCATGCTCGGCATCGGCATTGGCGGCACCGCGGAAAAAGCGATGGTAATGGCGAAAGAATCGCTGATGGATCCGATCGACATCCAGGACATCATTGCTCGCGGTCCGAAGGACTGGATCGAAGAGCTGCGTATCGAATTGCACGAGAAGGTCAACGCACTCGGTATCGGCGCGCAAGGGCTCGGCGGTCTCGCCACTGTGCTCGACGTCAAGATCATGGCCGCACCGACGCATGCTGCTTCGAAGCCGATCGCCATCATCCCGAACTGCGCGGCTACGCGTCACGCGCACTTCACGCTGGATGGCTCGGGCGTCGCCAAGCTCGAAGCACCGTCGCTCGACGCATGGCCGAAGGTGCAGTGGGAACCGGACACGGAAAAGAGCAAGCGCGTCGATCTGAACACGCTGACGCCGGAAGAAGTTGCCGGCTGGAAGCCGGGTCAGACGCTGCTGCTGTCGGGCAAGATGTTGACGGGCCGCGACGCTGCGCACAAGCGCATCGCCGACATGCTCGCCAAGGGCGAAAAGCTGCCGGTGGACTTCACCAATCGCGTGATCTATTACGTCGGCCCGGTCGATCCGGTGCGCGATGAAGCAGTGGGTCCGGCAGGCCCGACCACCGCCACGCGCATGGACAAGTTCACCGAGACGATGCTGTCGCAAACAGGTCTCATTTCGATGATCGGTAAAGCCGAGCGCGGCCCGGTTGCCATCGAAGCCATCAAGAAGCACAAGGCGGCTTATCTGATGGCCGTGGGCGGTGCTGCGTACCTCGTGTCGAAGGCGATCCGCAGCGCCAAGGTGCTGGCATTCGAAGACCTCGGTATGGAAGCCATCTACGAATTCGACGTGCAGGACATGCCGGTGACGGTGGCAGTCGATTCGAACGGTACATCGGTCCATCAGACCGGCCCGAAAGAATGGCAAGCGAAGATCGGCAAGATTCCGGTCGCAACGGTTTAAAACCCAGCCTAAAGGCTGGTCTTAGGCCCGCTGCCTGCTGACACGAAGCCGGGACTCGGGGTCCCGGCTTTTTCATTGATCCAGCGACGCGCGGCAATGCCTGGCCGCCCGCATGTGTCAAAAAATGCTTCGATCCTTGGCTTTTTTGGGTCAGGCGTTTATTGTTGTTGAAAATCGTATTTCAGAGCCCCACAAGGAAAAAATCATGCAAGGCGACAAGAAGGTCATCGAATATCTGAACTCGCAGTTGAAGAACGAACTGACTGCGATCAACCAGTACTTTCTGCACGCCCGGATGTACAAACACTGGGGCCTCGAAAAACTCGGCAAGCATGAGTACGACGAATCGATCGGCGAGATGAAGCACGCCGACTGGCTGATCGAACGCATTTTCATGCTCGACGGTCTGCCGAACCTGCAAGACCTGCACAAGCTGCTGATCGGCGAGGAAACCAAAGAAATCCTCGAATGCGATCTGAAACTCGAACAGATTTCGCAGAGCACCTGCAAGGAAGCCATCGTGTATTGCGAATCAGTACGCGATTTCATTTCGCGCGAGATCTTCGTGAAGATTCTCGACGACACGGAAGAACATATCGACTGGCTTGAAACGCAACTGGATCTGATCGACAAGGTCGGCATCCAGAACTACCAGCAGAGCGGCATGGGTTCGATCGAGTCCTAAGCCGTGCAGCCCGCGCGTCGCTTTACGCGTTGCGCGGGCTCTATCGTTTTGTTTTGTCCTTGCTTGTGCCCCTGCCTGTGCCCTTGCCCGCTTCCGTGACTGCACCCATGCCTAACGCTTCGTCAGACGCAGGTCTTACCGCGCCCGTCTCGCGCACTGTCCTTGAGATTCAGACGGGACACGCGCCAGTGGGCGTGTTCGATTCGGGACTGGGCGGCTTGTCGGTGCTGCGCGCCTTGCGCGCACAAGTGCCTGACGAATCGATGATCTATGTAGCCGACTCGCTGTACGCCCCATACGGTGAGCGCGACGACGACTTCATCGCCGATCGCACGCTCGCGATCGGCCAATGGCTCGTCAAGCAGGGCGCCAAGGTGCTGGTGGTGGCCTGCAACACGGCAACGGCCCAATCCATCGCGCTGGTACGCGAGCGGCTGACCATTCCGCTCATCGGCGTCGAGCCCGGTATCAAACCTGCTGCGGTGCAGTCGAAAACCCGCGTGGCCGGCGTGCTCGCCACCCAGGTGACGCTGCGCAGCGCCCGCTTTCAGGGCCTGCTCGAACGCTACGCCGCCGACTGCCGCTTCCTCTGTCAGCCTGGCCATGGCCTCGTGCAGGCTATCGAACGCTGCGACGTCGGCTCGGCCGAACTGCGCGCGCTGCTCAACAGCTATCTGCAGCCCATGCTCGATGCCGGCGCCGATACCCTCGTGCTCGGCTGCACGCACTACCCGTTTCTCGATGCGGCGATCCGCGATATCGTCGGCGACCGCATGACGCTGATCGACACGAGCGTGGCCATCGCCCGCCAAGTCGAGCGCGTGCTCGACCAGCATGGCCTGCGCAGCGAACCCAGCCGCCCGGTCGATCTGCCCCGATTTTGCTCGACCAGCGACGGTGCGCATCTGCAGCAGCTTGCTGCCACGCTGTTGCATATAGACGCCCCCGTGGAGCGAGTGGTGATCCCGTCGCGGCGCACCGTGGCGCCGGATTCGCAGGCGGCGTAGAGCAGCGCGCCGCCGGGGTCAAGGTCCCGTCCAGGGTCCCGCCCGCAGAAAACGCGCGCGATCCGGCCCCATCCGGAATGCGGGGTATCCCTCCTAACAGTCTGGTTTTGTTACAAAAATTCCCGCAGGACGCTTGCCAAATGCACCAAACAAAATGATAATAATTCGCATTAACGTTAGCTATTGCGCCCTACCATGATTGTCTGCGTGTGCAAATCTGTATCCGACCGGAAGATCCGTGCCTCTATCGCGGAAGGCGTCGATTCGTTCGACGAGCTTCAGTTCGAGTTGGGCGTCGCCATGTGCTGCGGCAAATGCGAAGAGTCGGTGCGCGATGTGATGGCGCAAAGCGGCGTCTGCGCGAGCCGTTGCGGGGTCGAGCATCACGACGCGCAACCGGTGCCGCTTACGTTTTATGAGCGCAAGGCCGCCTGATCCTGCCGGCACGGCGCTCGCCGTGCCCTGCTGAGTCCGCCCTGGTCTCACGCTTTAGTCCACTGCCGTCAGCAAGCCAGTACACGTTACCAGCCAGCTACCGCTCACCCCTTAACAGGAGTTTGAGATGGAATTGCTGATTGGTTTCGTGACCACACTGTGCATTTCGCTGCTGATATTCCGAAAATGACGTTGCTTTGTCGTAGACCCGGTATCGACGGCGCGCGGTCGCGCTAACATGCGCGCCTCGCATTCCGTCCCGGCCGGCCTCGCGCTGGCGCCCTCCAGCTGTATGAATTCCCACACCGTCAAGGCAACCGCCGCGGTCGTTGCGATCCATATCGCGCTACTCGCGGTGATCTTGACCGTACGCAACGAGCCCGCAGGCCGTCCACTCGAATCGCGCACCATGACTGCCGAGTTGTTGAGCCCCGCGCCCGTCGCAGCACCGGCCGCCCTGCAGTCGATTGCTCCGCCGCCACCGAAGCCCACGCCACCGGTCCCGCACGTCAAGCCCAAGGTGCAGCCGCGCCCGACGCCCAAGCCCACGCCGATGCCGTTGCCTGTGGCCGCTAGCCCGTCGCCCACGGCGCCCGCCCCCGCGGCGGAATCCGCGCTGCCGGCGCCCGCTGCCCCTGCGGCGCCGGCAGCCGCAGCCGCGCCCACAATCGGCCGTCCGACGATGGAAATCAGCGCGCCCAAGAACGTCTCGCACCTCGACTGCAACATCGCGAAGCCCGACTATCCGGCCCTATCACGACGCCGTGGAGAAACCGGTACGGCCTACGTCAGATTCGTCGTAGGTCTGACCGGCAACCTCGAGAACATCGAGCTGAAAAAGAGCAGTGGATACGACCGGCTCGACGACGCCGCGCTGGCCGCCGTCAGGGCAAGCGCCTGTAAGCCCTATCTCGAGAACGGCGTGCCGATCCGGGCGGCCTACACGCAGCCCTACCAGTTCGGCCTGAGCGACTGAGCACTGAATACGCGGGCCGCTCGTGTATCCGGGCGGCTCAAGCAAAAAGACTTTAAAAAAGGAATAGCAATGCAGAACTACGGTTTGGCCCACGTCTGGGCGCAAGGGGATTTCGTGACGCGCGGCATCGCGCTCGCGCTGTTGATCATGTCGGTGCTGTCGTGGAGCGTGATCGTCATCAAGGGCTGGAACGTGATGCGTCTCAAGCGCCTGACGAAAAACGCCGAACAGTCGTTCTGGCATTCGGACGACCTCTCCGATGGCGTGCAGAAACTCGGCGCCGGCACCTCGTCGCTCCAGGGCAACCCGTTTCTCGCGCTCGCGCTGTCGGGCCAGGAAGCCGCCGATCACCATCATCAGACGCAACCGCATCTGCACGACCGCATGGATGTGTCCGACTGGATCACCCGTTGCCTGAAAGACACCATGGACGACAGCATCGCCAGCATGCAGAGCGGCCTCGCGATCCTCGCCTCGATCGGCAGCACGGCGCCGTTCGTCGGTCTGTTCGGCACGGTGTGGGGCATCTATCACGCGCTGTTGGCGATCGGTGCGAGCGGCCAGAGTTCGATCGACCAGGTGGCTGGCCCGGTCGGCGAAGCGCTGATCATGACCGCATTCGGTCTGTTCGTCGCGATTCCCGCCGTGCTCGGCTATAACGCGCTGACCCGTGCAAACAAGGCGATCGTCACCAAGCTGAACCGCTTCGCCCACGGCCTGCACGCGTTCTTCGTGACGGGCGCCCGCCTGTCGTCGTCCAAGCGCGGCGACGGCCTGCGCCTTGCCACGCGCACCCACTGATCAGGGAGGTCCTCCGATGGGAATGAGCCCCTTCGCCAGCGACGATGACGATGGCTTGATGAACGAAATCAACATGACGCCGCTCGTCGACGTGATGTTGGTTCTCCTGATCGTCTTCATGGTGACGATTCCGGTGATCCGTCACGCGGTGAAAATCGATCTGCCGCACGCGAGCAGCCAGAAAGAAGAAACGAAGCCAGTGCAGGTCAACGTTTCGATTGAAGCCGACGGCACTGTGCTGTGGGACGAGAAGCCAGTCAGCAACGACGACTTGCGCGCGAAGATTGCGCAAGCCGCGCAAGCGGAGCCGCAACCGGAATTGCATCTGAACGCGGACCGCAAGGTTGCGTATGAAAAGGTGGCTGAGGTGATGTCCGCGGCGCAGGCCGGCGGCCTCACGAAAATCGGCTTCGTCACGCAGCCGGTGAGCCGCTAGCACGGCATCCGCTCAAACGTGAAAAGCCCTTGTTTCAAGGGCTCTTAAGCAACAAAGTAAAAGGCCTTCATCGTCGGATGAAGGCCTTTTTTGGTGCGCACTCGGCGCCTTCGGGCGGCGAGATCACTTGCCATCGGATGAGTAGCGAGTGACTCCACATGCGACAGCCGTGGTCGACACGGACAGCGCGATCAGCCCTATCAGGCTCGCTATAGATAGCGGCCATGAGTTTCCGCATAAGAGACTCCTTAGCGGAGGGATTTCACTATAAGCCCGCTAGCTCACGCATTCAAGCAAACGCCCATTGAAAGTACTCATCGCAGACGGCGCTTAAATGCCAAAACGATATCACGCTGCCTGTATTACGCGGCTGGATGCCTGGTTGAGTGACGACTCACTGCCCATGCATCACCGCGCCAGTGCGGCCTTTGCAATGGTCCGCACAATGGCGTATACGGTCGCGCATACAGCCGTTTACGCCGCCTGGTCCACTGCTTGAGCCAGCACCGGCTGCGAGCCGTTGCCCTTTTCAGCTGCCGTCGGACATTCGCCCATGATGTGTTTACCCGTATCCGGATCGAGCATTTCAACCAGATAGTCGACGAACGCGCGCACCGCGGGCACCATGCCCTGCCGCGAAACGAACACTGCATAGAGTTGCGGCGTAGGCAAGGTCCAACCCGGCATCACCGGCGACAATTGTCCGGCGCGCAGCGCGGCCCCGTACATCATCTCGGGCAAAGCGGCGATGCCGACGCCCGCCAGCACCGCCTCGCGAATCGTCATAAGATCGGCGCTCACCAGACGCGGCTCGTGTTCGAGCGCGTGACGCGTACCGTCCGGAGCGATCAGCTGAAAGACATGGCGGCCGTCGGTAGTGGGCGTATCGAGTGTTTCGAAGCGGCTCAGGTCCGATGGAAGTAGCGGCGGTGCGTTTTGCTGCAACAGGCTCGGTGCGCCCACTAGCATCTGCTGCGTGCGCCACAACGGCCGCACGACGATATTGGCGTTTTCTGGCGGCTCCGAGCGCACCCGCAGCGCGACATCGATCGAATCTTCGAACAGATCGACAACACGGTTCGTCACACGCATCACCACGCGCACTTCCGGATAGCGGTGCATGAATTCCGGCAGGATCTGCGACAGCAACGTCTGCGAGATGGTGACCGGCACGCTCACACGCACCGTACCGCGCGGCGACGAGCGCAATTGCTGCACCACGTTCACCGCGGCCTGCGCTTCCGACAGCATTGCCTGACAATGCTGATAGAACAGTTGACCCGCCTCGGTCAGCGCGAGCTTGCGCGTGGAGCGCTGTAACAGGCGCACGCCGAGCGACGCCTCCAGTTCGGTCAAACGGCGCGACAGGCGCGACTTCGAGATGCCCAGCACCCGTTCGGCAGCCGAAAAACCACCGTGCTCGACAACCTGAGAAAAGTACATCAGGTCGTTCAGATTATGCGAGTCGATCTTCATCTCATCGTTCCATGAATAGAACAATCCATTGCGTGATGGTGGCTGGCACCTCGTAAAACGGTCCTTATAATAGCCCCATGTTTCAGAAATAACGCTATTCCCCATTTTCCAAGGTGACTTTTTGATGAGCTCGACACGCACGATCGAACGCACGTACCCGGCGGTTCGCACGACCGAAGGCGGCGGCTTTATCGTCCACCGCCCGTTTCCGACCCGCATGCTGATGGATTTCGACCCGTTTCTGCTACTCGACGAAATGGGCCCGATCGACTACGCGCCCGGCGAAGCCAAGGGCGCGCCGGACCATCCGCACCGAGGCTTCGAGACAGTCACCTACGCGCTGGAGGGTCAGTTCGGTCATAAGGATTCGGCGGGCCACTCCGGTACGCTGCGCGCCGGCGACGTACAGTGGATGACCGCGGGCGCGGGCGTCGTCCATAGCGAAATGCCGGACCCGGAGTTCGTGCGCACCGGCGGCCGCGTACACGGTTTGCAATTGTGGGTGAACCTGCCGCGCAGCGACAAGATGATCGCGCCGCGCTATCAGGAAATGCCGTCGGCGCAGATTCCGGTCGCGACCTCCGCGGACGGCCAGGTCAGCGTGAAGGTGATCGCGGGCGAAGCGCTGGGCGTGTCGGCGGCGATCGAAACCCGCACGCCGATTCTATATCAGCATTTCACGCTGCAGCCGGGTGCGAGGATTGAGCATGCTGTTCCGCCTAACTACCGGGTATTCGCTTACGGTCTGTCGGGCAAGGGCTTCTACGGCGAGGCTCGCCGTGAAATCGGCGCGCGCCAGATGATCGTGTTCGGCAACGACGGCGAAACGGTCACGCTGGCGGCTGGTGAGGAGCCGCTCGAGGTACTGCTCCTCGGCGGCGTGCCGCTGAAGGAGCCGGTGGTGCGCTACGGTCCGTTCGTCATGAACACCGAAGACGAGATCCGCCAAGCCGTGACCGACTATCAGGCAGGCCGGATGGGGCAAATTACCCACTGACCTCTACGGCACGAAGCCGGACAATTTCGTTCACAATAGCGACTCATGCCGCGCGCCGCAGCCCCTTGCGCCGCGCGGCGCATTCCGTCCCTGTCCAGGAGCGCGTATGTCAGAGTCCACCGTCACAGCCCACATCGGCTCGACGAATTTTCAGGTTCTTCTCGATGACGGCAAGCACACGTGGCTCGCCGACGAGCCCGAGTCGCTCGGTGGCGGCGACCGCGGCCCTGGTCCAGTGACGTTGTTGCTGTCGAGCCTCGGCGCATGCACGTCAATTACCCTGAAGATGTACGCGCAGCGCAAGGGCTGGCCGCTCGCCGACGTCCGGGTGACGCTGTCGATCGAGACCGGCGACGAAGGCTCGACGATCGACCGGCGCATCGTGCTCGAGGGCGATCTGACGGACGAGCAGCGGGAACGTCTATTGCAGATCGCCAATGCGTGCCCGGTCCACAAGATCCTGACACACCCGATCTCGGTCCGCACGGGCCTCACCGCTGCCTGAGCCAGCTCGAGCGCACCTTGTCTGGCCCGGACATCATGAACATAGTGCAGCGCTTAAAGAGGAAGCCACCGTTTTGAATTTCGAACACCTTGTCCAGATCAACGATCCGTTGAATCCGTTCGTCGACACCATGACCCGCGATCAGTTGTGGGAAGGGCTGGTGTTGCGCGCCGAACAGCCGCAACTGTTCGTGCTGGGACTCGACACGTGCACGATCCTGTCACGCACCGACAGCACGCTCGAGCGCGAACTGCACTACGGGCAGGTGACCGTGCGTGATCGCGTAACGTTCTCGCCCAATGACAGCGTGCGCTACGACATCCTCGCGACCGAAACCCATGTGGGCGGCTCGCTTACGATGACCATCGAGCAGCCCGACGAACTGCAACTGTTCCTGCGCTTCGAGTACAGCACCACCCTGCCCGTCTCCGACGATCAGGATGCGCGCCAGACGCAGGAAATCGTCAAATCGGCGTACCGCGAGTCGGATATCGATACGGTGCGATTGATTCGCCAGTACGTGCAAGGCCGCAAGGCGCCTGACGCGCTGCATTGAGCATGGGGGCGTGGGGCGGCGGCCGTCCGCCCGCGTCGGGCCACGCGAGTCCGGCACGACTACGCCCCACGCGCCTTGATCCTCGAACACCTCCTTCCCTGACAATCCCCTGACTATCAAAACTATATTCCGATGAATTTATCGACCTTGTAAATGGGAACGATTATCATTTAGAATCACTTCATCGAATCGACAAAACGACGGGACGAATGAACGACCTCACGCGCTCTTCTACGCTTAGCCTGCGCCGCTCCGCCGCCGCTGCGCTGACCAGCCGTCCGAAAGCCAGCACGACAGTAGCCGCTCCGAGACAGACCAGCGAACGCAGCAACGGAGCCGCGCCGAAGACTGGAACTGCCGCGCCGTCGGTACGCAGCGAAACGCTGCTGCAAGGGCACAGCCATGTGAGCATCGTGCATAACGGTGAGACCTACCAGCTTCGCGCCACACGGCTCGGCAAGCTGATTTTGACGAAGTAACGAAGGACGTACCGGGTATTGTGGGGACCACCTCTTCGAGAGGTGTTGGGGCATTAGCCAGCAACGACGGCTTGCACGTGCGATCTAGACCCCTTCGTGCAGATAACCAAGCCAGCCGTCGCAGCAAGCCGTGCCACTTTTTTTGGTTCTCACCAATGCGGACAGGCGCTGGAGCGCGTGTCGCAACTGCTGAATGACAGGAACGACGAAGCCGTGTGGATGACAACATCCACACGGCTTTTGTGCATTTTGCTGCAGCGCAGGCGGCGCTTGCAGCGCAGTTCGCTCAGGCGATCCCGAGGGCCGCGATACCTGCGCGGGCAACCGCCGCATCCTGCTCCGATTTCACGCCGGACACACCAATCGAGCCCACCACTTCGCCTTCGAAGACGATCGGCACGCCGCCCTCCACCATCGCGACCAGCGGCGCGCTCAGGAAAGCCGTGCGGCCATTCTTGACGATGTCTTCATACACCTTGGTTTCGCGCCGGCCGAGCACGGCTGTGCGACCCTTGCCGATCGCCATTTCGACGGTGCTGGGCGCGGTTCCATCCATCCGGTGCAGGTGAAGCAGATGACCGCCGTCGTCCAGGATCGCGACGGTCACGGTCCAATGGTTGGCAGCCGCGTGCGCTTCGGCGGCAGCGGCCATGTTCTTGACGTCTTCGTCGGTCAGTGCAGGTTTGGTTCTCACAGGCGGCCTCTCTGTATCCTGAACTCAACACGCCGTTAGCGCGTCCAGCCCCAAAACATGAGCCACCAGGCACTATCGACGACCGCGAGGGCGGTGATGAACCATACCATTGCGAAGCCGCGCTGGAAAAGCCGCGCACTGTAACGCCGTGTGACGAGCCACGCGAGCCACGCGCTCCACAGATTGGCGACCGCTAGAATCGCGATGCGCAGATCCGACGCCCACCATAGCGAAACATGCTCCGCGCGCAGCAGCGACAGCGTGGTCGCCGACAGCCCGAGAAACACACCCGCGCCGGCAATCGGAATCAGCCCTTGCGCGAGATGATGCAACCGTACCGTGCTAAAGCGGCCCAGCGTGCGGGTGGCGCCCATCAGCAGCACGAGCAACGCTGTGCCGTAGACAAGGCCGGTGGTGAGGATATAGCCGATCACCAGCGTGCCGTCGAGCCACGAAAACACATCGTTCTGCTCAGGGTAATGCGTGAAGAGAAACCACGGTGCGTTGGTGGCGAGCGGCCACGTGATGTCGCGGTCGACCAGCCACGTCGCGAGGAACATCTTCAGGTCGACGAACCAAGTCGACGCCGTCCAGTGAAACGCGCCAATCGCGATGCCAAGCAGGCCATAGAGGATCAACGCGGTGTCCCAGGCGCTCGCCTGCCGGTCGCCGAGTTCCACTATCTCCGAGGACGGCGCGCGCCACGTCAAAGCAATCGCGTCGCGATGGCCGCTGCAGCGGCCGCACATATGGCACGCCGAAGCGCCCTTCATGTTGCGCAGCGGCACGAGCGGTGCGCAATTAATCGGAATCACGCGATGCCCGTGTTCGCCCTCTTTGTATGAGCGGCGCCACGCGTCTTCGTCGACCTTGTAGTGAAATGGCGCGAGCCGCGCCAGAAGCGAAAAAACCCCGTTGACGGGGCACAGATATTTGCACCAGACACGCTTCTCGCGTCCATACAGCAAGCCGATGATCATCGCAGCGAAGGTCGAGCCGCCGAGCACCAGCAGCACCGCTTTCGGATACTGGTAGACGCTCACCATCTGGCCGTAGATCGTGGTCAGGCCAAAGGCGACGAACGGCCAGCCGCCCCAGCGCATCCAGCGCGGGATCGCCCAGCCACGGCCGTATTTGCTGGCGAACTCGGCGAGCGCGCCTTCCGGACAGAGCACACCGCACCACACACGACCCAGCATCACCATCGATAGCAGCACGAACGGCCACCAGATGCCCCAGAACACGAACTGGGCGGCCAGCGTGAGGTTGTTCCAGAGATGCGCGGTCTCGTCGGGCAACGGCGTGAAGGCCGGCACGAGAATCAGAAACGCGTAAACCGCCACCACCAGCCACTGGATGCCGCGAATCAACGTCCCATGCCGCTGCATCCACTGACCTGCCGCAGCGAGCCGCCCGGGACGGCCGGAGTGGGCGGTTTGGGCGGTTTGGGCGGTTTGGGCGGTTTGGCCTGGCGCACCGCTCATGCTGCGCGCCCCGCCGCGCGCTGCGCCGGCTGCCGGTTAGCCCGGCGGGCCAGCAGATACACGACGCCCCAATAGACTGCATAGGCGAGCAGATTGGTCAGCGCAGGATGCGCACGATAGCCCGTGAGCGTGGCGACGAGCGAACCGAACGTGCTCGAATCGTCGAGCAGCGCCGACGTGTTCCACAACTGGTCGACGAGCGTGGGCAGAATTTCCTTGTCGATCAGTTTGTCGACGCCGGTCTGGAACAGGCCCGCGCCGAGAAACAGCAGCATGATTTCGGTCACGCGGAAAAAGAGCCGCCACGAGAAGAACTTGCCGCCCAGTTGCAGTACGTAGAACGTCAGGAAAGCAAGGGCCACGCCGATCAGCACGGCCAGCATCTGGCTGCCGTCCACGTGGCCCGATTGTCCGAAGCCGAGGCCATACAGGAAGATGACCGTCTCGCTGCCTTCCCGCGCAATCGCCAGCGCCACCAGCACGGCAATGCCCCACCAGTTCGAATCGCGGGTGCTCTGTTGCAGCGACTGTTCCATGTCACGCTTGAGCGTGCGGCCGTGCTGTTTCATCCACAGCACCATTTGCACGATCAGCACGCAGGCGACCAGCACCATCGCCGTCTGGAAGTAGTCCTGCGCGTCGCCGGACAGCACTTCGGTGAAACCGATCAGCGCCGCACCGATCGCAATCGCCGCGAGGATGCCCACGCCGACGCCCGCCCACAGATACGGCAAACCGCGCCGCGCATTGTCGTCGCCGTTTTTCAGCCACGCATACAGGATGCCGACGACCAGCAGCGCCTCGACGCTCTCCCGCCACACGATGAACAACACCTGACCCATCGAACTTCTCCTACTGCTTGAGCGGACGCCGTGCGTCCGCATCCAGACCCGGTACCGCTTTGACGAATTTCAACTACTTGGCGACGATCACGCCCTGCGCCTGCTGGTGGAAATCGTCAAAAAACTTGTACTCGCCGGGCGACAGCGGCGCGATCACCACGAACGAATCTGCGCCCGGCGCCAGCACTTTTTCCTTGCGCAACTGCACGCTTTCGAATTCAGCCGCGCCCTTGCCCGTATTGCGCACTTCGATCTTGATGCGCTGCCCGGCAGGTACTTCGATACGCTCCGGATTGAGCTTGCCGTCTGTCATTTCGAGCTTGAAGGTCGGCAGGTCCGCAGCATGAGCGGCGCCGACGAGCGAGGTCGTCATGGCGAGGATCGCAATCTTTCGGTTGATTCTCATTGGCCCTTCCAGAAAACCCGGCTCGCTGCACGGATGAGACGTTCACGTCGCGGCGGTTTTGCCCGGCGCAGCGCACGCACGTGCATGGAGCGTGAATCCGTGAATTAATACCCGCCCTTCTTGCCGATGCCGGCGTACGTGAAGTCGTATTCCAGCGTGAACGGCTTGAACCACGGACCCACGCCGGTTTCCTTGTCGACGTGACGGCCGAAGGCCATGTGGCCCATTTGCATCGGCGGTGCAATGAAGAGCTTCAGGTGATATTTGCCGGGGCCTTGCAGCTTGACGTTGTCGCCATAGTGCGGACCGTCGTCGGCGACCATCGCCATCATGTCGCCCTTCTGCGTCTGGGCAGAACCGGCCTTCGAGAGCTCGTAGCTCACCTGCAGATAGGGCATCCAGTCGCCTTCGGCGAAACCGGTCGGGTTGTTCTTGACAGCGTGAATGTCGGCTTCGAGGTGGACGTCCGACTCCGAGGCCTTGCGCATCATGCCTTCCGGTTCCATCGTGATCGGCTGCAGGTAGACCGCGCCGATTTCCATGCCGCCCTGAATCTGCTGCTTGCCAATGGGATATTCAGCAGCCGTTGCCGACATCGCGGCTACCACCGCGACGGCCACCACGCTGCCGCGCAGAAATGAAGAGACTCGCATTGAAACTCCTTGTTTTTTTAGACTGAGACGACGAGAACCAGGCGGAGAACGGTGCGCCTCGTTCCATTCAAAATCATTTCTCAAAATTACTAACGTTAATGCGAACCATTCTCAATATTGAATGGAGTTTAACATCGTTCAGCGTTGAGAACAATTGACGATGCCAGAGAACCCATCTGCAGAAAGGACTTGGCGTGATGGGGGCATGAGTGATTGTCCCGACAGGGCTGCCATTGCAGCCTTACAGAATGGGTCTGCTCGGGGTCAGATTGAAAATGACACGGTTGGAATCAGGTCCAACGGAGGGACGCGGGTCGGGAGTGGGTGAATTGCAAGCCATGCGGCGGTGCACCGCATGACAAACCGGCCGGCTTCGAGAGAGAGCCGGCCGGTATCTCAGTTGGTGCCGGTCAGATGATCGCCGACATTGGCGCCAAACACACGTTGACGCAACAGCGCGAGCTGGTCGCGCGTCTGGGCCGCCTTTTCGAATTCGAGATTCTTGGCGTGCTCCATCATCTGCTTCTCGAGGCGCTTGAGCTCCTTCGACAACTGCTTCTCGGACATGTCCTCAAACTTGGCGCGTTGTTGCTGCTCCTTCAGTTCGGCGCGCGCTTCGTCGACGTTGTAGACGCCGTCAATAATGTCCTTGATGCGCTTGACCACACCGCGCGGCGTGATGCCCCTCTCCAGATTGAAGGCGATCTGCTTGTTGCGGCGCCGCTCGGTTTCGTCGATGGCGCGGCGCATCGAATCCGTGATGCGGTCTGCGTACAGAATCGCCCGGCCGTTCACATTCCGCGCCGCCCGACCGATCGTCTGGATCAGCGAGCGTTCGGCGCGCAGGAAGCCTTCCTTGTCCGCATCGAGAATCGCCACCAGCGACACTTCCGGAATATCGAGGCCTTCGCGCAGCAGGTTGATCCCCACCAGCACGTCAAACGTTCCGAGCCGCAGGTCGCGGATGATTTCAACCCGCTCGACCGTATCGATGTCGCTGTGCAGATAGCGCACCTTGACGCCGTGGTCGGCGAGGAACTCGGTCAACTGCTCGGCCATGCGCTTGGTGAGCACCGTGACCAGCACACGGTCGCCCGCCTTCACGCGCTCGTTGATCTCGGAGAGAACGTCGTCGACCTGGGTGCGTGCCGGACGCACTTCGATTTCGGGGTCGACGAGGCCCGTCGGCCGCACCAGTTGCTCGGCCACCTGCCCTGCCGTCTTCTGCTCGTAGTCGGCCGGGGTGGCCGACACGAACACCACCTGGCGCATCTTGCGCTCGAATTCGTTGAACTTGAGCGGCCGGTTATCGAGCGCCGAAGGCAGCCGGAAGCCGTAATCGACGAGATTCTCCTTACGCGCCCGGTCGCCGTTATACATGCCGTTCAACTGGCCGATCAGCACGTGCGATTCGTCGAGCATCATCAGCGCGTCGCTCGGCAGATAGTCGACGAGGGTCGGCGGCGGTTCGCCCGGCGCCGCGCCCGAGAAGTGCCGCGAGTAGTTTTCGATGCCTTTGCAAAAACCCAGTTCCTGCAGCATCTCCAGATCGAAACGGGTGCGCTGCTCCAGACGCTGCGCTTCGACCAGCTTGCCGTCGCTGTAGAAAAACTCGAGCCGATCGCGCAGTTCGGCCTTGATCGTTTCCACTGCACGCATCACGGTTTCGCGCGGCGTCACATAGTGCGACGAGGGATACACGGTGAAGCGCGGAATCTTCTGACGCACGCGGCCGGTCAGCGGGTCGAACAGTTGCAGCGTTTCGATTTCGTCGTCGAACAATTCGACGCGCACCGCCATCTCTGCGTGCTCCGCCGGAAAGATGTCGATGGTGTCGCCGCGCACGCGGAACGCGCCGCGCTGAAACTCGGTCTCGTTGCGGTTGTATTGCATCGCGATCAGCCGCGCGATGATGTCGCGCTGGCCAATCTTGTCGCCGGCCCGCAGCGTCAGAATCATCTGATGATATTCGGACGGATTACCGATACCGTAGATCGCCGACACCGTCGCGACGATCACCACGTCGCGCCGCTCCATCAGGCTTTTGGTCGCCGAGAGCCGCATCTGCTCGATATGCTCGTTGATCGACGAGTCTTTCTCGATGAACAGGTCGCGCTGCGGCACATACGCTTCCGGCTGATAGTAGTCGTAGTACGAGACGAAGTACTCGACCGCATTGCGCGGGAAGAACTCGCGAAACTCCGAGTAAAGCTGGGCCGCCAGCGTCTTGTTCGGCGCAAACACGATAGCCGGGCGGCCGAGCCGCGCGATGGTATTGGCCATCGTAAAGGTCTTGCCGGAACCGGTCACGCCAAGCAGCGTCTGGAACGACAGGCCGTCCTCGACACCTTCGACGAGCGTATCGATGGCAGTGGGCTGGTCGCCGGCGGGCGGGTATGGCTGGTAAAGCTGGAACGGCGAGCCTTCGAACGTCACGAATTTCGACTCGTCGAGAGCGTCGTTGACTTCAGTCAGATGATGTTCGGACATGTGTGCGGCACCAGGGCCTGGGCAAAGGACTATTCTAGCGGTTTGCGGAAGTGCGGGCTGAGCGTACGGCCGGAGCCTGGCGCGGTCGAAGGCGGCGGGGTTGTGGGCAACGCTTACGGAGATCTGCGACGGGCATCTGGCCCCTGTTGGGCCGTGCGCCGAATCCGCACGGAGCCGCGGCGCAGCAGCTTTCCTGACTTCCCGCAGCGGCCGGCCGAGTGCCGCGCGCCTGTCTAAACTGATGCCAAAGCGCTGTTTTTCAAGCAAATAATCGGTTTGGGAAGCGGCCGCGGCCCAAAAAACGCGCCAGGATTCGCTACAATGGCATGCTGCGCTCGCTGCTGCTTTTAAACACCGACTGCCTGATTCGGCCTGCCTAACCGCAAGTCCCTGTGCAGGCTTGCTCCGCCGGTGCCGCGGCCATGCTTGAAGCCGTCCCTCTTTTCACTACTGCCGAACCATCATGTCTCTGTTCTCCGCCGTCGAACTTGCTCCCCGCGACCCGATCCTGGGCCTGAACGAAGCCTTCAACGCAGATACGCGCACCACCAAGGTCAACCTGGGCGTGGGCGTGTACTTCAATGAAGAAGGCAAGATTCCGCTGCTGCGCGCCGTGCGCGATGCGGAAAAGGCTCGCATCGAAGCGGCGCTGCCGCGCGGCTACCTGCCGATCGAAGGCATTGCGGCCTACGACGCGGCCGTGCAGAAACTGCTGCTCGGCAACGACTCGCCGCTGATCGCCGCGGGCCGTGTGGTGACCGCGCAGGCACTGGGCGGCACGGGCGCGCTGAAGATCGGCGCCGACTTCCTGAAGCGCGTCAACCCGGCCGCCAAGGTCGCGATCAGCGACCCGAGCTGGGAAAACCACCGTGCGCTGTTTGAAAGCGCAGGCTTCGAAGTCGTCTCGTACCCATACTACGACGCGAAGACCCAAGGCGTGAACTTCGAAGGCATGCTGAGCGCGCTGAATAGCTACGCAGCCGGCACGGTCGTCGTGCTGCACGCGTGCTGCCACAACCCGACCGGCGTCGACCTGAGCGCCGCTCAATGGCAGCAGATCGTCGAAGTCGTCAAGGCCCGCGAACTGGTGCCGTTCCTCGACATCGCCTATCAGGGCTTCGGCGACAACATCGAATCGGACGCTGCCGCTGTGCGTCTGTTCGCCCTCGCGGAACTGAACGTGTTCGTCTCGTCGTCGTTCTCGAAGTCGTTCTCGCTGTACGGCGAGCGCATCGGCGCACTGTCGATCATCACCGGCAGCAAGGAAGAAGCCTCGCGCGTGCTGTCGCAACTCAAGCGCGTGATCCGCACGAACTACTCGAACCCGCCCACCCACGGCGGCTCGGTTGTCGCAGCCGTGCTCGGCTCGCCGGAACTGCGCGCCACGTGGGAATCGGAACTCGGCGAAATGCGCGACCGTATCCGCGCCATGCGCAACGGTCTGGTCGAACGCCTGAAGGCAAGCGGCGTGGACCGCGACTTCAGCTTCGTGAACGCGCAACGCGGCATGTTCTCGTACTCGGGTCTGACGGCAGCACAAGTGGACCGTCTGCGTGAAGAATTCGGCATCTATGCCGTGAGCACGGGCCGCATCTGCGTGGCCGCGCTGAACACGCGCAACCTCGATTCCGTGACTACCGCTATTGCTCAAGTACTGAAGTAATGGCCTGAAGGAAAGCGGCGCGATTGAGCGCCGCTCATTCACTGAATAGGCCTGGCTAGCTTTGGTGGTAAAAAAACGGCGCCCTGTGATCATCAGTTCACAGGGCGCCGTTTTCATTGGACGCTAAAAACCTCAGCGTTTGTCGCGATGGATGTCGTGTGTGACGAAACCGGCATCGTTGTCGGGCAAGGTCAGCCAGTCGGGTTGCACCAAAGAGTTGCGGATGTCCTCCAAACCGCTTTCCCAGTGTTCGCGCATGGTCGACAAGCCGAACTGGAAGTCCTTGAAATGCCCTTCGTACTCCTTCTGCCGGTAGATCAGATGGATGACGTTGTAGCGTTTTGAGCAGGACAAATCTTCCGCCAACTTGCACCAAGGGTCATCGCGGTGTTCGGGCGCCACGCGGTCGAGCACTTCACGCAACACGTGCCTGAAGCGCTGCGAACGCTGCAACATGTCGGTGACGAGGCGCGTGCGGCTCGAATACTGGATGTCCTTCATGCGGCCCTGCACATCGGTGATATTGTCCGGCACGGGCCCGATGGCGCTCCACAGATCCACCTGAAACGCGAGCGTGTCACGGCGTGGCGTGGTCTGCACGACTTCATAGAGCGGCGTGTTGGACATCAAGCCGCCGTCCCAGTAGTACTCCCCATCAATTTCCATCGCGCCGAATCCAGGCGGCAATGCGCCTGAGGCGATGAAATGCTCCGGCCGCAATTTCATGTGCGTGTTGTCGAAGTACGCGAAGTTGCCCGTACCGACATTCACCGCTCCCACCGAGACGCGCATTTCACGCGAGTTGATCCGGTCGAAATCGCACAGCTTCTCGAGCGTCGACTTCATGGGCGACGTGTCGTAGTAACTGGCGTTTTGCGGCGGCCCGGACACGGTTGGCAGAGGCGGCGGGAAGCGCGGTACAAAGAACCCCTTCTGCCCCTGGACGATCGCCCCCGTAGCCTGCATGGCAGTGAAAGCCTTGCGGACCGTGTCGTTGTAATTGAAGAACGCCTGTTCGAGGAACGGTGGCAACGGCGGCGCGAACGCCGGCTGACAGATCGTCTCCCAGAATTCAAGCAGCCGTGCGACGCGATGCTCCGGCGCATTGCCGGCAATGATGGCCGTGTTGAGCGCGCCGATCGAAATGCCGGCCACCCAGTTTGGCTGGATGCCGGCCTCGTCGAGGCCCTGATAGACGCCTGCCTGATAGGCCCCCAGCGCGCCACCGCCTTGCAGCATCAGCGCGATGGTTTCGTATTGCGGCAACTGGATCTGCCGGCTGGCGCGAACGCCAGCCGCTGCTCCCGCGTGCTCGCCATCCCCGTCGCCGAGGGTACCGGCACGCGCCCGCTTGACATTGCGTTGCGCCATAGCGGGCTCCTTATTGCATGAACCAGCCGTGGCTCACAATGAAGGATTGGCCGGTCAAGGCCGCGCTCGGGAAGGTGGAGAGAAACAGCACGGTTTGCGCGACGTCTTCCACCGTGGTGAAGATGCCGTCCACCGTACCGCCGAGCATCACGTTGCGAATCACGTCCTCTTCGCTGATGCCCAGTTCTTTGGCTTGTTCAGGAATCTGCTTGTCGACGAGCGGCGTGCGCACAAAGCCCGGGCAAACGACGTGCGAACGCACGTTGTGCTTCGCGCCTTCCTTGGCCAGCACGCGCGCCAGACCCAGCAAGGCATGCTTGGCTGCGACATAGGCCGACTTCAGCGGCGAGGCTTCATGCGAGTGGACCGAACCCATGTAGATGACGATGCCGCCGCGATCGTCCTTGTACATGTGCTTCAGGGCCGCCTTGGTGGTGAGGAACGCACCGTCGACGTGGATCGCCTGCATCTTCTTCCAGTCGGAAAAAGCGTAGTTCTCGATGGGATTGACGATCTGGATACCGGCATTCGAAATCAGGATGTCGACCGAGCCGAATTCAGCGGCCACCTTGTCGATACCCTGGTTGACCGCTTCTTCGTTCGTGACGTCCATCGCGACACCGATGGCCTTGCCACCGGTTTTTTTGATTTCTTCAGCGACGGCGTTTGCGCCATCCTGATTCAGATCGGCAATCGCAACTGCAGCACCCGCTGCCGACAATGTCAGCGCGATCTGCTTGCCGATCCCGCTCGCCGCGCCCGTAACAACCGCGACCTTGCCATTCAGATTCGTGTTCAGTGACGACATCCAGAGCCTCCATACAGTTGATGAGCAATGAAACCACGACGCGCAGGCGGCGTGAAGCTGACCGAACGGCATAGGCCGTCCAGACGAATGCTGCACTGCGGCCAACTTTGCTATTGTGCATGAACCCCGTGAAAGGCATCGGGAAATCGCGCAGAAATCCGTATCTCTTTAAACTGTATGGATTGCGCCTGATTTGGCGCCCGATTTCGCTGGCAGGATTGGATGCCGGTTGCATCAACTCGCAAGGAGAAATGCATGAACTATCGACGACTCGGCCGTTCCGGCCTGCAAGTCAGTGAACTGTCCATCGGGTCCTGGGTGACCTACGGAAATCAGGTGGATACGCACGCGGCACGCGAATCGCTGGCGGCCGCACGTGATGCCGGCGTCAACTTCTTCGACAACGCCGAGGTCTATGCCGGCGGCAAGTCCGAAGAAATCATGGGACAGGCCTTGAAGGAACTGGCGTGGCCGCGCATCAGCTATGTCGTGTCGACCAAGTTTTTCTGGGGCCTGCAGGAAGCGCCGAACCAGTATCACACGCTGAACCGCAAGTATCTGCTGAACGCGATCGACGCCTCGCTAAAGCGCCTGCAGCTCGACTACGTGGATCTGGTGTTCTGCCACCGCCCCGATCCGAATACCCCGGTCGAGGAAACCGTCTGGGCGATGAGCGACATGATCACGCGCGGCAAGGCGCTCTACTGGGGCACTTCCGAATGGAGCGCGGACGAGATCCGTGCGGCTTACGACATCGCCGATCGGCATCATCTTCATAAACCTGTCATGGAACAGCCACAGTACAACCTGTTCCACCGCAAGCGCGTCGAGCAGGAATACAAGCGGCTTTACGAGGACATCGGCCTTGGGCTGACCACGTGGAGTCCGCTCGCCTCGGGCCTGCTAACCGGCAAGTATCGCGACGGCGTACCGGCTGACAGCCGCGCCCAGTTGCAGGGTTACGACTGGTTGAAGAAGCAGGTCACGGATGCGGGCAGGAACGGCGTTGTCGGCAAGCTCGGCGGCGTGGCGGACGAGCTCGGTTGCACGGTCGGCCAACTCGCGATTGCGTGGATTCTGAAGAACCCTCATGTCAGCACCGTGATCACGGGCGCGTCGCGTGTCGAGCAGATTGGCGAGAACATGAAGGCTCAGGACGTGGCCGCGAAGATCACGCCGGAGGTCAAGCTGAAGATCGAAGAAATCGTCGGCGACACGTACGACTAAACCGCGCTGTCGCGTTCGCCGCGCGAGCGGCGGCGCGGCAAACGCAACCAGTTACCGGCCACCGGCAGCGTGGAGTTCGGACTGCCGGTCAGGTAGCTCACGGTTCTGGTTTTGGTCCAGGTCCAGCCGCCGTTCGGACGGCAACGCGGGCTCGCGTACAATACGCGTCCGCCTTGCACGTGCGCTTCCGGTCGCAACGCGGCGCCCCGCGCGGGCGGACCCACGTTGGGTCCACCGCGGCCCACAATCGACCGGCACGCCCTCTTTCGAGTCTCACCTCATCATGCTCAGTTACCGCCACGCCTTTCACGCAGGCAATCATGCCGACGTCCTGAAGCACGCCGTCGTCGTGCAATTGTTGCGCTACCTCGCCCAGAAAGACAAGGCGTACTGGTACATCGACACTCACGCCGGCGCCGGCGTCTATTCGCTGAAGGAAGGCTACGCCACCAAGACGGGCGAGTTCGAGACCGGCATCGCCAAACTGTGGGGGCGAAAGGATTTGCCGCCCATGCTGGCCGATTATGTGGATGAGGTCGCAGCGCTTAACGCAGACGGCAATCTGCGCTTCTATCCCGGCTCACCGTATCTCGCATGGCGGCTGATGCGCGAACAGGATCGCATGCGCCTGTTCGAACTGCACAGCACCGAGATCGACGTGCTGCAGCACAACTTCCGCGATGCCGGCCGGCGCGCCATGCTCTACGCGGGCGACGGCTTCGACGGCGTCAAGGCCTTGCTGCCGCCACCGCCGCGACGCGCGCTGGTGCTGATCGATCCTTCGTTTGAAGACAAGCGCGACTACACGCGCACGTTGAATTGCGTCGAGGAAAGCCTCAAACGCTTTGCAACCGGCACCTATGCGATCTGGTATCCGCAGGTGACGCGCCCCGAATCGCAACGCTTTCCGGATCAGTTGAAGCGTCTGCAGGAGCGCAACTGGTTGCACGTGACGCTGACCGTCAGCAATCCACCGTCAGATGGTTTTGGGCTCTTCGGTAGCGGAATGTTCATCCTGAACCCGCCTTATACGATGGCTAAAACGCTGAAAGAGACCATGCCGTGGCTGGTGCAGGCACTCGGTCAGGACAAGGCCGCGCAATTCAAGGTGGAACACCGCGGCGATTGAAGGGTGCGCTGTCTCGCAGCGCATGTACCTGACCACCTTACGGCACATGGTCGAGCCGGCAGCCCCCCTAAGGCGGGCGCAGCGTCTACTGCGAATGCTGCACAGGACGGGGCTGCGGACGCGACGTCGACGTGCCACCTCCGGCGGGTAACTGGATGTACGGGGCAACGACGATCGGCACAGACGAGTCCGGTGTGAGCTCGGTAGGCGTCGCGATCGGCTTCGCCTGAACAATTCGCTCGTGCGATAGCGGCGCAGTCTGCAGCACCGTGCCGCTGTGGCCGTCGCTGATGCCCTGCTGCGTGTCGAGTATCAACGGCTGCCCTCCACTCGACGAGGCGGCGAATGCCGTCGGCGCCGCGAGCGTCAACATCGAGACCGTGGTGAACAGCGCTGGGACTACGGCGCCCCGCAAGGAGCGAATCAATCGGACTGGAGCCATGAGCGGACCGGGTTGGTTACGGGAATGCCGGATTGCGCAAAAAAACGCTTTACCTTACCGCGGTAGCAACGTTCAAGCTAGTCGATATTGAACGGCACGAGGAAGTTGGCCGGTGAGCGCCTGACGAAACGCAGACACCAGATATGACAAAGCCCCGCCAATACGGGGCCTTACGCTCTACTACTGCGACTGCGCGATTTGCGCCGCCGCGGGTCAGACGAACTTCAGACTGACTTACAGCGAGTAGCCGTTCGTTTCGAGCGAACGGATGCGCTGTTCGAGCTGGACGATGTCCGACGACGACGCGAGATAAGCCTCACGACGGTTACGTTCAGCGGTTTCAAACCAGGTGCTCAGCTTTTCAAGAATGACTGCAAACATGATGTTCTCCAAGGATCAGAAATGAATCCCCGGTGGGTTGGACATCAGGGATTTCCCTTATGAAGGGTTAACCCGGATTATAGGCTTTTGGTGCAACCTGACCAGTGAAATGCCCGAATGACGTGCATTCCGTTTTGGAATGGTGCATTCTGAATTCGACGACAAGCGACTGATTTTTATAGCTTAAATGATGTTTCGAGCTGATTTTCACGAGATTGGGTCACATATTCGCACCGTATTGGTGCAATTACATGGCCCGGTTGCGACGCGACGTTGTCCAAGGTTGCGCCTTGGGTCATCAGTCGGTGTGGCAGGCGTGGCATGCGGCCATTTCAGGATCGGCGAGACCTTCGATGATTGGGCAATCAGGCCGGGCGTCGCCATGGCAATGCTGAGCGAGATGCGAGAGCGTGTCGCGCATCTCCGTCAATTCCGCGATGCGACGGTCGAGATCGGCGACGTGTTCGAGCGCGATCGCCTTCACCTCGGCGCTCGCGCGCGAACGGTCTTGCCACAACGCCAGCAAACGGCGGATGTCCTCGACCAAGAAACCCAGCCGCCGCGCTTGGCGAATAAAGCGCAGCGAGTGCACCTCCTGCGGACCGTAGACCCGATAGCCGGCCGTCGTACGAGCTTTCGCCGCCAACAGACCGACACTTTCGTAGTAGCGAATCATCTTCGCCGTGACGCCCGACGCGCGGGCCGCTTCACCGATGTTCATAGCTGTTTCCCCACTGTGTCCGCCGATCGTACACCTTCCCACCGTGGGAAGGTCACTCACTGAGGTGCGTGCCGGCAGGCATAATTCAACCATCGCAACATTCATGTTTCTCGAGGCAAAGCAGATGACGATCGAATTTCAGGTAGAAGGCATGAGCTGCCAGCACTGCGTGGCGGCTGTAACCAACGCGATCCGCGAACAGGACGCCGCAGCGCAGGTCAAGGTCGATCTCGCGACCGGCCGCGTGGCGGTCGACTCCGCGCAATCGGTCGATACGCTGAAGGCTGCCATCGACGAGGCCGGTTACACCGTCGTCGACGCTCACTAAAGCGACGTCGCACATGTTCAAGGTTGCAGTCATCGGCGCGTCCGGCTTGCTCGGCCGCGCCCTCGTCGACGAACTGGCGCAACAGACGGACTGGCAGGTCGTATCGACCGCGTTCCGGCGTGCCGGCCAGCACAGGGTCGCGCTCGACATCCGCGACGAGCAGGCAGTCAGGCAGTTTATCGAGCGCGAAGCACCCGATGCGCTCGTCATTGCCGCAGCGGAACGTCGTCCGGATGTCTGCGAGCACGATCCTGCGTTGGCGCGCGCGTTGAACGTCGACGCGATATGCACCCTGGCCACCTCGGCCAGACTACGCGGTGCGTGGGTGTTGTCGATCTCCACCGACTACGTGTTTGACGGCACGCATCCACCCTACCGCTACGATGCCCAGCCGTCTCCGCTCAACGCTTATGGCCGCAGCAAGCTCGAAGGTGAGCGAGCGCTCACTGAGACGACCGAGCTCGGCTGTGTGCTACGTTTGCCGCTGCTGTACGGGCCGACTGTCGATTGGGCGGAATCGGCCGTGACCAGTCTGGTGCCGGCTATTGCGGCATCAGCGGGCGACTCGCAGGACGCAAAAGCAGCCGTGATGGACGCATGGGCGATCCGTTACCCGACGTTCACACCCGACGTGGCGTTCGTCATCCGTCAGATGCTCGAGCGCCATGCGCGTGGCGAAGCGATTCGCGGCATCGTGCAATGGTCGGGCGATGAGCCGATGACGAAGCACGAGATTGCGATCCGCTTGGCCGAAGCGCTGCAACTGGAAGCCAGGCTCACGCCACAGCACACGCCGACGGATGCGACGCCGCGCCCGCACAACTGCCATCTGGATTCAGACCGTCTGGAAGCGCTCGGGATTGGCCGGCGGACGCCGTTCGATACAGCGATCCGGCAAGTGTTGACGAAGTTTCCGTGGCCTCGATGCAACGGTGCAACATAGCGTGAGATCGCTAATCACTTCGGCGAGCCCCGGACGTCTTTGAGGCAGCGAAACCCCCGTCCACATCCGGTTTCCCGGCCTGGCCTGAGTCCGCCGCAGTGGGGACTGTCAGCAAAAATCCCGGCTGGTGGACTGCAATCCACCCAGCAGATGCGACATATCAACCAGCCGATGCGCAACGAGGTGCCGCACTTCCCCTTCACACTGCCAGACACCGTACACCGCGAGCAGCGACGCACTCAACACCTCTTTGCGCTGTTTCTCGAGCAAACCCGGCCACACGATCACATTGACGTTGCCAGTCTCGTCTTCAATTGTCACGAAGATCACGCCTTTCGCCGTGCCCGGCCGCTGCCGGACCGTGACGATCCCACAAGCGCGAGCTAGACGTCCGTTAGGATAACTGCGTAGCGTCGATGCCGGCATCAGCCGGTTGGCCAATAATTGAGGCCGCAGCAATTTGAGCGGATGACGGCCGAGCGTCAAGCCTGCCGAGCGGTAGTCCGCGACGATCTCACTCCCCTCCGATGGCGCGCCCAGTTCCGGCGTCTCATCCTGCACAGCGGCGACGGCCAGCATGTCCTTATCGGGCACAGCCGCAATCGAATGCCACAAGGCCTCACGACGATTGCCTGCGAGCGCGGCCAGCGCATTCGCATCAGCCAGCACGTGCAGATCGTGCCGGTTGAGTTGCGCACGCCGCGCCAGGTCATGCACGCTCTTGAATGGCCGCACCGCGCGCGAATTCTCAATGCGCTCTGCGGCGTCTTCTTTCATGCCGCGCAACAGCGATAGCCCCAAACGAACCGCCGGGCGTTCTTCATCTTCGATCGGTTCGAGCGTCGAGTCCCATCCGCTGACGGTCACATCGGCCGGCAACACCGTGACGCCATGCCGCTGCGCATCCTGCACGAGTTGCGATGGCGAATAGAAACCCATCGGCTGACTGTTGAGCAGGGCGGCAAGAAATGCCTCAGGCTCGTGACACTTCAACCAGCTGCTCGTATAGACGAGCAAGGCGAAACCCGCCGCGTGGCTCTCCGGAAAGCCATATTCGCCGAAGCCCTTGATCTGCTCGAAGATCGCCACGGCGAAGCTTCGCTCGTAGCCACGCTCCTCCATCCCGTTGACGATGCGGTCGTAGTACTTCTCCAGCCCGCCCTTGCGTTTCCATGCGGCCATTGCACGGCGCAGCTCATCGGCTTCGCCTGCCGAGAAGCCGGCCGCGATCATCGCCACCTGCATCACCTGCTCCTGGAAGATTGGTACGCCCTTCGTGCGCTCCAAGGCTTCCCGCAGTCTGTCGCTTGGATAAATTTCAGGATCCAATCCCTGCCGCCTGCGCAGATAAGGATGCACCGCACCGCCCTGAATCGGGCCAGGACGCACAATGGCCACCTCGATGACGAGATCGTAGTATTCGCGTGGCTGCAAACGCGGCAACATGCTCATCTGTGCCCGCGATTCGATCTGGAACACACCGATCGTATCGGCGCGACAAATCATGTCGTACGTCTTTTTGTCACCCTCTGGTATGTCCTGCATATCGAGGCGCTCACCGCGCCGCGCCGATGCGAAGTCAAGCATGCGACGGATCGCCGACAGCATGCCAAGTGCCAGCACATCGATCTTTAGAAGTCCGAGCGATTCGAGATCGTCCTTGTCCCATTCGATCACCGAGCGATCCGCCATCGCCGCGTTCTCCACCGGCACGAGACGCGTGAGCTTGCCGCGGCTGATTACAAAGCCGCCGGAATGCTGCGATAGATGCCGCGGGAAGTTGAGCAGTTGTGACGCCAGTCTGGCCCAAGACTGAATCAACCGATTTTCCGGGTCGAGTCCCGACTCCTCGAAACGTTTCAGTAGATCGTGACTATTGTCGAACCAATGGTGCGACTTCGCGACCGCATCGACGATGTGCGGATCAATCCCCAACGCCTTGCCCGTCTCACGCAACGCACCACGCGGCCGGTAAGTGGACACCGCCGCCGCAATCGCCGCGCGGTCACGTCCATACTTGTTATAGATGTACTGAATGACCTCTTCGCGCCGCTGATGCTCGAAATCGACATCAATATCGGGTGGCTCGCCGCGCTCTTTAGAAATGAAACGCCCGAACAGCATGTTGCTGCGCGCCGGATCCACCTCGGTGATGCCGAGGCAATAACATACGACAGAGTTGGCCGCCGACCCTCTCCCCTGACACAGAATATGCTGGCTGCGCGCGTAACGAACGATGTCATAGACCGTCAGAAAGTACGGTTCGTATTTCAGGTCCGCGATGAGTGCCAGTTCGTTTTCGATCTGTTGCTGGATGTTGGCCGGAACGCCGGACGGAAAGCGCCACTGCGCGCCGATATACGTCTCCTGACGAAGGTACTCGGTGGGCGTGTAACCTTTGGGCACGAGTTCATCGGGGTACTCGTAACGCAAATTCTCAAGCGAGAATGTGCAGCGCTCGAGCACGCTGATCGTTTCGTGCAGTGTCTGCTCGGGATAAAGATTCGCAATGCGCAACCGTGATCGCAGATGCTGCTCGGCGTTAGGCGCGAGATCATAACCGCACTCATGAACCGGCTTGCCGATGCGAATCGCCGTCATCGTGTCCTGCAACGGCTTACGCGAACGTACATGCATCACCACGTTGCCGAGTGCGACGACCGGCACATTCTGACGGTCGGCGACATATTCGACCGCTCCGCGATGGATATCGTCCATCGCGCGCTGATGCAGCACGAGCCCCACCCATGCGCGCCCGGGAAAGGTCGCGTCGAGCCATTCAATTTGCACTTCCAGCGCCTCTTCTTTGGCTGGAAATGCTGGCACCAGAATCGCGAGACAATCGGGCATGCCGCGCAGATGGGCGTTGTCACAATCTGGCCGTGACAGATCTTGCGGCGTCAGCCGGTATTCACCCTTCGGCGCGCGGGTTCGCGCGAGCGTAATCAACTCCGACAAATTGCCGTAGCCCTCGCGATTCTGCGCGAGCAGAATCAGTCCGAACGCGGGGGAACCATCAGCATTGCGCAGCCGAAAATACGAGCCGATCACAAGCGGCAGCTCCGCTTTTTCAGCCGCGACGTGTGCACGCACGACACCCGCAAGCGAGCATTCGTCAGTGACGGCGAGCCCCGCGTAACCGAGCTGCGCTGCGCGCTCGACGAGCTCCTCCGCATGCGACGCGCCGTGCAGGAACGTGAAGTTGGAAAAGCAGAACAGCTCGGCGTACGCCGGCAGCGCAGTGAAGGTCGAGTCCATTGCGCGTCATCCGAACAGGCCGTGAAGAAACCAGCGCGGTTCTTCTTCGGCATCGCGGCTGCTGATACGCTCGCGGTAAATCCAGTAGCAACTGCGGTCGTCAGCTTGCGCAACGAAATAATCGCGCGTGACAAGTTCACCGTCGAACCAGCCGGCTTCGATACGCTCGGCCGGCGACATTATCCGCAGCGGCGAGCCATAGAACGGCCGATGCTGACGCATCAAAAGACGCATGGCCGTGGCCAGCATCCACGTTGGGCGCGGCAGGCTTTCGGGTAGCGCGATCTTCTGCGCCGCCTGGCTGACGGGCACCCAGCGGTTCGCGACTTCCGGCCGGTGATCCGCGGTCGGCGCAGGACGCAGCACGTTTTCGTCGCCAACGCGCGCGATCAACAATTCGATCAGACGTGCGTGATCCTCGGGCGTTCCACCAGGTTCAGGGAACAGGCTATCCGTATCCGGTTCGACCGGCTCGACCTTCGATGCATCGAGCCGCAACGCAATAGCGGGTGCCGCGAGTTCCACGCGATGCAACCGCTCCTTCAGGAGACGCAGCAGATGCTCTTCGCGCCATGCTGGCTCACCGAGCGCGATTTCAATCAGCGTAGGCGGGAGCGCTTGCCTGCCCCGCTCATGTTCGATGGATAGCGTGATCGCGGATACTGCCAACTGCTTCGCGCATAACCAGCCGCAGATCTGCACGATCAAACGATGCGCGGCAAACAGTGCACCGTCTGCGTATTCGAGCCGGTCGGGCAATTCGATATGTGCGGAAAAAGTAGGTGGCGGCTCGAGCCAGTCGAACAGCTCCGGCGCGGTACCGAAGGCACGATCCAGCGAATCCAGCAGATGTTCACCGCAGCGGCGTTGCAAACCGGCGCGAGGCAGACGGCGTACGTCAGCGATTGACTCGCAGCCAAGGCCGGCAAACCAATCGGCGAATAGGCGAATTTCCGGTACCGCGAGCATGGGCAACGGCAATAGCGCGCGCTCGAGCGAGGCGAGCTGCAATACGCGCTGCGCACCTGGCCCCTTCGCGTGCTTCGCCAATAGCCATGCCCCATGCCCGGTCGGCGCTGCGCTGATGCGCGCGGTCAAACCGAGCGTGGCGAGCATGGCCTTCGCCTGCCGGCAAAGCGCCAGCAGGCCGCCGAAAAGCCGCAGACTTGAGCCGACTTCGACGATTACCGTCGCCTCATCGAGTAATGCGACGTCAGGGGAAAACTTCATCAACGCCATTCCGACTTCTCGTTGCGCAGCGGTTTCGCGTGTGAGGTCACGCTCGTACATGACGGTTTCCGGTGACAGCGTCATTACGCCACCGCGTTTCATACCCAGTTGTACGCCAGCCATACGCGCTGCGCTGTCCGCGATTACAACCTTGTCTTTTTCGAGCACGGCACTGCCGTGCTCCGGTTCAGACAACCACCTCGGCTGGAAGACTTCGAGGGGCAACTTCGGCAAGTGGACGGCGAGAAAGACGCGCATGACGGGAAAACAAAACTGGAGTGGGTTGAAGAGAAATCGACAGAGGCTCCGCGCGTGTTGGACCTCGTCGTTTCACGATATCGACCATCAGGCCTTCTGCGGCCGGTCGTAATGCCAGCCGCAATACAGCCGGCGATGAATCCTGAGCCGCCGTTAGAGGGCGGACCATGATGAAGAGCGTCTCGGACGTCTGTGCGGCCAGATGCAAACGCCGCAGCGATGATGACTGCGCATGTTGCGCCCATAAAATCAGCGCGCCACAGCTTCCGGCACGCAGGATCTGTTCAGCGGACCAAAAAGCGTCGGCGGCTTTAGGCGTCTTGATTTGCAACAGGCGATCAAGCGACAGCCCGATATATCCCAGTCCCAGCCCGTCAGGGATGTGCGGCGGCTGGACCAGCGCGACCGGCCGATCGGCTAGCGCGCTGAACGCGGGCCGCAAAAGTCGCATTTCACCAACGCCAGCCTGCTGGACCATCAAATCGACCAGCACGCCAACCGGCCAGCCGCCGCCGGGCAGCTCCGTCGACAGCGCTGGATAGCCCGTATCCACCGTGCGTCCACGCCCACGCGCGAGCTGAGAGGCTCGCCAGAGCGACGGGTGGATCTCTTCGGCGCTGATAGCGGGGATTGACATTGAGCGTGTAGGATACTGTATATATATACAGTATCCTACACGCAAATTGTTTGACGCGAATTGGCACTTTTACGTGGATGGCGATGGGTGCTGAGAGGCCTGCCGGTGCTGGGGACTGGATTCCGTGCCACTCACACTGCTGACCTGCGGAGAACACCGGTCCATGGGGCTGAATGATGGTGACTGTCAGCCAGATACGTATGATGCCGCCGAAATCTTCTGAAGTACAAAAAAACCACTGTGAATTTATACAGTGATTTGAAAGTGAAGTGGTGGCAAGAGGACCGCTGAGTGATGGATGCAGCGGGCGCTACGAATGTGCGAAGGGGCCGTTGCAGATGTGGGCCAAGTGGATCTGTGATTGTGAGGAAACCGCGGACCTAAGGGTCTCTGACATCCGCCTTTGGCTTGCGGTGATAGCGGTCGTGTGAGTTGACTGAGCGGGCTTGCACGCGTTCTGTTTCCGGACGCGTAAACGCAGAAACCCCACCTTTTGCGGGGTGGGGTTTCTGTTTG
>NZ_JBNDMQ010000047.1:0-62698 GCF_050436665.1 Paraburkholderia sp. EB58 | reverse complement strand
TGCTGTGTGCCGCCTGCGCCGTGCAATACGCGGGGCTGGTGGCGGAGCGCTGGTTTTTCTTCGCTGAAGCACGGCATCCGCAGAATCTCTACTATAAGAGGGTTTCCTAAATAGGTGAATCGGTGCAGGCGAAGCATGCGCCGAGCGCGTCTAACATCTGCAGGGCCTGTTTTTAGGGCGATTTGTGATGGTACGCAGAGTCGGAAACGGGCGCGATCCGTACATCATTGATGATGCTGATGTTTCTGGTCGCGCCAGCATATGTTTTCTGGGGCGGCGATGCGTGGGCAGAATCAGCTGACGGCGCCTGCTTTCGTTGCAATTTGTACCGTAGGATTCGTCCGGCATCGCGATCAATGGGTAGGCGAAATATACTCCGCAGGTGGATGCCTTTCAGCCGAATGGCCCGCGGTACGCGACCGAAGCGCACAATAGCACCTAGAACGTCGAGACGCTTTTGGGTCCCTCCTCTCACCGGGCCGGATGCAACGCACGGATGGACCTACCACCAGCGAAAACGGGTGTGTTTAGTTTAAGATTCCATGGAAAAACCCATCATCCTCGCTGTCGACGACGACCCCATAGTGGCCGGCGCGGTTGCGCGCGACTTGCAGGTCGCCTACGGCGAGCTTTATCAGATCGTGCGCACCGTGTCGGGGCAGGCCGCGCTCGAGTCGGCGCAGCAACTGCGGCTGCAGAACCGCTCCATTGCGCTTTTCATTGCGGACCAGCGCATGCCGCAGATGAGCGGCCTCGAGTTCCTCGAGCAGGCGGTCCAGCTGTTTCCTGAAGCCAAGCGCGTGCTGCTGACGGCGTACGCAGACACCGACGCCGCGATCCGCGCAATCAACACGGTGCACCTGGATCAATATCTGCTTAAGCCCTGGCATCCCCCGGAACAAAACTTCTATCCAGCACTCGACGATCTGCTTGCGGACTGGCAGGCGTCCTTTCGTCCGGCATTTAAGGGCATCCGGCTGCTCGATCACCGCTGGTCGCCGCAAGGGCACCAGTTGCGCGACTTCATGGCGCGCAATCACATTCCGTACCACTGGGTCGACGTAGAGCGGCAAGACGAGGCCGATCCGCTGCTGAGTTCGCTGGATCCGGCGCACCTGCAACTGCCTGCGGTGGTGTTCGAGGATGGCACCGTATTCAGTCGCCCTTCGACCGCACAGATCGCCGAGCAAACGGGGCTGCGCACCCGTTCGACCACGCCGTTCTATGACCTGGTGATCGTCGGCGGCGGCCCGGCCGGGCTGGCTGCGGCGGTCTATGGCGCCTCAGAAGGGCTGCGCGTGGCGATCATTGAATGTGACGCGCCCGGTGGTCAGGCTGGTACCAGTTCCCGCATCGAGAACTATCTCGGCTTTCCGGCCGGCGTGAGCGGCGCGGAGTTGTCGCGCCGGGCACTGATGCAGGCAAAGCGCTTCGGCGCGGAAATGATCCTGACGCAACACGCAATCGGCTTGCGCGTCGACGCACCTTATAAATTTGTCATACTGTCAGACGGGTCGGAGCTGAGCTGTTTTGCCCTCGTGGTCGCAAGCGGTGTGTCCTATCGCAAGTTGATGGCCCGCGGCATCGAGGAACTGACCGGAGCAGGGGTCTACTACGGCGCAGCGTTGGTCGAGGCGGTCGCCTGTGCCGATCAGGACCTGTATGTCGTGGGCGGAGCCAACTCAGCGGGGCAGGGCGCGATGTTTCTGTCCAGGTACGCGCGATCGGTGACGCTCCTGTGCCGTGGTGCCTCTCTGAGTGCCGGTATGTCACATTATCTGATCGAGCAGATTCTCGATACACAGAACATTCATGTGCGCCCTCTTACGGAAGTCGACAGCGTAGGTGGCCAGGGTCATCTCGCAGAAATCACCTTGCGTGACATACAGAGCGGGCGCCCGGAGACGCTTCCAGCAAGCGGTCTATTCATTTTTATCGGTGCCGCACCCCGCACGGATTGGCTGCAGGGCGTGGTCGAGCGCGACGAGCACGGCTTTCTGTTGACCGGCCGCACCCTGGTCAAGGCAGGCAGACCGCCGGCCGGATGGCAGCTTGAACGCGACCCTTTCCTGCTTGAGACCAGCGTACCCGGTATCTTCGCGGCCGGCGACGTGCGCGCCGATTCGATCAAACGCGTCGCGGCGGCTGTTGGAGAGGGCTCGATCGCGGTGCATTTCATCCATCAGTACCTGGCTAACCTATGAGCAACCTGTCCACATTGTTCGAGATGCCGCTTTTCGCAGGGTTGTCCGAGGAGTGCAAGCGACAGGTGAGGACAAACCTGAGCGAGCGCCGCCTGAAGCGGGGTGAGGTCCTGATGCGCGAAGGGCAACGCGTCACCCACCAGTTCATTCTGCTCGAGGGCGAACTCGTTACAGAAAAAGTAGTGAGTGGACGGCAGATGTTCAATGAAAAGCGCACCGCGCCGACCTCGATTGCCGACGCTTCGCTGCTTGCCGGAGTGCCGGCGCCGTGGACCTATACCGCTGCGACAGACTGCCATCTGGTCGCGCTTTCCGAAGATATGTTCCATACGCTGGTACGCGAATGCGAATCCTTTAGCAGGATCATTTATCGTTCGATGTACGCACGCGTCAACGTCTACGACACGTTTATCCTCACCGGCGAGAAGCTGGCGGCTCTGGGCCGGTTGTCGGCCGGACTTGCGCATGAGCTGAACAATCCGGCGGCCGCGGTAGCGCGTGCCGCAGGCAGCTTGCGCGACTCGCTCGACACCCTGCGTGAGGCAACGCGTGCACTCGTCACGAGCGCGCTGCCGGCTGAAGTGATGACCAGCATGAACGACTGGGCCAGCCGTGCTGCACCGCCAGTGGATACCACGCCTCACGCTGCGTTGCGGCAAAGCGAAGCGGAAAGCCTGCTTGCCGACTGGCTGGCGGAACGCGGCGCTGCAAAACCCTGGCTCCTTGCACCCCAACTCGTAGCAGCGGGGTTCGCGTCGGCTGATCTTGCACCGCTAGCCGAACGTGTGACATCCGAACAGTTCTGCACCGGCATCCGCTGGCTGGCCGCGACATTGGAACTGCGCTCCCTTGCAGCGCAGGCATGGCTTGGTGCAGGCCGGATCTCGGAGATCGTAAAAGCCATGAAGGACTACTCCTACATGGACCAGGCCCCCTTGCAGGAGGTCGACATTCACGATGGCATTGAAGACACGTTGACCATCATGCAGTTCAAGCTCAAGCACGGGGTCGTCGTCAAGCGGGACTACGATCGCGCCTTGCCGCGCGTGCCGGTCTACGGCAGCGAACTCAACCAGGTTTGGACCAACCTGATCGACAACGCGATCGACGCGATGGAGGGCAGTGGTGAACTCTCCATCCGCTCGTACCAGGAAGGCGACTATGTCGTTGTCGAAATTGGCGATACCGGACCAGGGATTGCGGCCGAGATCGTCCCGCGGCTCTTCGAGCCTTTCTTTACCACCAAGCCGCTAGGCAAGGGCACCGGCCTCGGTCTGCATATTGCGTATCGCACCGTTGTAAGCCGCCACAACGGGACGATCAAAGCTGTCTCTAGTGCTGGTGAGACAAAATTCCTGGTGCGCCTGCCTCTCGGCGTCGGTCGAGCCTGACGGTCATAGTGACCGCATTCATGGCGCGATCCCGAATGCAACTTGGGTGCGGTGCGCTAAATCGGGTGCGACGTTCTCGCTGTAGGCAGTACGCACCCACGAGGTCCTCAGCGCGCGCTAGCTGTCATATCCAGAGCGCTCATGACCCCAGCAGTTTATCGAACTGAATGCAGGATTCTCTCCCCGATTCTCCACGGCTACGCGGGTCGACTCCTTGCCCAATCGCGTCAGGCGGACCGGCGAACGTCATCTTCGCTGCTGTCACACAAACGCAGGCAACTGACGGCCCGGTTGGGCAAAGCGCGTTGGGTAGACATGCCTTCGTATAGGGTGGCCCATACATCAGTTCCGTGCAGGCACTCGTAGAGACGATTTCCCCCGCAGGTGGATCGGGACTATCTTGGCTCCACCGCATCCCGATTCATTGCAGCCACCAGGTTCAGTGCCGCTGTCTGCGCGCCACAGGCCGTCGCAGTGGTCGTGTGCAATGCGTTCCGCGCGGCAGAGTCAGGCCGTCCCGGCGCAACATACGTCAGCCTGCTGCGTGACAACATGGCGGCGCCAACTGAAGGCAAGCTACTGATCGCCCCGCCATTCCTGGAGCGAAGCCCGAGCTGCCATTACGTGGCGTGCTGAACGCTCTGAAATTGAAGGTCTTTACTGGAGAATTGTAATGTCAATGACTGTGGCGGAGCAGTTTGTCGAAGTACTGGTGGCTGCAGGCGTCAAGCGGGTGTACGGCATCGTCGGCGATAGCCTCAACGGCTTGACCGATGCGATCCGCCGTCACGGTGGGATCGAGTGGATACATGTTCGGCACGAAGAAGTGGCGGCCTTCGCCGCGGGTGCCGAAGCACATCTGACGGGTTCGCTCACCGTGTGCGCCGGCAGTTGCGGTCCGGGCAACCTTCATCTGATCAATGGCCTGTTTGACTGTCATCGCTCCGGCGTTCCGGTGCTGGCGATCGCTGCGCATATCCCGTCGCGGGAAATCGGCAGCGGCTACTTTCAGGAAACCCATCCGGAGTCGCTGTTCAAAGAGTGCAGCCACTATTGCGAACTGATCTCGAGCGCCAACCAGATGCCGCGCACGCTGGAAATAGCAATCCGTGAGGCGACTGGCAAACGCGGCGTCTCGGTGGTCGTGATTCCGGGAGACGTCGCGTTGCAGCAAGCGGTCGATGCACCTCCGCCCTCGCCTGCGGGCCTGCTGCCGCCGAAGGCGGTCGTCACACCGGCCGAAGCTGATCTCGACCGGTTGGCTGCGATCCTCAACGGGCAGCGCCGCGTTACGATGTTGTGCGGTTCGGGCTGCGCGGGCGCCCATGACGAAGTGGTAGCACTGGCCGAGCGGCTGAAAGCGCCGATCGTGCATGCATTGCGCGGCAAGGAACACGTCGAATGGGACAACCCGTACGACGTCGGCATGACCGGCCTGATAGGCTTCTCGTCGGGCTACTACGCGATGCTCGATTGCGATCTGCTGCTGATGCTGGGAACGGACTTTCCATATAGCCAGTTCTATCCCCGCAAAACGGGCACGCGCATTGTCCAGATCGACATTCGCCCCGGTCATCTCGGGCGCCGCGCTCCGCTCGATCTGGGCATCATCGGCGACGTGAAGGCGACGCTCAAGGCGCTGATGTCGAAACTGCAGGAGAAAACCGACGCAACGCATCTCACCCAGGCACAGCAGCATTATCACAAGGCGCGCAAGGAGCTCGACGCACTGGCGCAGGCCGGTGCCAGGAAGTCGCTGATCCATCCGCAGCAGGTTGCCAAAGCAATCAGCGACCATGCAACGGAAGACGCCGTCTTTACGTGCGACGTTGGCCTGCCGACAGTGTGGGGCGCCCGTTACCTCGCGATGAACGGCAAGCGCCGGCTGATGGGGTCGTTCTGGCACGGCTCGATGGCGAACGCCATGGCGCAGGCGATTGGCGCGCAGGCCGCCTTTCCCGACCGCCAGGTCATCTCCATGTCGGGCGATGGCGGCTTCGCGATGCTGATGGGCGATTTCCTGAGCCTGGCTCAACTGGGTCTGCCGGTGAAGGTAGTGGTCTTCAACAACGGTGCGTTGGGTTTCATCGAACTCGAACAAAAGTCGACGTCGTTCGTGCCGATCGGTACCGAGCTGAACAATCCGAACTTCGCGGCCATGGCCGAAGCCGTTGGGATCCGCGGCATCCGACTCGAGAAGCCCGACGATGTGGAGCCTGGCATTGCCGCAGCGTTCGACCACAACGGTCCGGTGCTGGTCGACGCGGTCGTCAACCGGATGGAGCTGGCGATGCCCCCCGCGGTCAACGTCGAGATGGCAAAGGGGCTCTCGCTTTATATGGTCAAGGCAATCCTGAACGGGCAGGTGGATCAGGTGATCGACCTCGCCCAAACCAACCTGTGGCGCTAGAGGCAGAGATGGACACCACCGCACTCATGCTCTCGCGACTGCAGTTCGCCTTCACCGTATCGTTCCACATTATCTTCCCATCGTTCACGATTGGACTGGCGGCGTGGCTGACGGTGCTGGAAGCGCTGCACCTGATCACCGGGCGGCCCGCGTATCGTCGGGTATTCGACTTCTGGCTGAAGATTTTCGGGATCGCATTCGGCATGGGTGTGGTCTCCGGGATCGTGCTGGCTTTCGAGTTCGGCACGAACTGGAGCGAACTCTCGCGCATTTCGGGACCGATCCAGGGGCCGCTGCTGTCCTATGAGACTTTCACGGCCTTCATGCTGGAAGCGTCGTTCTTTGGTGTGCTGCTCTTCGGCAAGAACAGGGTGAGGCCGGGCTTCTATCTGTTTTCCACCGCGATGGTGGCGCTAGGCACGACGCTCTCGGCGTTCTGGATCATGGTGAACAACAGCTGGATGCAATACCCCGTGGGCTACACGATCCAGGGTGGCGTGTACGTGCCGGACGACTGGCTGAGGATCATCTTCAGCCCGGTCGTCTGGGTGCGGTTCCCTCATATGTTGCTGGCGGCTTACGTCACTGGGGCGTTTTGTGTCGCTGCGACCGGTGCGTGGTACACGCTGCGAAGGATGTGTCCCGCCGAAGCCCGCATCATGTTGCGTATGGGGCTGTTTCTCGCGGCGATCCTCGTGCCGGTTCAACTGCTATTCGGACATCTGGTCGGCGATTATGTGCACCGCTATCAGCCCATCAAGTTTGCAACGATCGAGGCGCGCTGGCACGACGAACAACCCGCATCCGAAGTTCTGCTTGCGTGGCCCGATGCGACGCACGAAAAGAACGACTACGCGATCTCAGTGCCGGTGCTCGGCAGCCTGATTGCATCGATGACGCTCGATTCAAAAGAGGTCGGCCTCACCGATTTTCCGCGCAGCGAGCGTCCGCCGATCAGCATTCCGTTCTTTGCGTTCCGGATCATGGTGGGCTGCGGTCTCCTCATGCTGCTCGTCGCCTGGGGCGGAACCTTGCTGTCGCTCAAGGAGCGCCTGCTGCAGCAGCGTGCGTTTCTGTGGCCAGTATTCCTGTGCTTTCCGCTTCCGTTCATTGCTACGCTCACCGGCTGGTTTACCGCGGAGGTCGGGCGGCAGCCCTGGACGGTCTACGGGTTGCTGCGCACTGCTGATGCGCTCACGCCGTTCCTGACGGCGCGCGCGGCCGCAGGTTCGCTGCTCGTCTTCTGTGCGACCTACATCTTCATCTTTGCCTTTGGCACGTTCTACATTTACAGGCTGCTCAAAGGGGGGCCTGCTGAGGACCTGCTGCACACGGCGCCTGCCGCGTTGCCGAACCGTCCGCTTTCGGTGGCGGCAGATCTGCCGTCGACAGCCAAATGATCTGGGAGATGTGCAAATGGTCCTCTACTGGTCGCTGATACTCGCCCTGAGCATGTTGCTGTACGTGTTGCTCGATGGTTTCGACCTCGGTGTCGGCATGCTGTTCGGCCTGACCCGGGACGAAACGCGCCGGCGTCATATGCTGGCTGCCGTGTCGCCGCTGTGGGATGGCAACGAGACCTGGCTGATCGTAGCCGGCGTAGTGCTGTGGGGCGCATTCTCGCAGGCTTACGCGTTACTGGTCTCCGCGTTCTATGTGCCCGTGATCCTGATGCTCGCCGGCCTGATCTTTCGCGGTGTAGCCTTCGAGTTCCGTGGCAGGGCGCGCCGCACGCGAACAATCTGGAATGTCGGCTTCGTGGTGGGTTCGGTCATTGCCGCCTTCACGCAGGGCGCGATGGTCGGCGCGCTGGTCAAAGGGTTGCCGGTGGTCAACGGCCGCTTCACGGGCGACGTAATGACGTGGTGCAGCAGCTTCTCAGTACTGTGCGGTGTAGCGTTATGCGCCGGCTATGCCTTGCTCGGTGCGAGCTGGGTCATCAAGAAATGCGAGGAAGGTGCGCGCGACGCTGCGTATCGTGCGATTGCGCCGTTGCTTCTGGCGGTGCTCTTTCTGCTGATCGTGCTGTTCGTTCATGCACTTCATGAAAACCTCGCCATCATGCACCGCTGGCTCGACCGTCCGTATCTTTTCATCGTGCCGCTTGTCGCGCTTGCCTCAATCGTCGGAACCCTGACCGGCATCAGACGGCGCCGAGACGACCAGCCGTTTCTGATGATCGTGTTGCTGTTCATCTGCGCGTACGCGATGCTGGCCATCTCGTTCTGGCCGTACATGGTCCCGTTTTCGCTCACGATCACCCAGGCGGCGGGGCCGCGTGCAAGCCTTGTCTTCATGTTCTGGGGTGAAGGCCTGTTCGTCTATCCATTGATGTTGATCTACACGATTTACAGCTACAACGTGTTCAAAGGCAAGGTCGACCTGACTTCGGGACACTACTGATGAACGACATCGCCACACACCCTATGGACGGTGCGTGCGTCAAGTTGCGGGTTGGACCGAGCGGTCAGTTACCTAAGACGAGCTAGCGATGAGATATCGGGATTCGACACGTTCGGTCAATTGGAGTCATTCGTAGCCACAGGATACATCATGAAAGTCGCCTTGTTCGTTCCATGTTTCATCGACGCCTTCTTTCCCGATGTCGGAGTCGCAACGCTCGAACTGCTCGAGCGACTCGGTTGCGACGTCGATTTCCCGCTTGAGCAGACCTGCTGCGGTCAGCCGATGGGCAATAGCGGATGCGAGAAAGACGCCGCTGCCACTGAAGCGCTGTTCGTCGAGAACTTCGTCGGTTATGACTACATCGTTGCGCCGAGCGGCAGTTGCGTGCACCACGTGCGCGATCATTTCACGGCAATCGAACCGACCCCGGAAAGCAAGGCCGTGCGAGCCAACACTTACGAGCTGGTCGAGTTCCTGCACGACGTGTTGAAGGTCGACGCGCTTCCGTGGGCCGAGTTTCCGCATAAGATCGGCCTGCACAACAGTTGTGGAACGCTGCGAGGGCTGCGCACTGCGAAGATGTCGGAGATTGACGAGCCGTTCTTTTCGAAGCCGCTGTCGCTGCTGAAGAAGGTAAAAGGCATTGAGTTCGTCATGCCGGAAAGGCCGGATGAATGCTGCGGATTCGGCGGCACGTTCTGCGTGACCGAGGAGCCGGTGTCGGCGCGCATGGGCCAGGACAAGGTTCGTGATCACAAGCGGGCCGGCGCCGAATACATCGTATCTGCCGATTCGTCGTGCCTGATGCATCAGAAAGGCTGCTCGGAACGGCTCGGTCTCGATCTGAAGTTCATTCACATCGCCCAGATTCTCAATGGAGCCCGCTCATGAAACGAGTCGATCACGTCAAGGCGTCGCGCGAATTTCTCTCCGACGAAAAACACGTCGAGTTCCACGACAAACGCCTGTGGACGCTGCGGACTTTGCGAGACGAGGCTGCGCACGGTATCGAGGAATGGGAGCAGTTGCGCTCGCTCGCTTCAGGCATCAAGGAACATACGCTCACGCACCTTGCCGGCTATCTTGAAGAATTCGAGCGCAACGCGACAAAAAACGGCGTAATCGTGCACTGGGCAACGGATGCCGAAGAACACAACCGCATCGTGCACGAGATTCTCGAGAGCCACCGCGCGAAGACGCTCGTCAAAAGCAAGTCAATGCTCACCGAAGAATGCGAGATGCGCCAGTACCTCGAAGCGCGGGGTATCACGGTCGTCGAAACCGATCTCGGCGAGCGGATCCAGCAGCTCGATCACCAGCGCCCGGCACACGTCGTCGTACCGGCGGTTCACAAGCTCGCATCGGACGTGTCCAGAGTGTTTGCCAAAACGCTTGGAACCGACCCGGATAACAGCGACGTGCATTACCTCGCCGAAGCGCAGCGCGATGCGACCCGGCCACTGATCCTGGCCGCCGAAGCCGGGATGACCGGCTGCAATTTCGCCATCGCGGAAACCGGTGGCATTACTGTGTGCACGAACGAAGGCAACGCCGATCTAAGTGCGAATGTGCCGCCGCTGCACATTGCATCGATCGGCATCGAGAAGGTAATTCCGAAGCTCGAGCATCTCGGCGTGTTCATCCGGTTGCTGTCGCGCAGTGCGCTCGGCGCGCCGATCACGCAGTACACATCGCACTTCCGTGGCCCGCGCAAAGGCGGTGAGATGCACTTCGTGCTAGTGGATAACGGCCGCTCGGCACGGCTCGCCATGGACGACTTCTGGTACTCGTTGAAATGCATCCGCTGTGGCGCCTGCATGAATACCTGTCCGGTCTATCGGCGCAGCAGCGGCCTGAGTTACGGCGGCGTGTATTCCGGTCCGATCGGCGCAATCATCAATCCGACTTTCGACCTGAAAAAGTACAGCGCGCTGCCGTTTGCTTCGACAATGAACGGCAGTTGCTCGAACGTCTGCCCCGTCAAGATCAACATTCACGAGCAGATCTACAAGTGGCGCCAGATCGTCGCCGAGCAGCACGAGTTGCCATTCATCAAGAAAGAGGCGATGAAGGTCGCGGGCAAGGTCCTGGCGGAGCCGAAGCTGTACCGCATGGCCATCAAGGCAGCGGACACGGCTGTCGCAAAATTGCCGCGTGCCTTCATCTACAACCCCTTCAATGCGTGGGGCAAACAACGGGAAGTGCCTGATGCGCCCGAACAAACCTTCCGCGACTGGTACCTGAAGAACAGGAAAGCAAAATGAACAGCCGAAACGCCATTCTCGACAGTCTGCGCGCCGCGCAGCGCACGCCGGCCGCGCTACCCGACGTACCGATGTTCGATGCCGGCTTGCCGCCAGCGCTCGACAGGTTCAAGGAAACGCTTGCCCAGATGGGCGGCACCTGGGAGGAGATGCCCGCGGACGGCGACATCAACGCGCTGATCCGGGCGCGCCATCCGGATGCGAAAGTGATCTGCTCGGCCGCGCCCGAAGTGGCCGGTACGCGACGCATCGAAGATGTCCGGGATCCGCATGAATTGAACGACGTCGATGTTGGTGTGGTGCGGCCGCGCTTCGCGGTGGCCGAGACCGGATCGATCTGGCTCAGCGAAACGCAGTATCAGGTCAATGCACTCGGCTATCTGTCCCAGCATCTCGTTGCGTTGCTCGATCCGGTCGACATCGTCGGCAACCTGCACCACGCGTATCACCGGTCCGACTTTTTCTCCGCGGACTATGCAGTGCTGATGAGCGGACCGTCGGCGACGGCCGATATCGAAGGTATCCTGATACGCGGCGCACAGGGGATCCGGTCTTTGACGGTGATCCCGCTTGTGCGCGCTGGTGCCGACTGACGGATGCAGGCGCGCCAGTGCCACGGCCCCTGGAGGCGTTATTACAAATCGCCAATCGTAAAACATATCCACTGTGGGAGGGTTTTGTCGCGGTAAGGTTCGCGAAGAAAAGACGATGATCAATATACAAAGGACTGCTCATGTTGACAGTTTATAGAATTGATCGTCCGCGGACGGATGGGTCGTGCGAGCACACATCATCAATCCTTTTGGCGATCGTATGCATGGCTTCGTGCGACCCAGCAGAATCTAGGTGCGGAAAAAAGTCTTGACCCCAGCATAGGTCACGCGCGTCGCTTGATCGTCCTATGGTCCTGCTCGAGGAGGCCGTTGAGATACCTGGGCTGGCAGATCTTGATGGGCACTTCGCGATCAGCGTTGATGGCTTCTATCGAGGCGAGTTTGGCGCCACTTGTATCGATGATCACGGTCTCGGGCACGTCATCTGGTAATCGATTTCCCGAAGTATCGTTGGGCCGCAGCCCTGTCCCGATGGTCTCGTAGCAGCAAGTCGCAGCGTTACGATCGTTGTCGACTGCCCAGTAGAGATACCTTCATTCGCCGTTGATGCGTATGTACGTCTCGTCCATTCGCAAGCTCTTCCCGACTGGCCGGTTGCGGCAAAGGAACATCTTCTTCAGCACCGGCAACAACTTGAGCGAGCAGCGATGGACCGTTGAATGACCAACGCAGACTCAACATTCGGCAACCATCTCTTCAATGTGGCGGAGGCTCAGCGGGTAGGCAACGTACTCGGGTACGCATATTAGGATGACGTTGAGCGGGTAATGCGGGCGCCTGGGTACTTGAGCCACCGCCGGATTTGACGTCTTCATCAGGCCTCTAGCCTTTCATGTTGTTCCGAACATCATAGCCGATCGCCATTTTGCAACAGAACCGAAAGAAGGAATGGATACGCTTGATGGCAGGGCGTCCTCGTCAGTATCGAACATCGGGCTCGAACACCTGATAGCGCAACGACAGTAACTGATCTGCAGCAGTAATTACAGACGCGATTTCTTCGACGGGCACTCGCTTTGTCGTCGCTGCGGCCTGTATCACCCGATCCGCATCGATCTTGTGATTCCTTGCTGTCGAACAAGGATTTCTTGCACTTCAGCAATCTTCCGAACGCTTTCCACTTTGTCCCCGAGGCGTAACACATGCTTTCTAAGTTTTGGTGGTGCTGGCATTTCCGCTTTCGCCGCGCACTTAGTCCCGTGAACTCATTTGCGACACTGTCCTTTCGAGGGTATGAGCCACAAGGTGCGGGCCCGGACAAGCTGCCTCGCGCGAAACATGTTACGCCACCGGGATAATTGACGTATCTTCGTTTTCGCACGGCTCGACGCGACTGCACTGAATGCATGCGCAGCATGCAGCGAGGTCTTTTGCACGATCCAGCCGACATCAGCGCTAGCCGGCCGGGAGTTCGAAATAGAAACGGGCCCCGCCATGGGTCGACTCGTTGTCGGCCGCGATGTGGCCACCGTGGGCTTCGATGATCGAGCGGCAGATGGGCAGGCCCATACCCATGCCATCCGGCTTCGTCGTGAAGAAGCTTTCGAACAGGCGCCCGCGATGGTCGGGGGCGACGCCCGGTCCGCTATCCTCGACCGCGCAGCGCAGTATCGTGATATCCGGCACGAGCGTGCGGATCGTGATCCTGCGGTCCTCGGTGCGCGCCTGTTCCATGGCCTGCATGGCATTGACCGCGAGGTTGACAATGACCTGCTGCAATTGCACGCGATCAGCCAGCACCCGCGGCGCGCCGAGAGCCGGGTGATGCGATACCGTGACGCCGCGCATCTGTACTTCGTGACGCAAGAACACCAGCACCCCGTCGATGAGTTCGTCGAGCCACACCAGCCTGTGCTCGGGCGTTTGCCGGGTCGCCATGCCGCGGATGCGGCTGACGATATCCACGGCGCGACGCGCGTCGGCGACCATGCGGGTGTTGGATCCGCGTGCTTCTGCGATGTCCGGTTCCGGCCGGCCGAGCCAGCGTTGCGCGGCCTGGCCGTTCGTCACGATAGCGGCAAGTGGCTGATTCAACTCGTGTGCAATCGAGGCAGTCAGTTCGCCGAGCATCGAGATGCGCGCGGCGTGGGCAAAATCGGCCTGCAGCCGTTCCAGCATCTCCTGGGCGCGAATCCGCTCAGTCAGGTCGACCAGACTGATCAGGCCGATGCCCAGGTCGTTGGCCGTGCGGGAGCGTGCTACGGTGAACTGAACATCGATGATCCGTCCGTCGCGCGTGGGGAGCCGCGTCGTTTCCTCAAAGTGCTCCTCCCCGCGATAGCGGCTTTCGAGAACCCGCCGGAACGTGCCGGGGCTTTCCCGCCAGATCCATGACACAGGGCCGAGCAGTTCGCTGCGATCCCGCGCGCCGAACATCGTCACCGCGTAATTGTTGACCTCTTCGATGGCCAGTACCTCCTTTGCACGGTCCAGCCACTCGGGATGCGTATCGATGTAGGCCGAGAGGTTTTCCACACCCTGGGCCCGTAGCTCCATCATCATCGCCATCAGAGCCTGGGCGTCCGCCTGCCACAGGCCGACCGGCATATCGCGAAAGAGGCTGCGGTAGCGATGCTCGCTGCGCTCCAGCGCCGCGTGAGCCTGCTTGCGCACCGTCACATCCATAAGCGCGCCCACCACCCGCAAACGGTCTGGCTCGTCCACGACGACGTGAGCCACCGCATGCAGGTGCTTGACTGCTCCGTCCGGCATCAGCAGCCGGTATTCAATATCGAAGTCTTGCCCGTCGTTTACCGCCTGCGCGATCACCCGCTGGACCATGGAGGCGTCTTCCGGATGGACCCGGGCGAGCAGCAGTTCGACCGTGGGCCGGGTGCCCGGATCGTAGCCGAGGATCCGGAAGCTCTCCTCAGACCAGGTGATCTCGGCGCTCGCGACGTGCCAGTCAAAGCTGCCCATATGACTGAGCTGTTGTGCGTCCGCCAGCAGCGCCTCCGCATGCTGCAGATCGGCGTACAGGCGCGCGTTCTCCAGCGAAATGGCGGCTTGCGAGGCGAGCAATCTGAGCACCGCAATGCGCGCCGGCGTAAAGGCCTGAGCGGCCAGGCAGTTCTCGAGGTACAGGACGCCGATCAGTTTGGTCTGCTTGATGAGAGGCAGGCAGAGAACCGACTGGCACTGGCGGCGGCCGATGTACTCATCGCCGGAAAACGGACTCGGGTCCGCAGCGTCGTCCAGCAGCACGCTGTCGCGAGTTCGGATGACGTAGCGCAGCACCGACTCGGGGAGTGCCTCGGGTGTCAGACGCGTTCGCGGAAGGCGGACCTCAACCGCGTCACGCGCCGTGGTCGCTTCCGCCTCGATGCGCCAACCGTCGGCCCATGGCAGGATCAGCAAACCGCGATCGGCGCCGGCATGCTCGAGCGCCAGAACCATCAAGGTATGAATCAGTTCATTCAGATCGACGCCGCTGAAGATCGCTTGTGATACCTTGACGACCGTTGCGAGATCGAGCTGTTCTGCCGAAGTCGCCACAGTGCTGTCTTGATGCGATGGTTCCCGTCGCAGTTGCGGGTAAGCCTGCTCCAGTTGCCGAACTTTGCCGCCCGCACCCCAGCGTGCATAGCACGACCGCGCGTTGCGCAGATACGTGTCGGCGATCGTGTCGAAGCCACGCTCCGAATAGAAGCGTGCGGCCAGTTCATGCACTATGCCCTGGTTCTGAATGAAACCCTGTTCGCGGGCAGAACGTATGGCTTCCTCATAAAAGCGCATGGCTTCGAGGTCGCGGCCCTCGATGCGTGCCATCTCCGCAGATACCAGCGCGTGGCGGTTCCGATAGTTCTCGGGGCAGTTTTCGGCCCACAACTGGAGCTTCCTGATTTCCGCCTGGAGGATAGACGCGTAATCCTGTTGCTGTGCCGCAGTCGCAATGGGATAGAGTGCCGTCAGGGTGAGCGCATGAAAGAAATAGTAGGTCGCCTCGATCGGCATACCCATGGCAGGACCGAGCACGGACTCTGCCCGTCTTGCACACTCCAGCGCCTCGTCGTGCCGGCCATCGAGGAAGGCCAGCATCTGCTTCATGATGTGATAGAAGACGATGCCGCAACCGAAGCTCGCCTTGACGATATCGGCAAAGCAGGCTGCCTCGTCGAACGTGCCGTCGTCGAGAGTCAACGGGCTTGTCACTCTGCCCTGGAGGCTGGCAACAAATTGCTGCTCGAGCCGCACCGTTTCGCAAACGGCCTGGTTGCGGCTCTGCCGGGCGAACGCTGCGTATTTCGCCGACAACGCCTGCACCTCCTCGAGCGCGTCGCCCTTCTCGATCAACTGCCACAGCGTCTCGAACGCAAGGTAGCCGGTAAACACGAGGTCGCCGACTTCGAGACAGGCGTGGATAGCGCGCTCCAGAATCGGCAGGTCAGTCGCGATGTGGCTTCGCCAGAAGTTGATATGGTCGCCATGCAAGTGAAGCAGTTTTCCCCGCAGACGTGGGTTGTTGAACTTTTCGTTTAACAGCAGGGACATTTCGGAGAACTGGACTCCGCTGGTAATGTCGCCCAGCAGTGAGACCAGCATGACCGCATAGTTGCCATACACGTAGCTCGACTGGTTGGTATTGCCGTGTCGCATCGAGAGGTTGACGGCTTTGAGCGTGATCAGCGGGAAGAGCGCCGGCCACCCTATATACGCGCAGGGCATGGCTTCGACGAGCAGATCGATAATGGCCCGTATGGCAGGGTCTTCCGCGACCGGCGCATCGAGAAGTTCCGCAATAGCGCGTCCAGCGAGGTTGATCGGGACGTCCCGGAACTCGGCGTCTACCGCTGCGCGAATCGCTTCGTCGGACTGAGGAATGGTCACGCCGAAATCCCGCAGCGCATCGAGCGCAACGGCGAAGCTGTCGTCGTATTTTCCGGCGACCTGGTATAGCTTCATGCGCAGGCTGTAGACCTTGGCGCGATCGAGATTCGAGTGCGCCCGGCCCAGTATCTTGTCGAACAGCGCATCCGCCGCGGCGAAATTGCCAACCAGATATTCACACTCGGAGAACGCAAGATAAAGGTCGAGCGTCTCCTCGTAGCAGCGTGTCCAGGCATCCGACGACAACAACCCGGCTGCTTGTGCCAGGTAGTTGCGAGCCGAGGCATAGGCCGTCGAACTCATGGCCCGTTTCCCTGCTCTGAGGTTCAGCGTGACGACGTGCTCGCGCTCTTCCTGCAGCGTAATGAGGGCCGCCCCGCGATTGAGATGGTTCACGATGTCGAAGATGCTCTCTTCGATCTCTTGTGGCGCGGTCCGCGAGGCGAGCACGCGGCCAATCTGAAGATGCACTGCGGCACGCTCGCCAGCAGGAATGAGCGCATAGGCAGCTTCTTGGATTCGATCGTGGACGAATGCATACGCATTCTCCATACGAAAGACGAGACCCACGCGAACGGCGTCCCATAGTCTCTCGTGGATTTTTTCCGCGGATTCGCCGCTAATCAGCGTCACCGTGGCGACCTCGGCCATGTTGCCGAGGCAGGCGAGCTGGCCTAGCGCACCCCGTGTCGTGTCGGGTAGCCGGCTCAGTTTTGCGGCCATGAGATCGGCCACGTTTTCGGTGAACCCCTTTGCCCGAATACGTTGCAGATCCCAGAGCCATGCCAGTGTGCGGTGATCGAAGGCGAGCAACGCCTCCTCCGCCAGAGCCATCAGGAACTGGATCGAAAAGAAAGGATTGCCACCGGTCTTCTCATGCACCAACTGCGCGAGCGGTTGGGCTGTCGCACGATCGCAGTGAAGCGAATCGGCGACCAGTTGTCCAATGTGTTCAGGCATGAGCGGCTCGAGCGCCGTTTCCTGGACGCTTCCTCCGGCGTCGCGAATCAACTTCAGCGTCCGCGTGAGCGGATGTGATGGACCGACCTCGTTGTCCCGATAGGCGCCCACGAGCAGAAGATGCCGGACGTCCGGGTGCGTGACGAGGTGTTCGATCAGATCCAGTGTTGCCGTGTCCAGCCATTGCAAGTCGTCGACGAACAAGGCCAGCGGATGCTCGGGGCAGGCGAATACGCCGATGAATTTGCGGAATACGATCTGAAAGCGATTCTGCGCGTCTTGCGGCGGGAGCGTGGGGACGGGCGGTTGCTCGCCGATGATCAGCGCAAGCTCCGGAATCAGGTTCACCATCAGTTGGCCGTTTGGGCCCAGCGCTTCCAGCAGGGCCCGCCGCCACGGTATAACCTCTGCGTCGCTCTTGCTCAACAGATTGCGTACGACTGATTGAAAAGCTTGCGCAAGCGTGACGTAAGGAATGTCGCGCTTGTATTGGTCGAACTTGCCTGCCGCAAACAGGCCCCGCGGAGGAACCAGCACCTTGTGCAGTTCATTGACGACAGAGGACTTGCCGATACCCGCATACCCGGAGATGAGCACCATTTCGGTTGTGCCGCTGGCCACCACCCGGTCGAATGCCGCGACTAGCGCTTCTATCTGTGGCTCACGTCCATACAAGGTCTCCGGAATCATTAGCCGGTCGGATGTGTCGTGCGTGGCCAGCGGGAAAGGGTCGATGCGTCGGTGGGTCTGCCATGCCGCGAAACACGACCGAAGGTCCGCTTCGACGCCCGCTGCAGTCTGGTAGCGATTCTCTGCCGTTTTCGCGAGAAGCTTCAGCACGATCTGCTCGACTGGCGTCGGGATGCCGCCGACGCGTTCGCTCGGCGGAGGCGGTTTGCGGGCGATGTGGCAATGGATCCATTCCATCGCATCCGTCGCCGTGAATGGAAGGGTGCCTGTAAGCATCTCGTACAACGTGACGCCTAGCGAATAGAGATCGCTACGGGCATCGATAGAGCGGTTCATGCGCCCGGTTTGTTCGGGCGGCATATAGGCGAATGTTCCAGCAACGATTTCCGGTGGTGCAGGGTGCTGGCGTTCGTTGGGCAGCAGGGTCGCAATGCCAAAGCCGGTTAGCCTGACGTTGTCGTCGGCATCGACGAGCACGTTCGTCGGCTTGATGTCCTTGTGAATGAGGCCGCGTCGATGCATATGGCCAATTGCATTCGCGAGGTTGGTGGCGAGACGCAGGAAGCGCGTCAGCTCGAGCGGTCGGCCGAGCGTGCGGGCGAGGGGCTCGCCGCCTTTATCTTCGAGGAGGAGCGTAGGAGGCGCCTTGTGGCCATTGAGCGCCAGTGGTTGAGCGGCCCAACCGGAGTCAAGCCGCGCCGCCAGCGCATATTCGTGCTCGAGGCGCGCGATACATTTCGACGCCGAACTCGCTGCAATCAGAACGAGTACAGAAACCGGATTGCCAGGCTGCCGCGCGCGATAGAGCGAGAAGTCTCCGTCTTCGCGCAGCGGTTCGAGTTTGCATCCAGTGATATCCATAGTCGTTCGTATTCTCGCGGCGTACAGCGTCCAGCGGCGATTTTGCTCGCTTTTGAGTCCCTTGGCTATGGCGTGGCGCCCCCGATATATAGGCACCAAAAGCGTGCGGAGAGTGCATAGGTCACAGGCTAATTGTTCTGTCTCGCGCACACTTTGCTCATTCCCCAGACGATTCGAAGATGCAGGCGAGCTTCACGCTCGCGCGATAAAAGGTGTGTGTGCGATGAGTGGTCGCAAGATATCCGCTCGGCGAGGTGTTTAAGCACAATAAACGTTCGAGGTTATCCCTTCACGCACGCCCATAATTCTTGCCGACGTGCTCGACAGAGTGGCCTCGAGTGGAACCGACGTCATCTGGGACCGGGCGGTCTCAGTCTGTTTATTATGTGACGTCCGCTTCCTGCGCAAACATTCCCATCTGGCGCAAGATCCAGTCAAGCAATTCCTGAGCGGCAGCAACAAGAGGTCTGCCGGATCTCACCAGTACCCTGGCTTTGATTCCACGAAACATTGGATGATCGATGGGCACGACGGCCAGATCCCCGGATACGATTTCTCGATACGCCGCGAACTCGCCAATCAGCGTCACGAAGTTGCCGGATGCCGCGAAGCGTTTGAGGCCGGTCAGCGAGTTGATGGTCAAGATCGGACGGATCTCAATGTTCTCGGCGAACGCCAACATCTTTGCGAACTGTCCGATCCCGTACGTAGCCGGCATCAAGGCAAGCGGGTAGGCGAGTACATCGTCGATGCTGGCGGGTCCCCCGCGTAACGCTAAGGGATGATCTTTGCGGACCAGCAGCACGACCGGTTGTGAAGAGCTTGCACGACATTCGACGCGCGGATGCGGCGGCGGATTGTAGGCAAGTCCGATATGCGCGCGGCCCTCCGCGACTTCCTCGACCACGTCGTCCACTGGAAGCATGCCAATGCTGACATGCAGCTTTGGATACTGCGCGCAGAACTCGGCGAGCACTTCGTCAATCAGCGTGTCGACGTAGCCCTCGCTCAAGGCCAGTTGGATATGACCTTGCTGGAGCCCTTTAAGCGCCTGGAGCCGGTCCTCAAGCTGCTCCTGATATGACCGATAACCGCGCCAGAACTCCAGCAAATGGCCGGCCGCCTCGGTTGGCTTGACGCCACGGGCCTCGCGTACGAATAGTGTTGACCCAAGTTCATCTTCCAGCAGCTTGATCTGCCGCGTGATAACGGAAGGTGAAGTATTGAGACTCTCAGCCGCGCCGCGGATCGTGCCATGACTTAGTACCGCATGAAAATACCGCAGGCGTTGCTGATTGATCTCTCGCATGTCGAGCGTCTCTCGGAGCGTGTGCTTTTGGGGTTAGTGGCCGGCTTCCCGCATGAGCAGGTTGTTCTTGACGCTGCTTACACCGGATACGCCGGTCGCGGCACCGACGGCGACCTGAATTTCGTCATCGCTTGGCACGGTGCCATCGAGTGTTACCACGCCTCCCCTGGCCAGCACGGTGATGCCCGACGAGTCGAGATGTTTCGTGTGAGTCAAGGCGCGACGAACGGTCATTTCAAGCTTGTGATTTTGCGCGCGCTGCGCTTTTTTAGACGGTTGAGCAGTGCTATCAGCGGTCGCGTCGTTTGTCTGGGCATTTGCGTACATGGTGCCGAACAGAGCGGTGGTGGCCGCCAGGGTGACGGCGATTTTCTTCAGCGTTTTCATCAGAACCTCCTGAAGGGAACATAGGTGTGTCCCCGTGAGCGTAGCCGTACTGCCCCTTCGCCTCAACACTCCGGGCGTTTAGAAAAGTAGCGCGTGAGATTGATTGGCTCATACGTCGGTATATCGGCGCGTTATTTTTTCGGGGCAATCGGACTATTTCAAGTGAATGCGACGTCGTTTGAGAGCATCAATCAGACCAGCTTGATTTCAACGTGGATATTGCCGCGTGTAGCTTTGGAGTACGGACACGTCTGGTGCGCGGCATCTGCCAAGGCCTGAGCGACCTCGTGCTCCAGGCCGGGAAGGCTGACGTTGAGGCGAGCCTGCAGGAAGAATGCATCGCCGGTCTTGCCCAAATCCACCTCGGCGTCGACGGTGACATCAGCCGGCAACGCGATCTTCATTTTCGCGGCCGCCAAGCCCATCGCACCGATAAAACAGGCGGACCAGCCGGCGCCGAACAGTTGCTCGGGATTCGTTCCGTTGCCCGCACTGCCGGGCAAGGAAAGCGCAACGTCCAGCCGGCCGTCGGAACTGCGTGACGCTCCTTCCCGGCCTCCGGTCGTGTGGGTTTTGCCTGTGTACAAAACTTGTTCGAGTGCGGTCATGATGGAATCCCTGTTAAAGGCACTGATTGTTTGAAAGTATTCGTAGCTACGAACCGAACCGACTCAACAGCCCGGTAACGAAAATAGGTGCCGCAAAGCTATGCCTGCAACATATCTTCGTTTTTATGCGGCATACGGGTGTATGAAACATGATTTGGATCGCGAAATAATATTCGCGATCGCAGGAATTTGGATGGCCAAATGGATCAAGGCGCAAAGTGCGTGAAGACCAGATCGTGGTTTTTAACGTTTGCTTGATGGCACGCAAGGCAAGTCTGATGCTGCGCCAGATCGGCAGGTTTGCCGTTCACAAAACGACCGAATCCCCAGCCGCCGGTGGTGGCGTATCTCTTGGAGTCTTTCACCATGACTTGCACCGTGGTAGGCGCACCAGGTATGGAGGCGGGGCCGAATTCGGCAGAGGGAGCGCGCTTGTAGGCCAGTTTGACGAAAATGGTGCCGTCCGGAAAGGGCAGCGTAGCCGCGCGTATCGCGTTGACAGCGACAGGGTTGCCGAGAACTGCGCGAAGCTCGCTCAATGGCGCAGCTTCCTCGGCCGGTGCGATGAGTTCCCATCGCCGGTAGCCGCTGGGGATGGTAACCCCGTAGATGGGCGAAGCGTCTGCTGCATTAGCGACGCCGGCGACTGACGGGGTCGCGGCCATGACAGATGTTGCCACGAAGGCGAGCGATAGTCCTGCGTATACGGCCCGGTTCATAACTGGATGCCTTTTTAGATGCGTGGTGACTTTCAGGCGGCGTTCTGGGTCTGCAAGGAAACCCGCGATGCCGGCGACAGTATCGATCCAAACGACTTCGAAAATCCGCCTCGGTATACGCACGTATGAAGAGCACACGCGTAAGCAGGCGCCGCGGCACCGGTATGTATCATTTAAATTCGATTCTCCGGCACGTATCCTAATCTCGTCGTCAGTGCGGTACGCGAGTTGCGTTGTGGCGACCGCATCCAAACCTCACCAGGAGAGATATCAATGTCGGACAAGATCGACCCTAGCCGTCGCGGCTTTCTGGGAACTGCGGCCATGACCCTGGCCGCCGCCCAATTTGGCATGATTGGCTCTGCACGCGCGCAATCCAGTACCGGGAAGCTGGCCAATCTGCCTACTATCAAGCCGGGCACGAATACATCGTTCGCTGCACTGAAGCAGATAAATGCGGGTGTCCTGAATGTTGGATATGCCGAGGCGGGACCCGCCGATGGTCCGGCGGTGATCCTTCTGCATGGCTGGCCTTACGATATCCACAGTTATGTCGATGTGGCGCCCATGCTCGCTTCGGCCGGCTACCGGGTAATCGTCCCATATCTACGCGGTCACGGCACGACGCGCTTTCTATCGGATGCAACGATGCGCAATGGACAGCAAGCCGCGGTTGCCGTCGACATCATTGCACTGATGGACGCGCTCAAGATCGATAAGGCGACCGTCGCAGGATATGACTGGGGAGCGCGAACGGCTTGCATCCTCGCGGCGCTGTGGCCCGAGCGGTGCACCGGTCTGGTTTCCGTGAGCGGCTACCTGATCACCAACCTCGAAACGACTAAATTGCCGCTCCCGCCGAAGGCCGAATACGCATGGTGGTACCAGTACTATTTCGACACGGAGCACGGGAAGGAGGGCTATGCAAAATACAAGGATGACTTTGCCAAACTCATCTGGCAGATCGCCTCGCCGAAATGGGCATTCGACGACGCCACGTTTAACCGCACCGCTCAAGCTTTCGACAACCCGGATTACGTCGCCATCGTGATTCACAACTACCGTTGGCGGCAGAGCCTGGCGGCAGGCGAGCCGCAGTACGACGCGCTGGAAAATCGGCTCTTTGCCGGCCCGCTTATCAGCGTGCCGACGATCACCATGGAAGGCGATGTCAATGGTGCGCCGCATCCCGATCCGGCATCGTACGCCAAGAAATTTTCCGGCACGTATTCACACAAGCTGGTTAAGGGTGCGGGCCATAACCTTCCACAAGAGGCGCCACGGGCCTTTGCCGAAGCCGTCATTGAAGTGGCTGCCTAGTGCGCGGTCCCGTCGTTCATTCCAGTCAGTCATTTACTTGCTCGGAGAATTTCATGAACCACCACGATGTCCACGCCAGACTGAAAGAACTCGGCATCGAATTGCCGAGCGCTGGCGCCCCTGCTGCCGCCTACGTGATGAGTGCACAGAGCGGCAATACGGTTTATCTGTCTGGCCATCTCGCCAAAAGAGACGGCAAGGTGTGGGCGGGGAAACTTGGCGACGCACTGACAACGGAAGACGGTCGCCTTGCTGCGCGTGCGGCCGCTATCGATTTGCTCGCGACACTGCACACGCACGTCGGCGATCTGAATCGCGTTACCCGGATCGTGAAACTGGTAAGCCTCGTCAATTCGACTCCTGACTTTGTCGAGCAGCATCTGGTGACGAACGGCGCATCAGACCTTATCGCCGATGTATTCGGCGAGGAGGGGAAGCACGCGCGTTCGGCGTTTGGTGTTGCACAGATTCCGTTAGGTGCATGCGTCGAGATCGAAATGGTTGTCGAGGTTAAATGACGTTTTGCGCGTCTTCGAAGTAGGTGCAACGCCAGCCGGTCTTTCCTGACGGCCGGCGCGGGTCACGTATCGTGTTCGCGCCCTGTCCTTATGTTAATGCTTTGGCGCTACCCCGCGGGCTGTTAGGAACGAGTGAATTTCCCCAACAGCCGCCGCGCCGTCGCCGACGGGCGCTGCGACACGCTTAGCTGACGAGAAACGGACGTCACCAATAGCAAAGACGCCAGGCACGCTCGTCTGTAGAGCAGAAGGTGGGGGCGGCGCGAATGCGTCCATCAACAGCGGTTTTCACAAGGCCTTTCTCGTCGACCTCGACGCGGCACGTGCCAAGCCAGCCCGTCTTGGGATTCGCGCCTGTGAATAGAAACAGATGCCTCAATTCCAAGATCTTCTGGCCGGCCGCTGTCTGGCACACGACTTTTGCCAGTCCGACTTCACTGCCCTCAACCGAGGCAGCAGTCGTCATGGTATGCAGCACGGCGTTCGGAAGCGATGTGACGCGCTCCACGAGGTAGCTGGACATGCTCTTATGGAGGTCGTCGCCGCGAATGAGAACGTGGACCCGGTGCGCAGAGGATGAAAGGAACACAATCGCTTGTCCGACCGAATTTCCGCTGCCAACAATCGTGACCTCGGTCCCCGCGCAGAGCTTCGCTTCGATCGACGACGCCCAGTGATAAATCCCGCAGCCATTGATATGCTCAAGCCCCTCGATCGCATTGCTAACTGGCTTTCGTTGGGACTGCGCATCACGGTTCCGTCTGCCAGGATGACGATTGGCAAATCGTCCTTCCACGTGTCCAGCACCTCGAGAAAAGCGCAGGCGCCCGGGTTAGTTGCGGCGTCTACGACGGAATGGGGATGACTAATACGCTGCAATAGTCCTTGCGGTGCGACAAGCTTCAGATTCTCGGCGGGGCCGATCGGCACCGGCCCGCTGCCGTTCCGAACCATTCTGACGCGCCGCAAGATGTACGACTGAATGATTGCTTCGCCCAGTAGCACTTCTGCCACCAGCAACGCCCGGATTCCGTGTGGCGGAATCAAAAGTGCTTCAATGTCGGTCACCGCATGACCATCGGCCAAAGCGGGCGTTCTTGTCAATTGGGCAGTTTCGCCTAGAAACTGTCCATCGGTCAGTTCTACGGGGAGTTGCGTGCGACCGAGGCCATCGCGCCTGCTGAGTCGAGCGGTCCCTTTGATCAGGGCGCGCATTCCGGTGTCTGGTTGACCGGTTTCGAACATCACCTCGCCTGCTTTCCAATGCTCCGTGGTTCCGAAGCGGCCAATTTTACCTAGTTGATCTGCCGTAAACCGAGGATACATCTCAAAGCTTCAGACTCGTACGACCCAGGCTGTCTTCCGTCGCTGCCGCTTCCGAAAACGCCGCTTTTCGCATCTTGATGATTCGACATCGAGGTAACCCGTGGCAAGTCTGGAAGAGCAATCCAATTGCTCCAATCCGGCCGGGGCGGGTTGAGCGAAGAGTGCAACTTGCCGCCTATTGGACAACCCGTCGCACAGCCGGCCAGACGATCAGGATGAACGCGGCGGCTTTTAATGCGCACTCGACCGCCAACAGGCAAAATCCAACCGCGAAGAACTGCTGTTCTGCCGCCAGCCCGGTAGCAATGGAAAACGTGCTTACGCCACAGCAAAACACGAAGGCAGCTTTGGCCGCCCGACTGCCGGACAACGCACAGAGCGTCAAACATAGCCAGATCAGTTTCCCCGCAATGCACGCGGCGCTCTCGAGAGGCGTCCGGCTGCTCAATACCTCCAGCGGCAATTCGCACAACGACCAGATTGCCGTGAAGGCCACTACCGACAGCGTGAACGTCCCCAGACTGGGCGTACGCTCGTGAGCGAGTTCCTCACTTTCGTAGATACCGCGGCGAGTATTCCAGGTGATCGTGGAAATCCGCCCAGCCGCGCGGTCCGATCGCGTGAGCTCAAAAGGGTCTTGCCAAAGCATGCTAAACCTCACCGATAAGATGATTGAGTTGGCCAACGTAAGGGCAAACAGCGTTGTTTCGAGGCGCGTGACTCACTGGCGCTATTGAATGCAGATAGACGCATAATCCACCACGCGCCGGATGATGTAATGGCGGCGCAGCGGAGAGAGCCAAGGATCGGTGCAGAGAACTTCGAGGTACCCGTTGGCGAGAAGCGTGATTGACGTCGACATGGTTTCACCCTGAATCAGTCGTTAATACGTTGCCGGTGTCCGAACGGGCGCACCCCAATACGATCTTTTCGGAGGGGAGACTGATCAGACTCTGTGCGTACGCTGTCACGTGGGTGCTGCGTCATGCTCGAGGATTCGGGAGACCGCCTGCTACGCACCGCGTTGTATTAAAGGTACTTCTTAATCCGGAGATAAACCATGCTACAAGCGGATGCCTATACACCATCTTTGTCTTGCCTGTTAATACTTTGGTGTATGGTCGTCAGCGCGGCGCTGTGCCGGCGATCTCCGCAACACGGAACAGGAATAGGACGTCGTCCAGCGGTTTTGTGAAAAAGCCGACCGCGCCTGCCATGATGGTTCTCTCGGCCATGTCCGAAGTCGCATACGCGGTAACAAAAACGACCGGGATGTCTGGTCTTCGCACGGCGAGTTTCCTGACGAGCGCGAATCCGTCCATTTCGGGCATCTGAACGTCTGCGACGACGAGGCAGAACTTGCTTTCGTCGATACCGGCCAACAGTTCGCCGCCGGAGGCATAGGTGCATACGGTCCATCCGCATGATCTCAGCAGACTGGCTATCGCGAGTCTGACTGATTCGTCATCGTCGACCACGGCGATAACGGCAGGAAGCGAGTGAGATTTCATCTTGTAGGAGGGCCCACGCCGAAGAGGATTTCAGCGACTACGTTGGCCGCAGCCTAAACGTATCTGCGGTTGGGCTCCGGAGCAATAATACGTTCGCGTTAGACCTATCATGCAAACGAAAGCTTGCGCACATTGTTATCGCGCCTTCGGCGCGCCCTGGTTCTGCACGGCAACGCGCTGAAGCTTCCTGACAAGATCGGGCATGGCACGGGCCTCCATCTTTCGCATGGCTTGTGCGCGATGGATCTTCACCGTGACCTCGCTTAACCCCATCCGGTCGGCAATCTGCTTGTTCATCAACCCTTCGGCAACAAAGGCGACGACCTCCTTTTCCCGGGGAGTAAGCGTTTCATACTTGCTCTGGATGTCCGCGACGAGTCGTTCTTGAGCGCGCAATTCGTCATCCCGCTGGAGCGCAGCAGACACCGTATCCAGCATATGCTGGTCGCGAAACGGCTTGGTGAGGAAGTCGAAAGCACCCGCTTTCATCGCTTGAACCGACATGGCGATGTCGCCGTGGGCGGTTAGAAAGATGATCGGCAGGCGAATGCCTTCGCGAAGCGCTTCCTGTTGCAGCGTCAAGCCGCTGGCGCCGCGCAAGCGCACATCCAGGATCAGACAACTCGGAACGTCGGGCAGTTCCGTGCTCAGAAAGGCGTCCGATGACTCGAAGGTGCGCACCTGGATGCCCTCAGAACGCAGGAGGCTGGAGAGACCGCTGCGAATTGAAACATCGTCGTCCACAACATAGACGAGTGCTTCGGACAGCAATATTTTGTTTGTTTTCACCGTGGCCCCAATGAGTATTGAAAGCGTCAAAGACTCTTGAGCATGTGCTTTCTTTGATGGCCTTCGATCAGGCCAACTTTATTGCCGAACCCAATTGCTCTCGAGAGTAGATTAAGCCGGTCATGCATGGAAATACGCTTTTACCCGGCCATTCCTTATCTCAACACCGACGAAGTGTAGAAAGGTAGTGCGTGCGAGTAGGCCAGTCTATCCCTTGGTATGTCTTCACGAGGGGGAAGCACCAGATCTTCTCATCGAATGAGATGTTGCTCACAAAGCAACCCTGTGTGAACCTGATTGCTCTTGCTCTGCCGCGCCTGTTCGAAGAAGATAGCCGGTGCGAGAGCTGGGGTATATAAAGGAGTACTGGAAAATTAAAATTATGATTGCCGGGTCTAACCATGGGAACAACCCCTTCGCACCTGGGTTTCCCGCCGCCTGCGCATCAAATGAGTGAGCACCAGTTCGACGCCCGCGCGGTGCTTTGTGCGGCCCAGGCGTTGTCGAGCGAGATATCACTCGCCAAGCTAATTCACGTTCTTGTCGACAACGCGTTGCAATACGCCGGAGCCGATCGCGCCGTGTTGTGTCTTCTTGTGGATGGAATACTGAACGTCGCGGCCCAGGCGACGTATTCCCGGAGCAGTATCGACGTGAAAATGGAGAGCGATGTGGTATCGCTCGAGGTCCTTCCCACATCCGTTGCCTGCTCGACGCTCAGGACGAGAGAATCTCTCGTACTTCACGACGCCAGAGAGGACCCCTGCTATGGGAGAGATGCGTATATCGTGGGGCATCAGTCACGGTCGATCCTGTGCGTGCCGCTGGTCAAACAGGGAACACTGGCCGGATTGCTGTATATGGAGAACAGCCTGATCCCAGGCATTTTTACCGTGGAAAGGGTGCAGATGCTGGAGGTACTCGCTTCACAGGCGGCAATCTCATTGGAGAATGCCCGGCTCTATGAGGACCTTGAAGCGGAAAACCTCATGCGTGCTGCCGCAGAAAGTCATCTTCGCGAGACGCAGGAAAAACTCGACAAGGTGGCGAGATTGACGGCAATGGGAGAGCTGGTTGCCTCTATCGTTCATGAGGTCAGTCAACCCCTGAGTGCTGTCGGGACATGTGCGCGAGCGGCGTTGCGATGGCTCAATCGGGAGGTGCCGAACCTCGAAGAGGCGCGCGCGATGCTGGACCAGATCTCAGCCGACAGTGTGAGGGCAGCCAATATCGTGACCAGCCTGCGTGCCATGGCAAAAAAGGCGCCGCTCCGGCTCGACAAGATGGACATGAATGAGGCGATACGTGAAGTGCTGGGATTGGTCCAGGCGCAGTTGCGGTGCGGCGCCATCGCGGTGCGCGGAAATTTTGGCTCGGGAAGCCTGATGGTGCGAGGCGATCGGATTCTGCTGCAGCAGGTACTCATGAATCTGGTGGTCAATGCGTGCGAGGCGATGAGCGCGGTCGTCGGCAGGGAAAAGAGCATCGAGATCAAGACCAGCATCGACAACGACAATACGTTGTGGGTCACCGTGTCCGATACGGGGCCCGGTATCGCGGCCGAGTCGGCGCTTGCACTCTTCGAGTCGTTTTACACGACGAAAGACTCCGGAATGGGAATGGGGCTCTCCATTTGTAAATCGATTATCGAGGCTCACGGCGGTTGTATTGAGGCGGACCTTGGTGTTCGGTGTGGCGCTTCCTTTCGATTCCATGTTCCACAATTGACAGGCAGTCGTAGTACTCATGAAAGCTTGTGAGCCTGTGCGCTCGGTGCTAGCGGGGCGCCGCAGATAGCTCAACGGTCAATGCGCAGCGGCCTATAGTTTCCACTGTCTTGCAGGAACGACAACCTTCCGCTGAATGGTAGGTGTGCACTCCGAACACGTGGTATCGCGCACAAACATCAGACAAGACACGCTGCGATTTCCACGTCATTTCCGGGCAGCGATTTTCGACGCAATTCGTTTGCGCCTTATGGCGTGGCGACGCCATAATGATGGATGCCACTGCCATTTTCTAATGGCTCAGCGCGTCAGGAAATGAGATTGGATCTTGTCGCACAGCATTCACTGTTCAAAGGAGTACGAGATGATTTCGGGAGCGGTTTCGACTCCGCAGCAGGGCAACAGTGCGGGTAGCAACGCGAACAATTCTCCGGTTGTGTACATTCTGGACGACGACGAGTCGATGCGAATCGCGCTGGGTGGGCTATTACGCTCGGTCGGATTGCGCGTAGAAGCATTCGAAACACCGAAGGATTTCTTGGCTTTTCCGAAATATGCTGCCCCGAGCTGCCTGATTCTCGACGTCAGGCTGCGTGGGGAAAGCGGTCTCACGTTTCAGCAGGAGATCGCAAAGAACGGCTTGCAGATTCCTGTTCTGTTCATTACAGGACACGGCGACATTGAAATGTCTGTCAGGGCGATGAAAGCGGGCGCGCGCGACTTTTTCCCGAAGCCCTTTCGTGATCAGGATATGTTGGACGCTGTCGGCGAAGCGTTGAAACACGATGGCGAGCGTATCGCGATAGAGCAATCACTCGCAGGGGTACGCCATTCTTACGATTCTCTGACGCCCCGCGAGCGGGATGTGCTCGGTTTTGTGCTGGCCGGCTTGATGAACAAGCAAATTGCGTCGGAAATGAACTTGAGCGAGATCACGGTGAAAATTCATCGTGGACAAATGATGAAGAAAATGGAATCGCGCTCAGTTGCCGAACTGGTTAGGAAAGCCGAAGCGATTCACCTCGCGCCTAGCCAACCAAAGTCTCATTGAGCGAGGCGTGACACACGCTACGCTGGTTTTGCCGAATATACGCGAGTATGAGCCATGCAAACCAGGGTTTGGATTCTCGCATCCACTCGTAGCATGGCGTAAGGTGATTGTTTGGAATACTGTTGATGAAACACGGCACGCATCCAACGGGTTTGGTGCACAGGAAAACACCGCCGGGCCTCCCTCCTATTTGTCTGGCCGTCCGTGGCAGCTATTTGATCGGCGATTTGTCTCTGCCCGGTGTGTACGTTAGCGTGATTTCCGCGCAGCGTGTCAAGGCATGACGCTAGTCGGCGTAGTCGCGTAGGGTACACAGCCCCCTGTATTTGCACTATTTCACTCGAAGGGCGAGGTCCGTGGCGTGCATATCGCTCAGATAATTTCCATTGTGGACGACGATGAAGCCGTCTGCATAGCAACCTCTGCCTTGGTGCGCTCGCTCGGCTGGCAGGCAAACATATTCGCATCGGCGGAGGCCTTTTTGCGGTCTGGGCAGATCGCCGATACTGCGTGCCTCATCTCCGATGTACGCATGCCGAATATGTCCGGCATCGAAATGCATGATCGTCTCCGGCAGCTTGGCTACGCATTGCCCACGATTTTTGTCACCGCGTTTCCGACAGCCACTCTTCGTGCGACGGTAATCGCGAACGGTGCGTTAGCGCTTCTTGAGAAACCCGTCGATGGTGTCGCCCTGGAACACTATCTCAGCGTGGCCTTGGGTCAACCGTAGTTCTTTACCCAGCGCAGAACTAGTCGTCTTCGTGCAGGTGTAGCGGACTAAACGGTACGGTTTGATCTTCGGTAGGAAGATCTGAAGAAGCCCATCCACCGCCTAACGCTCCGATCAGCGCCACTGCCGTTTGCAAACGCCGGGTTCCTACCTGCACTTCGGCTATCTGGGCGGTCAACGCCGCGATTTGCGCGACTGTCACATTCAGGTAGTTGTCGAGGCCGCCTGTGTAGAGGTTCAAGGCGATGTGCTGTACCGTCACCGCCGCCTGTAGTGCCTGCTGCTGTTGTGCCGCCTCGGTGGCGAGTTTATCCGTCAACACCAGTTGGTCTTCCACCTGGCGGAAAGCGTCGAGGACAACTGAGCGGTAGCGATCCGTGGTTTGAGTGAATACCGACCGGCTTTGTTGCAATTCGGCTCTACGCAGACCTCCCTCGAAGATGGGCAGCATGGCGGATGCGCCAACCGCCCACAGGCTGTTAGGTAACGATGCCAGAGCAAAACCGGTGTCCTCGAAACCCGCCGAGGCGCTAAGGCGAATGTTCGGGTAGAACGCGGCGCGCGCCACGCCAATGGCGGCGTTCGCTGCAGCCATTGCACGTTCGGCCTGAGCGATATCGGGTCGTCTTTGCAGCAGTTCGGAAGGTATGCCGACCGGTACTGTCGGGATCGCGATAGATGCGTTCGTCAATACCGGCAATGTGAAGGTTGATGGATTTACGCCCGCCAGTACGGCGACAGCATGCACAAGAACGGCGCGCTGTGCCTCTACGTCGGTGTCCGCAGCCTGAGCTGACGCGAGCTGATTCTGCGCCCGGGCGACGTCGAGGCCAGAGGAGATCTTGCCGGCGAGACGCATCTGCACGATCTCGACGGCGTTCTGATAGAGCTTGATCGTTTGCACATAGACGGCGTGTTCGGCATCGAGGCCGTGAATCACCATGTAGTCGTTCGCCAGTTCTATTTCAAGGCTTAAGCGTGCCGACGCAACCTCCGCAGCCACTCCTTGTGCATCCGCCTTCGCTTGCTTGACGCTGTTATGGATCTGGTCCCAGAAGTCAGGTTCCCAGACCGCCGCTGCTCCATATCCATTTGATGCCTGCTGCTCGGCGCCGTTGTCGCTGTGGAACAGCGTGTGAGCAGATTCCTTGTTCCCGGACACAAAGGCCTGTGTGCTCAGTTGGGGGAAGAGTCCCGAGCGGGCCTCCGCTACAACATCGCGGGCCTGCGTATAGGATTGCTCGGCGGCTTGCAGATCGGGGTTGGATGCATCGAGCTGGGTCTCAAGCTGGTTCAATTGCGCGTCGCCGAACATCTGCCACCACGGGCCGTGCAGGAGTTGGTCCTGTGGGCGCGCCATGATGAATGGCCGCGAGCCCTGATATTGCTCCGGCAGCAGTGTCTGCGGCGGTGTGTAGACCGGCGCCAGATCGCAGCCGTTAAGCAGTGCCAATGCTGCCCAAGCGGCGATCCGCAAGGAGGATCGAGGGCACCGCATCATTGGTCACCGTTATCTGTTGCGGCCTGGACCTTCGCGCGCTGCATATCGGTCATGCTAGCCGTGTCGGCCACGGTGGGCCGGAACTTTGTTTCAGGCGCAATACCGGGCACGCCAGCAGTGATGCGTACCTGTTCTCCTTCGAGGATGCCTGCCGATGGACTGAGAATCAGCCGGTCGGAGCGTTTCAAACCGGACACGATCTCGACGGTCTGACCCAAATTGCGACCGAGTTTGACGTTTTGCAGATGCACCGTATCGTTGCTGCCGACCAAAGCGACCTGCATGCCTTCGGCGCGAAACAGCAATGCCTGCTCGGGCACGACGAGTACGTTGCGATCCATCGGCGCGACGAAATGCACATCTGCATACGTGCCCGGCCAGATCAGATGATCGGGGTTGGGCATGAGCAGTTCCGTGACAACGGTGCGTGTTTGCGGATTGAATGCATTTGCGGTGGTGTCGAAAGACGCCTTGAACTCCCGGTTGGGATATTGCGGCAACGTGAGTGTGGCGGTGAGGCCGGGCTCGAGCATTCCGGAGTAATCCTGGGGTACCGAAACGAAAACACGCATCTCGTGAATGTCCGCGACGCTGAACAACTCATCCGCCGAGCCGCGTGTGCCGACGTCGCCGCCAGCCGCGTTGACGTAATTGCCCACGTCGGTGTTGCGTGACGTGACTACGCCGTCGAACGGAGCAATGATGTTCTTGAAACCCTCGAGTACCTTGAAGCGTGCAACCTTATGCTGGGCCGCATGGACCTGCGCCTTCTGCGCCGCTGCGTCCGCGACCTTCACATCCACTTCCTGTTGCGAGACCGCCTGGGTATCGGCGAGCGCGGTCCAACGAGCGGCAGTGACTGTTGCCAGTTGGTAGTTCGTTTCCGCAACCTCCAGGTCCGCGAGAGCGCTCTCGTACTGCTCGTCCACAGCGGGCGCGTCAACCGTGGCGAGCAGCTCGCCGGCCTTTACCGGAGCACCATAATCCTTGAGCCATTTGACCACGTAGCCTGATACTTGCGCGTAGATCGGCGCGTAGGACCAGGCTTTGATGGTGCCGGGCAGCGTGATTGAGCGTGTCGCGGGTCCGGGAGCGGGCGAGATGACCTGGACCTGCGGGATCGATTCCTCGGCGGCGACGTTGTGAAGGTCTGCAACGTTGTTAGCTCGCCGGGCGATACCGAAGATGACGAGCCCAGCGGCCAGCAGAGCAGCCACCACGGCTAGCAGCCAGGACGGGATACGGCGCGCGAGCGAAACATCCTGATTCGCGTTCATCCGTGCGACTCCATTTCAGTGCGTCTGTCACGGTGCAAGAGTGCAAAGACACAAGGCACGAACAGTAGGGTGGCGAAGGTTGCGCACAGCAGACCGCCGATGACGGCGCGTCCTAGCGGCGCGTTCTGGGTATTGCTGAAGGACATGGGCAGCATGCCGATGATCATGGCGAGCGCGGTCATCAAAACCGGTCGGATACGGGCGAATCCCGCCTCGATCGCGGCCTCGACGGCGTTGCCGTGTTCGGCAAGGCGCTCACGGGCGAACGAAACCACGAGAATCGAATTGGCCGTGGCAGTGCCCATACACATGATGGCGCCGGTCAGCGCGGGTACGGATAGCGTCGTATTGGTCAGGAAGAGGCTCCAGACGATCCCGGCCAATGCGGCAGGCAAGGCGGTGATGATGATGAAGGGATCCAGCCATGACTGGAAATTGACGACAATGACGAGATAAACGAGCAGGATCGAGAGGGCGAGTCCCGCAATCAATTGGGCATACGCGCTACGCATGGTCTGCCCCTGACCGTGCAGGTGTACGCTGGCGCCTCGCGGGACCTCATGGCTCATGCTTGCGACGACGCGAGCTACCGCGTCTTGCACCGCACCCAGGTCGCGCCGTTGATTGCTCACGAAGATATCGATCACCGGCAGGATGCTGTAGTGGGACGCCAGCAGCGGCGTACCGGTCTGACTGATGCGGCTAAGCGCGCCTAGAAGCTGTGGGCCGTTGTCGCCTCCGCCAGCGCTTTCTCCGTCGATCGGAATGGTTTCCAGATCGTTCACCGAGCTCAACTCGTCCTGCGGTGTCTGGAGATTCACGAGGTGTGACACGCCAGCGGCCGTATCGAGCCAGTAGGTTGGAGCGGTCTGCCCGCTACCGGACAGAGTCGTGAGCGCGTTGTTGGCGATATCGGCTTCGGTGAGGTTGATACCGGACGCAAACGAGCGGGACGCGGCGATCTTCAAGGTAGGCTGGTTGATCACCTGCTGGATGTTGACGTCGGCACTCCCAGGAATACGGCGCAGGCGTGCGGCCATGGCTTGTGCGTAGGCAAAATTCTCCGCTTGTGAACTGCCGGATATCTGCACGTCGATCGGTGCGGGCAGTCCGAAGTTGAGAATCTTCGCGGTGATGTCGCCGGGCAGGAACGTGAAGGCCGTCCCCGGGAATAGTGTGGGCAGTTCGCGTCGCAGCTTGAAGCGGTAGTCGTCGACGGGCGAGCGGTTGCTCCTGAGGCTCACTGTTATATCGCAATCCTGCGGTCCTATCGTGCCTGTCGAGCTATACGCTTCGTTGATACCGCTGACGGGCAGACCGCAGTTGTCCAGTACGTTGGTGACCTCGCCGGGCAGGATCTTTCGGATCGATGCATTGACGAGGACGGCGATCTTGGACGCGTCCTCGAGACGCGTGCCGACCGGCGCCCGCATATGCATATCGATCTCTCCCGATTTGATGCCCGGGAAAAAATCGCGTCCGAGAAAACCCAGGAGGCCGAGCGATGCAAATGCGCAAAGGGAGAACACAGTCACGAAGCGCCGCCGTTGCATGACGACGCGCGTGAGCGTGGCGCGATACCGCACGCGAAACTGTGTGAAGCGCTGTTCGAAGCCGCGCTGGAAGCGCGTAAATACACCCGGATTCTCCGTATGTCCGCGCTTGTGTTGCTCGACCTGGGCGCGTAGCAGGTACGCTGCCATCGTAGGCACGAGGGTGCGCGAAAGAATGAACGACGCGATCATCGCAAAGATGATGGCTTCGGCGAGCGGCAGGAACAGATAACCTGCGACCCCGCCCAGCTGGAATAACGGCAACCAGACGATGCAGATGCACAAGGTGGCGACAAAGGTCGGTACGACGATCTGGTTTGCGGCGGTGATGATGCCTGGTTCGAGTTCCGCACCGGCCTCGAGGTGAGCATCGATGTTTTCGATCATGACAGTTGCATCGTCAACGAGGATCCCAACTGCAAGTGCAAGTCCGCCGAGAGTCATGATGTTGATCGTTTGTCCGCACCACGAAAGCGCCAGCACTGAGCAGAGAATGGCCAGTGGAATGGAGGTGGCAACGATCAGGGTGGCGCGCCAGCTGCCTAGAAAAAGCAGTACGGTCAAACCGGTCAGGATGGCGGCGGTGATCATTTCCTGTACCACCTCTTTCACCGAGTCGCGCACGAAACCTGATGCGTCATTCAACGTGGTGATCTGCACGCCGGGCGGCAGCGTGCGGATGATCCCCGGCAGCACCTTCTTGATACCGCTCACGACCTGCAGCGTCGAGGCATTGCCGCTCTTGAGGATCTGGATCAACACCGCCTGCTTTCCCTTCACCAAGACCGCATTGATCTGCGGTGGCGAGCCACTGTGGACATACGCAACATCGCGCAGATAAACCGTCACGTCGTTGACGGTCTTGACTGGCAGATTGTTGAACGTGGCGACTTCCAACGGGCTCGCGTTCGTTTCGACCAGAAAATCGAGCGCGCCGATTTTCTGGTCGCCCGCCGGCAGCACGACGTTCTGGGACTTCAATGCATTGCCGACATCCACCGCAGACAGGCCGTGTGCCATCAGCTTGGTCTGGTCCAGATCGATTTCGACGTTCAGTGCCGTACCACCGTATGGCGCGGGAATGGCGGCGCCGGGTACGGCGACCAGTTGCGGCCGGATCAGGTTTGAGGCCAGGTCGTAGACTTGCGCCGCGGTCAACCCCGTTGCGGATACCTGCAGGTCGAGCACCGGAACGTCAGAGGCGCTATACGACAGGACCTGCGGCGGTGTGATGCCTGCAGGTAACTGCTTCAACACCGTTTGGGAAATCGAAGTGATCTGCGCTTGCGCCGCGGCGATGTCGGTGCCGGGCTGGAAAAATATCTTGACGATGCCACGTCCATAGAGCGACTGACTTTCGATGTGCTCGATGTTGTCCACCGTCGCGGTCAGGGCGCGTTCATAGTAGTAAATCACACGGCCGGACATATCCTGCGGCGACAGCCCGTTGTAAGTCCACACCACGGCGACAACGGGAATCTTGATGTCGGGGAAAATATCGGTTGGCGTTTTGCGTACGGCCATCGCGCCGAATAACACGATCAGAATGCCCAACACGACAAAGGTCAGCGGGCGGCGCAGTGCGATCAGAACAATAGCGTTCATGGCATTCGTATGGAAATCTCATCGGAGCATGTAGCCCGCGCCCCGGAACGTATGGATACGTGGGCTCGTACTTCTGGCGGCTAGCAGCCTTCGCAACTGTCCGACATGGACGTCGATCCGGTTCGTATGCGGATCGAAATGGCAATTCCACACGTCTTCGAAAATGACCGTTCGAGTAACCACCTGATCGGCACGGCGCATCAGACACTCGAGCACGCGTAAGGCGGTGGGTCGTAAATCGAGGGTATGGCCACTATGTGTTGCCTCGCGTTTCAGAAGATCAAGCTCAAGCGGCCCGATCCGCAAGGCGGTCTCGACAGCCTGATCGGGACGTTTGGTTCGTGGCGCCGCTCCCACTTTCGACTGATCAAGGTGGCCGGCACCCAGGGCGCGCAACCCCCGGATACGCTCTTCCACCTTCGACATCACGTCGGCATCGAGCACCAGCGTATCGAGACCTATGGTGCGGATTGCGGATAGCACAGCGTGCCCAATTGCTGCGGGCGACATGCAATCGAGGGCGAAGAGTGCATAGGTGCCGGACATGACTTCAGCCGACGTTATATGGTCTGCATTCGACGCGCCGCGATCGAGAACGTCTTGACCAGGCAGTGCGCCATCGTCGATGGTAGGTATCCTCAACATGATTAGCATGTCCAATGAGAGCATTTACCGGTGACCGCATACGGCTAGAGATAGCGTCGGCCATGCTTCAAGATAACGGCTTGGAATTCACGAAACCAGCATACAAAGCGATGCTGGCGATCCCACATGCATATCGGAGTTTCATACTCGGGTATGGAACGGCGATCGATAGGCCGTTTGTCAGGTTCCGTGTATCGCTTGCACGGGTAACGGCCGCGCGGCCCGTAACCGACCCATCGCGTGGCTCGGGGCATACGTATGTATGAACTGTGTACGCGTAAGCAGTGGCGCCTCCACCGGTTCGTATGATTTGATTTTTATACGGCTCCACGTATCTTGATCTCATGCCAGCGCGGTGTGTGCTTTTCTCACTTGCCGTCTGCGATGAGTTGCCTTGCTCTAATCCGGATATTTCTTCATATCGCCTGACCGATGCCGTGCCGGTCACCTCTCATAGACGAGTTCGAATATGAACAAGCTAGAAGCTATGCGTATTTTCATGCGTGTTGCCGATCTCAGCAGTTTTTCGCTTGCCGGAAAGCAATTAAACAAATCACCCGCTGCGATCACCCGCAACGTTGCGATGTTGGAGGCGCAGCTCAACGTGCGTCTGATGAACCGCTCCACGCGTAGCCTTTCGCTGACCGAGGCAGGGAAGGTTTATCTCGATGGGTGCCGCGCCGTGACCAAAGCGCTCGATGAAGTCGAATCCGGTCTGGTTCGCTCGGCGCACGATCACTGCGGTGTCTTGCGCATTGCTTCACCGGCAGTGTTTGCTACGACTGGTCTTGCCTCGCTGCTGGCGGCATATCGCGCAATGGCGCCTCGCGTCGACTTTGATGTAACAACTTACGATGCGCCCATCGACGTGATTGAAGGTGGGTTCGATGTGTGCTTCGCCACTGACCGCCACCCGGTCAGTAACTCGCTTGTTCGTCGTCCGCTTATGACCATCAAGGAGATATTGGTGGCCTCTCCCGCCTATCTGGCGAACCGGGGTAAGCCGGACACCCCTGCGGTTCTTCAGCGGCATGACCTGCTTACTGAACGCGACGGTTCCCGTTCATGGGAGTTCGCCGACGCGATCGGGGTAAAGCATGTTCTGGTGAACAGCATACTCAGCGCGACCAGTTGCGACGCCGTGCGATCCGCAGCGCTCGCCAACATGGGCATCGCGTTGCTGCCGATTCCGCTTGTCGCAGACGATATCGCGAAGGGGAGGCTGGTTCCGCTGCTTGAGCGTTATCAGATCAACGGCGGTCCGCAACATATCGCGCTCGTCTACTACGAACGCAGATGTCTCACTGCGAAAGTACGCAGCTTTATCGATTTTGTGCTCGATCGATTCCAGGAACCCGTGATCCACGATTCGCAAGTCACGCTGCGCGTTGTGGCCTAGTCGTGATCGGTTACGCGTTGGCGGACAACCTTGCATCGCCGGGCGGCGAAACGTAGGGCGCGCGCTCGGTCAAGCGCGTACTTCGAAGTTAAGGACGGTCACCGGCAGACTTGAAACGAACTGCCAATTTTCAATTTTTTAGGAGCGAATCATGGGCAAACAGACTATCGCCGACTATCTGGCAAAAACGCTCGACGCCGCGGGCGTCAAGCGAATCTGGGGTGTAACGGGTGACAGTCTGAACGGGCTAGCGTTTAGCCTCGACCAGATCGGCTCGATCCGCTGGATGCACACGCGTCACGAGGAAAGCGCCGCGTTCGCGGCCGGGGCAGACGCCGCATCGACAGGACAACTTGCGGTGTGTGCGGGCAGTTGCGGTCCGGGCAACCTTCATCTGATTAACGGACTGTTCGACTGTCACCGCAATCATCAGCCGGTGCTGGCGATCGCCGCGCACATTCCATCGACCGAAATCGGTCTGGGCTATTTCCAGGAGACGCATCCTCAGGAGCTCTTCCGCGAGTGCAGCCATTTCGCCGAACTCGTGACGAATCCGGCGCAGTTTCCGCGTGTGCTGGAACGAGCGATGCGCACGGCCGTCGAGGAGCGTGGCGTCGCCGTCATCGTCTTGCCGGGAGATGTCGCGTTGACGGAATGTGCGGAGAAAATCGGCAGCTGGAGCGAAATCACGCCGCCGTCGATTGTCCCCGCAGACGCTGATCTTGACCGCCTGGCGGACCTGCTCAATGCATCGAAAGATGTCACGCTGTTGTGCGGAAGCGGCACTTCCGGCGCGCATGATGAAGTGATTGCGCTCGCCGAGACGCTCGGAGCGCCCGTGGTTCACGCGTTACGCGGCAAACAGTTCGTCGAATGGGACAACCCTTACGATGTCGGCATGACGGGTCTGATCGGCTTCAGCTCCGGTTATCACGCGATGGAATCCTGCGATACGCTGGTGATGCTGGGTACGGACTTTCCCTATCGCGCGTTCTATCCGGGTAACGCGAAGATCGTGCAGATCGACTGGAAGGGCTCGAAGCTCGGTCACCGTGCGCCTCTCACGCTTGGGTTGGTGGGTACGGTGAAGGATACGATCAGAGCGGTTTTGCCGCGTTTGCAGCGCAAAGACGACCGGCGCTTTCTGGACAACGCTCTCAAGCACTACACCTCGGCGAGAAGCGGGCTCGATGAACTGGCCGTGGCGTCGGAACCTGGCAGGCCTATCCATCCGCAATATCTGACCAGGCTGATCAATGAAGCGGCCAACGAGGATGCGATTTTTACCGTGGATGTCGGCACGCCGACGCTCTGGGCCGCACGGTACCTGACCATGAATGGCAAGCGTCAATTGCATGGCTCGTTCAATCACGGCTCCATGGCCAACGCGATGCCGCAAGCGCTTGGCGCGCAGGGTGCCCATCCTGACCGGCAAGTCATCTCCCTGTCCGGCGACGGCGGTCTCTCAATGCTGCTTGGCGATCTGCTGACGGCGCGGCAACTTGATCTTCCCATCAAGGTCGTCGTGTTTAACAACAGTCTGCTTGGATTTGTCTCCATGGAGCTGAAGGCCGGCGGTTATCTCGACACCAACGTGGATCTGAGCAAGACGGATTTTGCAGCGATCGCGAAGGGCGCCGGGATTTTCAGTGTCCGGGTAGAGGAGTCGGAGGACATCGCCGCGGCGTTGAAAGCCGCGTTCGAGCACCCAGGGCCGGCACTGGTCGACGTGGTGACTTCGAAGCACGAACTCGCCATGCCGCCGAAGATCGAGTTTGAGCAGGCCAAGGGGTTCAGCCTGTATATGCTGCGCGCCATCCTCAACGGGCGTGGCGATGAAATCGTCGAGCTTGTTAGAACGAACTTGCGCTAAGGCGTAGTCGAGTGAGCGGCGGCGCGAGATATCGTGCCGCCGTTCGAGGTGCCGAGGCGTGAGGCTATGCGTTAGGGGTTCGGCGTCATCCGTTATCCGTTATCCGTCGCGTCGCGTCGCCGGCTGCATGACTCGACAGAGGCGTTCCGAGCGGTGTCATCCCTGGCGACAAGCGCTTAATCAGCTTCTGTTCAATCACACCCGTATTGACGGTCGATACGCGTGCGAGGACGCCCGTGTCTAAACCGAACGAAATCGCAACCACGCCAGCGAGCATCGCCGCGCCGATCCCGCGGCGAATCCATTCTCCCGCGCCGAGCGAGCGTTTCATCGCCGTGAACACCCGGCCGCCGATCAACAGCGCCACTGCAAGCGAGGTTGCCGCGCCGGCCGCATAGGCGGCCAGCAGCAGCGTCGTGCCGACACTCGCGCCGCGCAGCGCGGCACCCGTGAGCACCAGACCGAGAACCGGGCCGGCGCAGGGCGCCCACAGCAGACCCGTGGCGATGCCCAGCAGGAACGACGACCCCGCGCGAACCTGCTGACCGTCGGCCTGGGCAAAGTTCGACAGACGGTTGCCGGCGCTCACCAGCGGACGCATCAGATGGTCAGCAAAGCGCGGAAACAGGAGAGTCAGGCCGAATACGGCAAGCAGCGCGATGGCGAGCCAGCGGCCGTACTGGTTGGCCTGAGTGACCCAGCCGCCGCCGACGGCCGCGAGCGTCGCCACCAAAGCGAACGTGAGCGCCATGCCGACGAGCAGCGGCAGGCCACTGCGCACAAAAGGCTGATCGGCGCGCGCAAAGACGAAAGGCAGCACTGGCAGGATGCACGGGCTGAGGATGGTCAGGGCGCCGCCGAGGTAGGCGAGAACGATGAGTAGCATGGCTGCTCCGGGCGTGGGTTGGAAACGCGGCCAGGCCCGTATGGCTGCCGGACCCGGTGCGTGACGAAACAGATCAAGCCGACATACTTCCGGCGTTGATGCATTAAGACTCGCAGAGGTATCCGGCTTATGTCGGAAAGCCGGTCGAGTGCAACGCCGTGTATCGCCGTCATCGGTAGATACATTGCGATACGAATCTCGGCCGGACTTCGCAAACAGGGAAGGTGAGCCCGATGCGTTTCCTGTCTGTCTATAAGACGGGATCGATGGGAGAGGGCGGCGTGCCGCGCGCTTCGATAGCTTTGCCGGCGAGCAGACACAAATCTTCCCGGTAGTGACCGGCGACAATCTGCACCCCGACCGGGACGGACCCCACGAGCCCGGTGGAGACGACCAGGCCCGGCAACCCCATGGCGGGTAAGGCTCGCATCGTGAGTTGCGCTTCCCACACCCGTTGAAAGCCCTCCGGGCCCTGCATGTCAAGGTTGTCAGGGAACGGCAATTCTCCCGAAACAGGCAGCAACAGCACGGGATACTGGGTCAGGAACTGACGCCAGTGGCGCGTCAGGGTGGTGCGTCGTACCAGTTCACGGCTGATCACATCGGCGGGGAGCGTTGCGACCTTGGCGCGGACAGCCGTGACGACCGCATGCGCGCCGGGGTCGCCGTCGCGCGCAACGGCTTCCACGAGCGCCCCGAACCCATCGCCGAGCCACAGCCGCTCCTGGACTTCCGCTGCTTCGCGGATCAACGGGGTGTCCTCGATTTCTTCCACCTTCCATCCGGCATCCGAAAGCCGCCGCCCCGCGTCGAGCAGCGCCGCTTCGACCTCCTTCGTGATCTGCAAGTCGCCCGGACGAAGACATATCGCCGCATGAAGCGGCATGGCGGGACCATCGATGGGCGCCGGTACCCACCAGGGGTCGCGAAGATCGCGCGCCGACATGGCCAGCAGGGCCACTCGAAGGTCTTCGACCGTGCGGCCGATCGGGCCGGTCGAAGACATGAACTGGGCACCGATTGGACGCTCCGGCGAGGACGCGTTGAAGGCCGGAACGCGGCCGAACGTCGGGCGCAACCCGTGGATGCCGCAGGCATAAGCCGGGTAACGGATCGAGCCACCGATATCCGTGCCGAGCGCAAGATGACCAATGCCGGCGGCCACGCCTGCTGCGGCTCCTCCAGACGAGCCGCCTGGCGTGAGCGACGGATCGCGCGGGTTGCGGGTGGCGCCGTGGACCAGATTGCTGGTGAACCAGCGCAGGGCGAAGGTCGGCGCATTGCTGCGGCCGAGGAGCACCGCGCCGGCCCGCTGGAGGTTATCGACCGCCGGACTGTTGGCGTGCGCCACCAGGTTCTCCTGCTGTCGCGTGCCGTTGGTCGTGGCGAACCCCGCCTGATCCGTATTGATCTTTACCGTGACCGGAACACCGGCCAATGGACCAGGATCCTCGCCGCGGGTCATGAGTTTGTCGACCTGATCGGCCTGTTCCCGCACCCAGTCCGGCCGGTGCGCAACGATTGCATTGATCAGCGGGTTGACTGCATTGAGCCGTTGGAGCGCCGACTCCGCCGCTTCCCGCGCAGAGACTTCGCGGGTACGAATGAGGTGAGCAAGTTCAGTTGCGGGCAAACGCCATAGATCCGTCACGGTGCCTCCGATAGGGGTCAAGATTTTGGTGAGGGTCCCCGCCAGTCCTCGGGGTTCGCACAGTCTTGCTCAATGGGAAAGGCAGCCTATGAGCATTCCGTACGACACAATCTATCGTCGGCAAGAGCGGCGCACCATCCTATCAACGGATAGCGCTTGCCTAACCATCGAGTGACACACTCATACAGATGGTTAATTCGCGCGAAAGCGCGGTGGTCTAGGGCACAGCGGACCAGTCTCTTTTCAAAGACTGGAGGTGCCGACAGGTTCAACCTTTATCTACGCTAGCGCTATGGTTTGACTCGTCATAGGCTGCTTATGATTTTCCCGGATGTCACTGAAGATAGCCCTTCGCAAGTCGCGCATGTGCGTGAACCCGGGAGCGCAGGCGAGTCTGGCTCGGTACACGGCACAGTTACGCAAATCGGGATCTTCGCGGAAAAGTGTGATGGTTTTTCACGATGAAAACGTCGGAGAACCGATCTGGGCAACGGTTTGCGCGTCTTGATGGCCAAGCGAAATCGGGCATGATTTAGCGATGGCTACTTCACCCAAACTCAAGCGTCTTTCCGACGCATACCGGTTCGACGGTTTGTGAAGGCATTCGTGATGGGTAAGAAAAACGACGCCCCCGATGCACGTGCGATCCGGATATCGGTGCAGCAACCAGGCAGAGCATGAGGGACGCATGCTTTTGTATGTATAAGTTGTACCTCATTTTTTCGACGAACGGTATTTTTTCCCGCTTGCCTGAGCCTTCACCAGAAGGTCTACGAGGGGAGCCGCGCAGTGACATCGATAATCATAAGCATACCCAACAGGCATATGGCGGGCAACAACGCGGCTGCGTTTCCCATCGCGTGCGTAGCCAACGCGCCGATCACCGCACCAATGGCAAAGCCCGTACAAATTGCCGCAAATGCGCGAGCGCGAGGTGTGGCGGCTGCAATGGGCGTCGCACCGATGCTCAAGGTGAATAACGCGTCGGCAAGCTGCCGCATGTTACCGGTCGCGGCGATCGATGTGTAGGTCCATCCTTCGATGTTCGCGAACGCCGACCACTGCAGCGACGCAGCGAATGAGATCGAAACGGTGGACAGATAATCGTTCATGTTGGCTGGCAGCGCGGCGTTGATCAGTAATACTATTGACTCGACTGCGAGACAAACAGACGCGGCACGCCATTTCAGGCGCGGACAGACCAGTTGAATCGCGCGGACAAAGAAGATCCCGGCAAATAGCGCGATCATGGGCGGAATATGGTGGAACGCTACTGACCACTGTGCGTTGGCGACTGCCAGCGCGGCGAACAGCACATTACCGCTCTGCGCATTCGCGAACACCATTCCGTGACCGATGTATGTATACGCGTCGAGGAAGCCACCGATCGCGCTCAACAGCAAGCCGGCGCCAAGCGTAGATTCCAATGCAGACGGTGCGGCGACGGGGGCCTTGCTCATAACGTTTCCGGCCAGGCGAAAGAACAGAAGATGTCGGATCGGCGCGTGACGCGACGTGCATGGCATCGCACCGGCGATCGCCGCACGTTGTTGCCTACCTCAAGATATCGGGGATCCAGGCGGATTGACAGCCTACTTGACGGTGCCGCCGCTAGCGCTTAAGTTGGCGTGCGACATACACGTGTATAGGACTGTGACGAATTCGTGACAGCGCGGGCGTGCAGGCTATCAAGCAGGTGCGCGTTGGGCAGTCCGCAAAATGTGCACGCCCATCTGTTGCTCATATGCGAACGCTCATGACCTAAGTTGCTCTTGCTCGACCGGTGCTCCGACGCGAACATCTATGCGCATCCAGTGGCGCGTGGAAGTGCGGGGCACTTCCATGGCGCTCGAAAAAGCTTCTAAAAAAATCCAGTCGCCACAGCCATGACAACCCTATCCTCAGTGAGCCTCGCGAGCGCCTTGCTCGGCGCGTCGTCGCCGATCGAACGTGTCTCGCGTCTTTCGGCGACTGCACCTGCCACGCAAGATGCTTCGACGCCACAGCCATCGTCGATCGTAACAATCGGCCAGGTAGGTTCGGCGAGTCCCTCTCCGGCGTATTACGTTGTGCCAATCGCGGCGCCGGTCGTGACATGGGAGACCAACACGATCGACGGGATAACGAAGCTGATGGCCGGCAACTACCAATCTCAATCTCTCGCGGGCCAGTTTAATGGCCTCGGGAGTGCGCTACTGACCCAGTTAGCCAACGGCGGCGGCGACTATTCGCAATCAGTGCAGGTCGGCTCGGGGAGTTCGTTGGGCGGATTTGAACAGGCGTTATCCGGTAACCAGGCCAACATTAAACTGACCATCGAGACAAAAAGCGGCGTGGAAGTGGACGTGACGCTAGAGAATCAGGGAGGCGAGTTGTCCGTCACGATGCAAAGTCATGGCAGCCTCAGCACTGCGGAGCGTGGTGCGATCGGAAAGCTCTCAAGTGCGTTCCAAAGCGCAATCAACGGACTTGACGCGGTCCCGCCTGCGCTTGATTTAAGCGGACTGTCCCAATATGACCCGTCGTTGATATCGTCGGTGGATCTAAGCTCTCAGATGACCGGTAATGACCAATCGGCCCAATCCATTGACTTCCATGCTGACAGTTTAGCAAGAACGGTTAGTGTGGGCGGGGGCGCCGGCTCGATAAAGATGGACGTTGACATGAGTAACCCCGCAATATGGGGAAGCCCGCAGCGACAAGCGCAGGCTATTAACGGTTATCTGCAGCAATTCGATCAGGCGAACACTCAGGGACAAGGCAACGCGTCGCTGATGGCGTTGTTCAAGGAGGCTTTTACCCAGATGAACAGCAACGACGTTGCTGCTTCAGGGCAGTCATCGGCAGCAAACTCTGTCTCTCCGTTGCAACAGACCGAGCAAGCTATGCTGACGGGGCTGCCCGATTTCAACGCCTCGATTACCGATACGCCGAAAGCATCCAATCCTATGCGCCTGAACGAAATGGATACCTTTTCCTATCAGGTGTCCCAACAGACTCAAGTTGCTGGGGGAACACGTGACGGATCGATTACACAGCATCAACACTCCGAGTTGAATGCAAGCCATCACCAAGCGCTGTCCTCAGACGCTCCGCTGGATCTTACGCTCAAGACGAATTCGCAAAACTACGATTACGTGCGGGTCCAGGATGAGGCAGATAGCACAACCAACATCGCCTATCAGAACGGACAGCTTACCAACGCGTCGCTAATCCGATCGGCGGACAAATCCACGCATCAACAGACCTATGTGTTGGGCAAGCTTGTTCAGGATAAGACGACGCCTTCCGAACAGTCGCAGTCGCGAGATTTCTTGGCGTTGCTGAAGCCCTTCCTTACGGATCGCAACCCGCAACCGGATGCGATTCAATTTCAAAATACCTTGTCGGAAATACACGGTCAGATCTTTTTACAGGCCGACCCCGCCAGCTTATCAAACTGAGCGCGCTGTGCTCGCGCATTCGGTTAAGCATGGCTTCGTATAGGGTCACCCATACATCGGTCCGCCTCGGCAAACGTAGAGGCGATTTCCTCCGCAGGCCGATCGGGAATATCTTGATTGCACTGCATCCCGACTCATGACGATGCTTCGTCCATCGATCGATGGTTCCAATGTGCGCAACTCGCGCAGTTACCCTTGGGATATGACACGTGCCTGAACTCAATTTGGTCATTCCCGCGGTCCTCGACCGCGCGCTCAAAGATGAAATGATGAGAACCGGGACGAGCGCATCGTCCATCGTCGCAGCAGCGCTGGCGGAGTACTTTCATACGCCTTTGCATACGCTCTTCCAGGTTTCAACCTCGGGCGCGCTGGTGGAAGGCGTTTGCACGGGTGCCATCTCATCGGAGGTGATCCTTAAGCACGGAGATTTCGGCTTGGGAACCTTCGAGAACCTCGACGGAGAAATGGTCGTGCTCGACGGGCACATCTACCGGACCCGTGGCGATGGAACGGTCTCGCAAGCGCCTGTGGATGCGTGCGCGCCGTTTGCCGTCGGGACGCGTTTCGCGCCCGACGTCGATCTCTCAATCGAGCCGGCAGACTCGTTCGATATCCTGAAGGAACGGTGTGACGAGTATCGGCGCTCGAACAACATTTTCTACGCGATTCGCCTCGACGGCGAATTCCTCCATGTCCGCATGCGCGCGGTCAGCCCGCCCTCGAGCGGGGGCCGGCTGATTGACGCCACCAAAGCGCAGGCCGAATTCGAACTCAGCGAGATTCACGGCACGCTGGTCGGACTGTGGTCGCCGGGTTTCTCCAGCGCCTTTAGCATCGCCGGATATCACTTTCACTTCATGTCCGAAGACCGTGCGCATGGCGGCCATCTGCTGGCGTGTTCGACCGGGCCCTTGCGGTTACGTATCGAAGCGCTCACGGACTTCCATTTCGCGTTGCCCGAAAACGAATCGTTCCTCAAGGCGGACCTGAGCAAGAACTCCGCGGGTGAACTTGCGTACGCCGAATAGGCTCATTAGGAGATAAAGCGATGTCTAGCGAAAATCGCCGTGCACCTCGAAACGGCGCGGAACTTGTTGTGCAGACCTTGGAAGATCGAGGCGTCAAATATGTCTTCGGTATTCCTGGCGCCAAGATCGATGCTGTGTTCGATACGCTGGTCTATTTGACGATACAAACTGTCGTGTGACGGCATGAACATAATGCGGCTTTCATCGCGGGCGGGATAGGGCGTATGACGGGGAAAGCCGCTGTGTGCATCGCAACGTCAGGGCCTGGTGTGTCGAACCTCGTCACCGGTCTCGCGACCGCGAACTCCGAAGGCGATCCGGTCGTCGCGCTGGGCGGTGCGGTCGCGACAGATGAGTCATTGAAGCATATCCATCAGACCATGGACTCGGTGTCGATCTGCAAACCCGTCACCAAGTTCAGTGCCTCGGTCGGCGCACCGCATGCCGTCGCGGAAGTGGTCAGCAATGCGTTTCGCGCGGCGGAGTCGGGTCGTCCCGGCGCCGCATTTGTCAGCTTGCCGCGTGACATCATCTCGGCGCGGGCTGAAGGCAAGCTACTGCTCGCACCAGGGCTCTCGGGGCAGGGGCCGGGCTGACGGCGCCGCTATCGCAGAGGCCGCTCGCCTGATCAACGCAGCCCATACACCGGTCGTGCTGATTGGTTTGTTGGCAAGCCAAGCGGCCAATGCAACCGCGGTGCGGGAGATGATTGCCGGGCATCAATTGCCCGTGGTCGGCACGTTCCAGTCAGCGGGTGCGATTGCCGCGCACCTGCTGGTAGACTTCGGTGGACGCGTCGGGCAGCTTGCCAATCAGCCGGCCGACCGGCTTCTCGAGGCAGCGGATCTGGTGATTACGGTCGGGTATGATCCCGTCGAGTATTGGCCGTCGCTCCGGAACAAGGACCGCGACCGCAAGATCATTCATATCGACGTGCTCCCCGCCGATCTCGACTCGCACTACTGTCCCGATCGTTGAGCTGGTGGGCGACATCGCGCAAAGCCTGTCGGCTCTGAAGCTACTGCTCGATCACAAGGAGCAGCCGCCAATCTGATCGCGTATTCTCTACGCGATCAGGGAGGAACGTGCCCAGCTTGGCCAGCAAGCCGCGCAGCTTGGCGGAGCACCAGTCCACCCGCTCAGGATCGTCTACGAGTTGCAGAAACTGCTTGAGCCCGATGTCACGCTCTGCCTCGACATGGGCTCGTTTCATCTGTGGTTTGCGCGGCATCCCTACAGCTTCAGGTCGCTTCAGGTGTTGATCTCGAATGGTCAGCAGACACTCGGCGTCGCATTGCCGTGGGCGATTGCCGCAACCTTGGTGCGACCCACGGAGAAGGTCATTTCGATCTCCGGTGACGGCGGCTTTCTTTTTTCGAGCATGGAGCTCGAAACGGCGGTCCGGCTCAAATCGAACCTTGTTCATATGGTCTTGATCGTTCATGTGAACTATCGGGACAACCACAAGCTGTACGAAATGGTGCATGACAACGCGTTTCACTGACCGACGGGAATACCAGACGCCCGTTGGTGAAAAGAGAACAATGCCGATCCTGAGGTGGCTCCTATATGCCGCTCATCGAGTGGCTCCAATACGCCGATCCTGCACTGGGTCCATTACGGCGATCATCTGGTGGCTCGATTACGCCGATCCCGGAATGGCCTCATTACGCCGATCCGTGACAGCAAACAGATAGGCGTGGTGCGGCCGTGCCGCGCCGAACACCTTCACCACACGCGCAAGGATCGTATCGATGCCCGCACGCATATCGATGGGCTCGGTTGCCAGCCAGATCGCGTCGATGCGGATCATCGCAGCCACCCTTGCAACCAGGCGGCGCAATCGGCTGCAGCACAAAGCGGCCAGCGCACTGTGACGCTCGCCGCTCCCCGCCGCACTTCGATCTGAATCTCCGTCGAAGCGGGCATCGCGCCCGGCGCCTCCAGTTGCAGCGGAACAAACTGCGCCGGCGGCACGCTCACGGACTGGCGCGCCTCACGCGCGAGGTCCTGTTCCTCCTGTGCAGCCACCCATCGGTGCAACAAATTCGCATTCAACTGGAAATGCAACGCGACCGCAGCGATCGACACATTCGGCTGCATCGCCGCTCGGATCACCTTCTCCTTGAACTCCTTGCTGTGGCGACGGCGCCGTGTCGGCTGCACCACCTCAGAAACTGCTTCATTCTTGTTCATAGCGTACACGTGTCCATTAAAAAACAGGTGGACACGATCGTCGCCTTCATAACCCGCCAGTCCGAGGCGACATTGCCGGGCGCTTACCGTCTTGCTGACTCTTGTTGAGTCGATGAATTTCGTCGAGAAACAGGACGGTTGAGCGGTCATGTTGGTCTAGTACCTGCTGGGCGCGCGTGGCGGCCTCCCTCAGTTCCTTGATGCCGGCGGCGACGGCGGACTCAGCGATGAATTCATAGTCGAACGCCTTCGCGGCAAGCCGTGCAATCGTCGTCTTACCGACGCCGGGCGGTCCCCACAGGATGAACGAGTGCAACCGTTTGGAGTCGAGAGCGAGCCGAAGGGGCTTGCCCGGGCCCCGCAGATGAGACTGTCCCACTACATCGCTGAGCGATTCGGGGCGGAGCTGCTCGGCGAGCGGCGCGCGAGGTTTGGTAGTGAAGAGGTCGGTCATATCGCATATGGCGTGCGGCTTTTGTACCGGAGACTTTAGGCTTGCGGGTCCGGCCTGCCGACAGGAGTCTCCCAGACATGTGGAGGGCAGGGGAAATCAGTGATTTGGGTCCAACTGCGACCGGCATTCTGCCGGTCCGTGGATTCTACGCGTACCCTCGCTATGCTGCGTCCGTGCCCTCAGAAGAACCTCTTCTGATGCGCTGGCGCATAACGCTCAAGCTTGCATGCTATTGCTCGCATCGAAGGAGTTCGGCGCGGGTGCGACGTAGCGCCTCCAAGTAGAGGCGGTGGTAGCCCCGCTGGCCGACTTCCTCCTGTCCGAAGCAGGCGGGAACACGCACCAGTCACCATCGTCGTGCCGAAAGAAGAACAGTGCTCGGACTCCGCCTGCAGTCTCGACGCACACATAGCGACTGCCATCCCTTCGTGTACGACCGAACGCAATCACATGGACTGGTGTCGCGGGAGCCGAAGCTAGCCATTTCTCGACCAGAGAACGCAGAGACTTTTCATTCGTGTTTTTCATGTTCCCTCCGGCAGGCCTGAGGCCTACCGATGCTGGGGGGAGCGTACCAACTCCCCCAGTTCCGAGCCTTGTCTACCGCTGGCGAAATCGTTATTGGCCCATTTGCCGGCTCGTGCGGTTTTCCTGCTGATTAAACGCGTAGTCTTCACGCCGGGTGATATGGCTCCCGTCCTGGCTTGCCGTGTCGCGCTCCTCCTGGCGAATCTGATGGTCATCGCGATGGAGTCTCGCCGCCCGCGTGCGACATTTCACCTTCCGCACTTCGTGGTGAATGCGCCGGTCCTGATTCGCGAGGCGCTCATTGACCCGAGCGCGGCGTGGGCGCGCCGCATCCCGGTTGGTTTGCGCCGAGGCGGTGCCGGCGAATGACAAGGCGGAGTGCTGCGACAGCGGCGATTTTGTAGGCAACGTTGTGCATGTTCGTCTCCGATTCAGTTTGAAGGGACGGTTGCTAGCCGTTCATCTCCTCAGCGGCTCGGACGACCACGATGTTGATCGAGGGTTTGTGAGTTCTGAAACCGAATATTTCGTGTCAGACGGGATTTCCGGGAAGGGCCGGGCCGGGGCACGTGTTTCAAATCACACGTCTCGTTACACACAAACACACCGGTAATCTGCACTCCAAATATTGGGAGCGCGTTATGAAAAGAATCTTTGCGCTGATGCTAATGGCGGTATGTCTTGGAACCGCACTCAGCGGCTGCATCGTAGTCCCTGAAGGTGGCGGCTACCACGACCATTATCACGACCACTATTAAACGTCGGGCATGTCTCTCGCGGCACCTTCGGACCAGTTCGGATAGAGGAGGTCGCCAAGAGGTGAAAAAGAGCCCTGCTCCATGGAGGAACAGGGCCGGACAGGATGAAGCCGGCAGCGGACATTGCTACTCCTGCTGCCGGTCCTGCAACTACGATGTTGCTACTTCGACTGCCTGCTGCGCTCAAAAGCGACTGGCGCACGCCGCGCCAGCGATGCTATCAACGGTACGGTTCAAAACAACGCGGGGGAAGACCGCGTATGGGCTCAGGACTTGCTCCCATGAAAATCATTGTAGGGTTGATAGCTCACGCGCAATTGGTCGAAACGAAGGCGGTTAGTCCTGCAATTCGGGGCTTCGCCAGAGGTCACGCGTCCAGCTCCGCTGTCCGCGTAGGCTCGGCAGCTGCCAGTCCTTGCGTCGCGCGCCTTGACGCTTCCAACCAGAAATGTGAACTTGACAAATTTTGTCTGTCGAACACTAGAGAGCCAGTCGCGGCGTGTCGCGCGGAGACGGCTTGAGACCGGTCGATGTGGGCGATGAAAAAAATCGAAGGTAGCGGCTCAGAACGACCAATTTTTCGACATTCCCAAACGGCGATGAGCACAGTTCTACTGGTTGACGACGACGGCGATACATTGGCAGCATGGACCGAGGCGTGCGCACAAGGAGGGTACAGCGTTCTCGCTGCCGCCGACGGCGTTGCCGCATGGAACATACTGACCACCGCGCACGTCGACGCCGTCGTCTCGGATTTACGAATGCCCAGGATGTCGGGCGGTTTACTGTGCGAACGTGTGCGCGAGCAGCGCTGGTTAGCAGATAGAGTATTTATTCTGGTTTCTGGTGAACTCACACCGCCTGCTTGTGTGCGCTACGATTGTTACATGCGAAAGCCGCTCGATTTTGGAGAGCTTTTCGCCGCGCTACGTCGACTCTTGGGCACGCGATAAAAACGTTCCTTTGGACGCACAGAACTCGCATGGAGGAGCCTGGCGGGACGCATCGTCCGTACATCTGCTCCGCGATACCGTGAGCATGAATGATGCTGCGAGCCCCGCCGCTAGAGCGCTACGCGTTGTGGGTGCCCTTTTCGAGTAACTTAATTCAATCCAGGGCAGTCGCTTCGTCGAGGTGAGAATCGCCAATGACCGGAAGGGTCCTTTACCGCGACGGCGCCACGGTCGAACAACACTTCGCAAGCGGTAGCTAGTCGCGCACCGCATATGTAGTCAATAACCAGAAGCGTGCGAGCTGTTGCACTACCGCACGAAGGACTCCCTTCATCGGTACCGGGTGCCGCGCAGCCCGTCTCTGCGCCGTATCGGTTTGCCGCGCTGGTATCGTCAAGGTATTCCCCGTGCGCGTCATACTCCGCGCGTTCATGGGAGTGCAAATCCGGCTCAGGAATCTCGGGATGCAACCGCGAGGCTGGGTCGTGTTCACTTTCCTCGTAAAGGTGCCCGTTCGCCGGGGTTAAACCCAGCGCCTGCAACGCCTGAAGCGCGTCTTCGCCGTCCCAGTACGAGGTGAAAAAGCCAACGAGAACTTGTAGCATCTGTTCTCTCCTGGTTCACACTGGTCCGTGCTGACGAGCAACGCTCATGCCTGTACTCGCGAGTCGCTGGCGGCGCGCATTCCACTCGTGCTAGTGCTTCCACCTACCCGGTTTGACCCGACGCTGCGATGAGCTTCGACCGGCTGTCAGCGGGACGGTGTTGGGTCTGAGCAAGGCAGCGTGATAGACGCCGAGGCGCGCAGCGACGAACCGATTGCGAGTAACAGCATCGGCAGGTTTGCCGGCTTGCGGAAATACATTGACCAACACACTTGAAGCCGCTGGGTCCGGCGCCGCCGAAAGTACAAAAAATCGTAGCTGAGCGAATGCCGGTTTCCACAGGATTTGCCTGCCCAGCTCTCCGCCATCCATCCCGGGCATTTCCCGGTCCGCGACCATCAGTCTGGCGGGGCCTGGATGAAAACCTAGGCCGCCATGGGAGGAGTTTCCCAGCACGAAGTGGTACTGGAGCGCCGCCGACGCATCACTTGCTCACGTCGCGGCGACGGCCTTCCGCCCAGAACGAGGGGAATGGTGATGACCGGCCTTTGAGGCGGCGACTTGCAGGTCAACCAACGGAATGGCTGTTACTTTGCACGCTACACCCTCAGAGCCGGGCAGGACCCCTGAAAACGCGGCGAGTCCAGTGCCGCACAGCGCTACGACTGAAAAGACCGCGACCGCGAGTAATGCGCGAATACGACTAGGTCTCGGATTGGATGAGTGCCGCAAACCGTTCATGACAGCATCCTCCTCGTTGGCTACCGTGAAATATACGTGCGGCCAACGCTGAAATGCATGTCGGTCGAGGTGATAGTTGTAAGCAATTATCCAAATTGTGCGGCGGTCCGAAGGTTGGCAAGCGGGGTGGTATGTTTCCTGGTTCGCTTGGGGTAGCAGTCCGCTGCCGGGTTCGCGCCGAATGCAGTGGCCGTTCATTTGGTTACATACAAACACATCGGTAATTTGCGCGCGCAATACAGTGAAATACATTCAACGAACTCGACGAAGCGCGTAGGGAGGACAGGTGACGACTATGATTCCGGCACTCCCCAGCGCCGGTGGGCAGCAAGAAACAAAGAGGACCATCCTTCTTGTCGATGACGATGTCGCCATCGTGAAAGCGTGGAAACGCATCCTTGAGCTTGCGGGTTATCGGGTCGTGACCGCCAGCAATGGCAATGCCGGGCTTGTTGCCGCCAGCGAGGAAAAGCCCGACCTCATCGTCACGGACCGGTCGATGCCAGCAATGGAGGGCATTGAGTTCTGCCGTCAACTGAAGCTAGACCTGGAACTCGCACGGATTCCTGTCATTCTCGCGAGCGCTCACCCTGTGGAGCCCGGCGACGCAGCAGTGTGGGATGAGTTTTGGCAAAAGCCCGTGTCTCTCGTGGTAATGGTCGCATCGGTACGACGTCTTTTGAACGCGTCTTCGTAGCGAGCTGAGGACGCGCAACCGGGTGCTCCGGAAGAGCACCCCATAAGCGGCTGCAGGACACCGCCGTGGCCACCCGTGCGAGACGTGAGGAGAAGTAGGTGCGGGAGACGGAACGCGAAGTCCGAGGACGGATTTCCCGTCACGGGGAAACGGATGAACCGTTCTGCGCCGGAACCGCGTTTGTGGAACTGTGGCGCTTTACGTGGAGATGAAATGCGCTACCGCGAATGGCGGGTCCTTACAACGTCGGCAATCGCTCAAAGTGTTCGAAGCGGGCAAACGGTGGCGCGACTTCAGTCACCTCGAGCCCATCGACAAGCGCGGCGGACATACCTTCGCTTAGCCAGGCGCACATATCTGCAAGCTGCTCCGGCGAGCCTTGCACCATCGCCTCCACGGAGCCGTCCATGCGGTTGCGGACCCAACCCGTAACGCCCAATTCATAAGCACGGCGTACACTGGCTTCACGATAGCCGACTCCCTGCACGACGCCACGCACCCTCACCAGCCGGGTCTCAAGCATCCCATCTTTCTGGTCGTCTTCCATCCGTGGCTCCCGCGTTGGTTGTCACGATATCCGGCGTCCGGTACAACCCGGCGTCGATGCGCCTATTGCGAAGTTGGCAAGCTATCGCGCCGACGCTACTCCGGGTTAGCGGTTGCGAGCGTTGTGTGCTTCTGCCTGGGCTGCCTGCACTGAGCCGGGTTGCTTCCATCTGCGAGGAACGGAGCAACGCGACGGGCAGTGACCAAAGTCGGTGTCACGCAGCCTGGTCGACTTGCCCGGGGCTCTTGGCATTTTATCTATCTGGCCACTTTTTTCGTTGTGTCTTCGTCGAGCAGTTCGTCGTCCTCGGACTGCAGGACAGGGGCGGCACCGTCGGGTGTCTGTGTGCCGATGTCGCCGCTCGGGATTTCATGCGCATCCTTGTCCTGGGCATTTTTGCGGCCGCCGCCGCGTGTCCGGTCCTTTGATTGGTTCTTCATCGCATGCTCCGAAGAGGAAGGTAGTAACTAACTGGGTGCGTCACCCGCACGGGAGTGCTGCAATCAGGTTTGAACCGGTTGCGGCCGGCAGTCGAACGGTCACCGTTCCAGAAGTGGAGACCGGTCGCGCAACGAAGTGCATCCGAACAGCTGGCCTGTGGTCGTCATTTTGCAGGCAGGTACTCCTGCGTCCGTTTCCCTCGCTGCCTGTTCCCAAAATTGTATGTCCCGTCACTCCGGGGCGCCAGCCCGTTCCCACAGGATGCGGGTGCGAGGGCGAATACGGGCGTCGCGTTCAGAAGTGCAATCGAGTTCTTCAACGTTCGCACCATCTGCATCAACATGAATGCTTGAGACATCGTACCCGCTGGCGAGTGCAGTCCAGTTGGCGACTCGATTGGCTTGTTCAAACTGAGCGGTGGCTGCGTCCACCGCCTCCTGCTTCGTTCCCTGGCCGACCGAAACGCGCATCAACTCACCGTGATGCGGCAGGCCCGCATGGTCTAGTATTTCCTTGTAGAAGACGACTTCGAAGGGACGCCGCTCGGAACTCGTGCCCCCTGCGTCGCTCATTGAAATGATGCCTACCAGATGGCCGTCACCTTGCGTGACCGCGAGCCTTTGGACATGAGCCGCCTTCATAGTGGCTGCTGCGGTCTCGAGAGTGTCGTTCTTGCTGCAGCAGATAACGTCTACCGACATTGCTTCTCGCACCTTCATCTGATTCGAATCGCGGTCGTCCGCAACGCCGCGCATCGCGATGTCGCGGTCGGCAATCATTCCGATAACCCGACCGTCCCGGTATACCGGAAGACAGTCAATATTATCCTGCTTGAGTAGGCCCCTGAAGGACAAGCATGGTTTGGAGTGCATGAAGAAAATTGGCATCGTCCTCAAGCAGCAGCACGTTGGCCATTCGTTCGCTCCAGAAACAGAAAAAGGCAGCAACGGACTCGAGTTGCAGAAAGGTTAGGTGGCAGCCGTGGGCTACGCTCCTAGCCGTCCCTCTTGCCTTACCCCTGTTTAAGGCAGACGTTTCGATGAGGTGAAAACCGCCAGTGCCCGGACGGGTCCTTCACCGCGACCGCGCCGTGGTCGAACAACACTGTGCAGGCCGTGGCGGGTCGCAGACCGCATATGTCTTCAACAACCAGAAGCGTGCGCTCGGTCGCGCTACCGCCCGCCACGCTGCCCCCGCCGATGCTGGGCGTGGCACAGTCCGTTTCTGCGCTGTATCGATTTGCCGCGCCGGAGACGTCGAGGTACTCACCATGGGCGGCGTACTCCGCGCGCTCTTCTGAGTGCAAATCCGGGGGTGGGCTCCCGGAAGGCAAAGGCGGCCCTGAGTCGTGTCGATTTTTCTGGTAAAGGTGCCCGTTCCCCGGGCTTAAGCCCAGCATTTGCAATGCCTGAAGTGCGTCTTCGCCGTCGCGGTTCGAGGTGAAAAGACCAATGAGAACTTGCAGCATGAACGCCCTCCGAGGTCACACCGGTGGACATTAAGACGCGCAACGCTCATGCCTGTGGTCGCGGCCCGTGGCGATATATTCGTCGGTACGCACCTGACTTGTGCGAATGCTCCAGTGGCGCGGTTTGCCGCTACGGCCAGGATGCGCTTCGGCAGCCGGCCATCGGCTTCGTGCCGGTTCAGAGCATGCCAGTCTGATAGACGGCGAGGTAAGACGCGCAGCGACAAAGGTGTCGACTGCGAATATCAGCGATGGCAGGTCTACCGGCTTGCGGAAATAAATCGCTTCCTTGCTCAGAAGATGCTGCGGGCCCGCGGTTCAAACGAGAGGCATTATCCCGTCTGGGGCAACTTGCGGCTTTTCTCTGTCTGATTTTCGTCGGTTTGTCGTCATCGGCTACGCTTACATGCACTGCCATGGCCGCTATTGCGACGCTGACCGGTCGTGCACTATTTCACGGGCAGAGTGGACCGCAGCGATAGGAGTTCATCGCCTTGCTAACGCCAGTCCGTCGGAAGCTCTGCGTGCGCCCAGGCACTTAGTGATTAAAGTCGGCGCCGTTCAACTGAATCAGTTCGCTGGGCGCTCTCAGCATTTTTCGTTCGACGGCCGCCGCAATCCGGTTGCGTCCGTCCGCATAGGCCTTTAGAAGGCGCGCGTCGGAGGCGCCGATAGGGGCCCAAAAATGCTCTTCCAGAGCGCGGCGGGAAATCGAACATTGCACGCCACGGTCACGGATGGTTGCTACGAAAAGCACCAGCTTTCCGTCAGAAGAAACGCGGGCCTCCGCCACGAGAGTACTTTCCATATTTCGTTCGCGTTTTGTTGATTAGACAGTCGAGTTATCGGATAACGCCCGCAGTACTGTCTCGCACATCATAAATCACAGAGGCGTGCTGGGAGTTCTCGCCCGCGCGGTCACCGTCCTAACGACGTGTGCATTTTCGCATGCCGCGAATACCAGTTGCTCCGGCGCGTTGGAGCACGTCGTCAACTAAATGACCGACGCCTCGAAGGTGCATCCGAGCGGCTGCCGGTAAAAAATCAGTTCATGGCCGGGATGTACGCGGACATGGTGTTCAGCATTCCACGGAGCGACGCTCCCGCCAGGGGCGGATTGCCAATCTGATAGCCTGCAATCGTTGCGGCGAGGTAATTTGCATTATCGAACAATCGGTTGTAGAACTTGCCAATCGATTTTCTTAGGCATCGCCTTAAATCCAAGCGTGCGTGCGGCACCCCGGCCCAAGCACAATCTGCAAGGCCGCGCGCCCCTGGGCGCGTGTTTTTTGAACCACCGAGGTTGCTCCGTTGCGCCATTTCTGGTCCACGATGACACAGTCGGGTCGGTCTACGTCGGACGGGCCAGCCGTGCCCTTACCTCCCAGGTACGCTTGTTGCGATTTGATGGCGTTGAAATCTCATCTTGGGAACGCCGTGTCCAAATTTTTAAGCGGGTTGGTGGCTGTGAGCCTTGTTATTGCAAGCAACGCTCAGGCGGCGGGCTGTACAAAAGGTGCGGTGGTCGGTGGCGTCGCTGGACACGTCGCGGGGAAGCACGGTGTGGCAGGCGCAGCCGGTGGATGTGCCATCGGGCACCATGAGGCCGCCAAAAAAGCGAAAGCCGCAAGCGGGGCATCCGCAGGGTAGGTACTCGTAATGCGAGACGCGCGCTGCCGGGTCGACGAGAGCCGCATACACATCCAAGTTAATAACCGCTCGGTCGCCTCGGAGCCGAAATCTTGCCGCGATACCAAGGTGCTGCATGGCGCGCTATCGACATCGGGAGCATCACTGCCGGCGTCGGTTGAGGTTGCAATCGTCACGAAAACGGGTGTCGGCGGTCACCATTGAAAACGGTACCCTCCTGGCATATGCAACAGATTTTTGTATCACGTGATGCGGCCGTTAAGCGACTTCTTTTACGGAAGCGCGAGCTTATGAGCGAAGCCACGCAGTTAGACATGGTGGAATCAGACGCTCAACTCGTGGCTGCCATCGCCGAAATCGAAAGGCTCCTGCTAGATGTCAAGGCGGGTCGCGTGCGCACTTTCGAACTCGTAGAACACGGTGGCGCTATCCTGCACGTATACGTCTCGTAGCTTTTATCCGCATCAGCGTGCTAGCCGTGGTTATCGACCCATGCGCGTGCCCAGTCTAGTCCTGCAAACTGAGCCTCTTCTTCCGATCAAATACGCCGAGCACGCCAGAGGCCTCAACAATCTTTGTTTCTCGCGTTATGGTTCCGCTGGCTGCGTATCGCTCAGGCAAAAGGATGCCGTCTTGCTGAAGTATGGCGTGCCCAAAGATGCGGTACCCCTTGTAGATTCCCGATTCCATCAAGAGCGCTAGTCCGACCGATTTCACTCAATCTCCCTGTTGCGTTTCAGCCATTCCTTGCAACCACCCTGTCCAACGCACCCGCCGTCGCAGCCGGGGCAATAATGCCGGTCCCGTAGCTCAGCGTCAACGCGCCACACATTGTCCTTCGCTGGGCTCGGCGTGCCAACAGTTCGACCGTGTTCGCGGGCGTGAAACGTCGCCTCGCCGGCCTTGCCACGCCCGATAGCATCGTCAATGGCCTTGTCGCCAAAAGCAGAGCGAAGCTTTGCCATGAACGCCGCAATTTCCGGCATTGGATGGCCGGCCTTGCTAACGCGAGTATTCATGGTTGCCGCTCCGATAAAAGTGTCAGTTCACAATCGCAAAATTGCGTGTACGATACTGTATAAATATACAGTATTTTGAGCGTGCAATGTCCACCGCTACCGTTCTTGCCGAGGAGATACATCCGTCACTTTGGCGGGCGTCGCAGCTCGCACGCGGCCGTGGGCGCGTGGTTGAGACGGGTTACCCGGCGCTGTCCGCCGAGCTTCCCGGTGGGGGGTGGCCTGTTGGCGCACTGGTTGACCTGCTGGTGCAACAAGCTGGCGTGGGTGAACTGCGACTGCTTCGGCCAGCGCTCAGCGCTTCGGAAAATCGGCCGGTTGCATTTGTGCAGCCGCCGCATATCCCTCATGGGTTGGGGCTAAGTTACATCGGTCTCTCCATTGAGCGAGTGCTATGCGTGCAGGCTGCGCAGACAGCAGATGCCCTCTGGTCGGCTGAGCAGATTGTTCGCGCAGGCAGTTGCGGTGCGCTCATTTTCTGGACGCAGTACGCGAAGGCGTCGTCACTTCGACGTTTGCACCTGGCAGCGCAGTCGTCCGAGACGCTTTTCGTGATGGTGAGGCCACTTGCCGCTGCACAGGATTCTTCGCCGGCACTCCTGCGATTGGGGCTAAGACCATCGGCCGACGGCTTGGCCGTCGATTTCGTGAAACGACGAGGGCCCTCTCGCGAAGAGCCTTTATCGATTTCCCTTCAACCCACTCCTGTTCTGCTTTCCCAACATGCGCGTCTTTCTCACCGTTCACTTGCCGAAGTTGCCGCTCCAACTGTTGCGACCAAAGTCGTCGCTTGAGCTGTTTCACGGCGGTGCCGTACTTGGGAAAGACAGCCATGCAAGCGTCGTGGTGCGTAGATATAAACGTTTCTGCTGCTCGCCGTTTCGACTGAAGACGTCGGGGAACCGCGTCGTACCCGGCTGGTTCGACGGCGACCGGGTGACGCGTAAGTCTTTCGTCGCACGCGCGGAAGACGCAGGCTGCTACCGGACAAATCGTGGACGAGTAGGTAGCAGAGGCGCTGTCGAAGAGCGCCGGTCGTTACATGGTCACTTCGGATAAAGTGCCATGGATACGACGTTCAATGTCCTGCCGGCGTACGCCGAGCTCTTCTGCTTTTCCAATTTCACATTTCTGCACGGAGCTTCGCACGCGGAGGAGTTGTCTGCGAGAGCTGCGCAGCTAGGCTATTCAGCGCTTGCGGTGACAGACGAGTGCTCGCTGGCCGGCGTGGTCCGTGCCCATGTCGCAGCCAAGGACGCGAAACTGCCGCTTATCGTTGGCTCTTATTTCCGACTGGTGAACGCCGACGGCTCGCCAGCCTTCGGACTCATTCTGCTCGCGAGGAATCGCGAGGGATACGGCAACCTCTGCGAACTGATTACGCTAGCGCGCACGCGTGCGCCGAAGGGTGAATACCGGCTCACGCCACAGGACATCTCGCGACCCGACAAAGACAACCGGCACCTACATGGCATGCCGGATTGTCTTGCCATTCTCGTCCCAAACTTTCCTGCAAAAGAAGACGTCCTGGCGGCTCAGCTCGAGTGGCTTGACGATACGTTTCCTGGACGCGCATGGGCCGGGCTCGTCCTCCATCAACGTGCGATGGATGACATCCATAGAGGTTCGGTCGAATTTGTTGCTCGCAATCAGGAGCTTCCGGTCGTGGCGCTTGGCAATGTCGTGATGCACGTCCGCTCGAGAAAGCCGCTGCAGGACACAATGACTGCTATCCGCGTCGGGAGGCCGGTGCACGAGTGCGGGTACGACCTCGCGCCGAATGCCGAACAGCATCTGCGGTCCAGACTGCGGCTCGCTAACCTCTATCCCGACGACACCCTCGCTGCCACCGTCGATATTGCGAGCCGCTGCACATTCTCGCTGGACGATTTACGCTACGAATATCCGGACGAACTTGTGCCGCCGGGGTTCACGCCGGCGGCCTATCTTCGACAGGAAACATACATCGGCGCGCAGCGACGCTTCACGTCAGGCATTCCTCACAACGTACAGGAGCAGATTGAGCATGAACTCGAGCTGATAGCCGAGCTCGAGTACGAGCCGTATTTCCTGACGGTGTATGACATTGTCCGCTTTGCCCGCAGCCAGCACATCCTTTGCCAGGGCCGAGGCTCGGCGGCCAATTCCGCCGTCTGCTATTGCCTGGGAGTTACGGAGGTCGACCCGGCACGAGGCAATATGTTGTTCGAAAGATTCATTTCGAAAGAGCGCGGGGAACCGCCCGACATCGACGTAGACTTCGAGCATCAAAGGCGCGAAGAGGTCATCCAGTACATATATCGGAAGTACGGGCGTCACCGGGCCGCGATTGCGGCGGCCGTGTCGACTTACCGACCGAGAGGCGCGCTACGCGAGACGGGTAAGGCGTTGGGTGTCGACCCGCAGATTGTCGATGCGGTGGCCAAGTCACATCACTGGTTTGATAACAGTCGGGACCTGCTCAAGCGATTTGAGGAGTCGGGGCTTAACCCGGAGACGCCTCTCATCCAGGCGTGGGCCAGACTTGCCTCACAGTTGCTCAATTTTCCGAGGCACCTGTCTCAGCATTCAGGTGGCTTCATTATCAGTCGCGGAAAACTGACGAGACTGGTGCCAGTGGAAAACGCGGCCATGGCGGACAGGTCGGTCATTCAGTGGGATAAAGACGACCTCGAGTCGCTCGGTCTCTTGAAAATCGATGTACTAGCGCTAGGCATGCTATCAGCAATCCGGCGCACCCTCGACATCGTGTCCGAGCAACGCGGGGAGCGCTTCGAAATGCAGGATATCCCGCCAGAAGACCCCGCAACCTACGAGATGATTTCGAAGGCAGACACAATCGGCGTGTTTCAAATTGAATCGCGCGCGCAGATGAGCATGCTGCCGCGAATGCAGCCTCGTACCTTTTACGACCTTGTTATTGAGGTTGCCATCGTCCGGCCAGGTCCGATTCAAGGGGGCGCGGTCCATCCGTATTTGGCCCGCCGGCAGGGTTTCGAGCCCGTCTCCTATCCGAGCGATGCGTTGAAGACGGCGCTGGGCCGAACACTAGGTGTTCCGACGGTGATTTCATAATGCACCTCTCACAGTTGAGTGTTGGAATGTTGCGGCTTCAGGTGCCCTGAAGTACGCACCCAGTGTCGCAGTTCGTG